>NZ_CP022584.1:2577500-2877500 GCF_002240225.1 Paenibacillus physcomitrellae | reverse complement strand
TTCCAATCAATCAATTTACAAGACAAACGATCATTTCATTCCCCATGCGGATGATGTGATCTGGACGAGTCTGCTCAAAACAAACGACTGGACAATCGAAGCCAGGCTGTCTTATCAGCAATTTTATCGATCCACGGCAGTTATTCGCTCTTATACAGTCATTGGTTTGGCGGGGGCGATGCTGCTAGCCATGCTGCTGGCTTACTGGCTGTCCTCACGGCTTACCGGCAGAATCAAACATTTGAAGAATTTGATGCTCAAAGCAGGAACGGGTCAACTCGAAGCCCGGTTCACCATCGATTCCGATGATGAGCTGGGCGTGCTGGGCAGAAGTTTCAACAACATGCTTGAGCAGATACAATCGCTGTTCGACGAAGTGGCGCGGACCGAGAAGCTGAAGAAAGAAGCGGAGCTCAGGGCCATGCATTATCAAATTAATCCGCATCTGCTGTTCAACACGCTGAACTCGATTCAATGGAAGGCGAGACTGCAGGGCAATGAGGAGATTAGGCAGATGCTGTATCACTTAACGGTGGTGCTGGAAGGCAATCTGGATCTTTCCCAGGAGCTGGTGACGGTGGAGCAGGAGCTGAAGCGGATTGATCACTTCTTAAGCATTCAGCGAATCCGATTCGGGGAGGTGTTCGATTATGAACGGGACATTGATGAACGGGCGATCCATTGTCTTATACCGCGGATGAGTCTGCAGCCGTTATTCGAAAATATATTTTTCCACGGCTTTGAGGATGGCGCCGGGCGCATCGTCCTGCGGCTGAAAGCAGAGAACGATTACCTGCAGATGATCCTGGAGGACGATGGGCGAGGGATTGACGAAGCTAGGCTCCGAACGCTCCTGCAGGCGGAAACGCCAAAGACTACGCGGGGAGGTTTGGGGCTTTATAACGTTGATCAGAAATTTAAGCTGCATTTCGGGCCGGGTTTCGGTCTTCGCATAGAATCGACGAAAGGGAAAGGGACGACGATCACGTTCGTATGGCCTAGAAGAGAGGAGACTGAGGATGGACGTGCCAATTAAAGTGTTGATTGCTGACGATGAAGTCATTGTACGCAAAGGATTACGAATGACGGTGAATTGGGCGGACTACGGGATGGAGATAGTAGCAGATGTGCCGAACGGTACCAAGGCTTGGGAAGCCTTTGAAGAACACAAACCTCAGGTGGTCATCACGGATATCGTAATGCCGGAGCTGGACGGCATTGAACTGACTAAACGGATTAAGGGCGCGGAGCCTAAGACAAAAATATTGCTGTTAAGCTGCCACCGGGATTTCGAATATGCGCAGCAAGGCATCAAGCTGGGTGTCTCCGGCTATTTGGTGAAGACGGCCTTCGAAGATGAGGAATTGGATCTTTATTTGGATGAATTCCGGCGAGAGATCCTCGCTGAGCGAGCGGCAGCAGGAACAGAAGCGGCGGCGGAGGCCCGATTCAATGCGTTGTTCAGCTCTTGGCTGTATGGGGCGGATAATGAATTTGAGGGCGAGCTGCAGCAGCGCTGGAACGCGGAATGGAGCTGGATGGAGCATGGTGTGTACTTGTATGTCATTCAGGTGGCTCAGGATTTTGGCGAGCTGCTGGCTTCCTTGGATCGATTGGATCCGGGAGCAGTTATTCCTTTTAGCCGCGAACGCTGTTACGCAGCAGCATCCCCGGCTATGAAGCTCAAGCTCGATACGCTCCTGCTTGAGCGTAAGAGCGCGATCGCTGCGATGTATGTCCACAAGAGCGGTGAGATCAAGCACCCCGCAGCCTGGATGGAGGAAGCGCTTGAATTGCATCGCAAGGTGGAGCTCGAACGCAAGTATGGAATCGAAGCCGAGAGCTGGCCCTCGCCGCTGCTTCAGGCCGTCCGTCTGGTGGCAGACAATTTAAAATACCCGTGGTCAGTCACTGAGGTAGCCGAACGGGTTGGTTTAAGCCGCAGCCACTTCAGTACACTGTTCAAGAAGGTTTCGGGCGAGAACTTTATAGATTTCCTATATCGGCTTAGATTAGAGCTGGCTTGTGAGCTGCTCTGCCATACAACGATGACGCTACAGGAGATCGGGGAGCAGATTGGCATGAGCGACGGCAAGTATTTCAGCAAATGGTTTAAGCGCAGCAACGGAATGACACCGAGTCAATTCCGTGGCCGACAAAAGGACGAATCCCGGCAAACGTAGCGACCCCTGTCTGCCAGCCGCAGCCATAGTCGGACAAATACGCCCAAAACGACGAACGCCCGTCAGTGTTGAACCGCTTACATCATCTCTACAATAAGGGATGTAAGCGGTTTATAAATTTACTCCCGCTTACACTCGCTCATTACTTAAATAAATAGCATAGGGGGAAGACAAATGAAGAAAAGCGTCATCGTCCTGACAAGTATGCTTCTGCTGTCCATGCTTGCGCTAAGTGCTTGCGGTTCAAGCGGCAGCGGCAATTCTGGCAACAACGGTGGGAATGCGGCTGCCGGCAAGGACAACGGCAGCGAACAGCAGACTGCAGGTGGCAGCTCGCAGGAGCCGGTTACCATTCGTTTTGCCACATGGGATACAGGCCAGTCCTTGCAGTTCGAACAGGAAGTGGCCAAGCAATTCGAGCAGAAGCATCCGAATATCAAAGTTCAAGTGGAACCGTACGGCGACGGATTTGACCAGAAGATGTCGGCCGGCTTCGGGGCAGGCGATCCGCCGGATGTCATGTACATGTATAACTTTCCAACCTATAAAGAATCATTGGAGCCGTTGGACAGCTATATCGAGAAGGATGCGGATTTGAACATTGATGATTTCTATCCCGGATTGCTGAACTATGACCGAATCGACGGGGTTACTTACGGTTTGCCGGTAGGCTTTACGACAAGGGTCGTTTACTACAACAAGAAGCTGTTTGATGAAGCAGGTGTCGCGTATCCCCAAGATGGCTGGACCTGGGATGATCTGAAGCAGATGGCGGTTAAATTGACGGATAAGAGTAAAAAGCAGTACGGCATCGGCATGCGTGCCAGCGTCGACGTATATGGGCTGCAAGGCACGGTATGGAGCAACGGCGGCAGCTACGTCAGCGACGACGGCAAGCAGATCGACGGTTACATGAATGGGAAAGAGACGGTAGAGGCGCTGGAGACGCAGAGCAATGCCATCAAGGATGGCTACGGCGTGCTGGTCGGTGGCAAAAACCAGCAAAGCGGCGACGATATTTTTAAAGCCGGGAAAATTGCGATGTGGGAAACGGGCCTTTGGCCGCTGCAAGGCTTTAAGGACGCCAACATGGATTTTGGAACGGTCGTAACGCCGGCATTCGGCGACAAGCCGCTCAAAGGGGTTATTAACGAATCCGCCATTTCGATTGCCAAGGATTCCAAGCATAAAGAGGAGGCCTGGGAGTTCTTGAAGTTCTTCGTATCACCGGAATCCATCAAGATTCGCACGGCAGACCTGCCTGTCCGCTCCAGCACTGCGAAGGAGATGAATTTGTCGGAAGATCCGCTGTATAAACCGTTCTATACGATGCTGGATCGCTCGACGAACATCCCGGCATTTCTGCTCAATCCGAAATGGGATCAAATCGACAGCAATCTGGCGACAGCGGTCGAAGCGATTATGCTCGGCAACGATGCACAGGATGCGATGGATCAGGCCGTCAAGGACTCCGAGAAATATTTGAATCATTAACACCCATTCTCACGGAAGGGACGGACAGAGATGAATTCTACCGTTAATACCCATTATCCGCTTGCGAAGGGGCGCAGAAAGATCAAGTGGGGTAGGGTCACACCCTACCTCTTTATCTTTCCTTGGCTGTTCGGGCTGTTTGCCTTCACGCTCGGACCGCTGCTTTTTTCGCTGGTTGTCAGCTTTTTCGATTGGCCGATTGTCGGCCAGTCCCATTTTATCGGCTTCGGCAATTATATTGAAATGTTCACTGCCGACCCGTTGTTTTGGACCTCCTTGGAAGTGACGGTCAGATTTGCTGCTTTATTTGTTCCGCTCAATCTGATCATTGCGCTTGGACTTGCCATGCTGCTGCATCACAATCGGCGGGGGAAGGCTTTTTTTCGCACCGTGTTTTATCTGCCTTCGGTTATTTCCGGCGTAGCGCTTGCGATGATTTGGGCCTGGGTGTATAGCGGTGAATACGGCATTCTGAATTATTTCCTGTCGCTACTCGGCATTCAAGGGCCGGACTGGCTGAACAGTTCAACCTGGGCCCCGGTGTCGATTGTCATCGCAAGCCTCTGGGGGCAGGGAACGATGATGCTGATTTTCCTGGCAGGGCTGAAGAACATCCCTCAAGAGTTGTTCGAGGCCGCCTCGATCGACGGGGCGGGTTCGGTGCATAAGTTCCTGCGGATTACGCTGCCTATGCTCAGTCCAACGCTGCTGTTCAATCTGATTATGACCATCATTTCGGCGTTCCAGCAGCTGACGTTGTCGCTTGTGCTTACTGGGGGAGGACCGCTGCACAAGACGTATTTCTACGCCATGTATACGTACGAGAACGCGTTCAAATACTCGCGGATGGGTTATTCCGCCGCTAATGCCTGGTTTATGTTCATTATTGTGCTGGTATTGACGCTCTTGGTATTCAAGTCCTCCTCCGCTTGGGTGTACTACGAAGGCGAAGTGAAGAAAAACAAAGGCGCATAATAGAAAGGAGGAGATCCGAATGCGCAGAAGCTTGAATTACTTCTTATTGATCATGTTTTCAATTTTATTCCTGGCGCCGTTCTTCTGGATGGTGACGACAGCGTTGAAGTCAATCGATGAACTTTATTTGTTCCCGCCGAAATGGATTCCATCAAAGCTGCACTTCGATAATTTTATCGATGCCTGGAAATCGCAGCCGTTCCATATATATTTGAAAAACTCCTTGACCGTGACCATCATGACGATGCTCGGCCAGCTGATCTCTTCGTCTCTGGTCGCTTACGGCTTCGCCCGGTTTCAATTTAAAGGCAAAGACTTTTTGTTCATCCTGCTGCTGGCGACGATGATGATCCCTTGGGAAGTGACGATGATTCCCTTGTATATGGAATTCAATTGGCTGGGGTGGATCAACTCGTTAAAAACGCTGATCGTGCCATCGTGGTTCGGGGCGCCGTTCTTTATTTTTCTGATGCGGCAGTTTATTATGACTATTCCGCTTGAACTGGAGGAGGCCGCGCGTATAGATGGGGCAAACCGGCTGCAGATTTTCACAAGATTAATCATACCCCTGATGGCGCCGGTGCTTATTCTAGTAGGTGTCTTCCAATTCCTGAACAGCTGGAACGATTATCTGGGGCCGCTCATTTTCCTGAACGATCAAAGTAACTATACCCTGACGCTGGGGCTTGCTTTGTTCAGGGGCGTATACGGTGTAGACATGAGGGGTGTTATGGCGGTAACGGCATTGATTTGCCTGCCGCCGCTGGCAATCTTTTTCGCGGCGCAGCGCCATATCGTAGGCGGTATCGCGAGCACCGGCATCAAAGGCTAACGGAATCAAAGGGCATCGGAAGATGAAGATGACTCCGATCTCGTCTGCGCAATTTAGAGAGGATGGTGACGAAATGGAATTTAACTTGAAGGGTCAGGCGTTCAGTACGTATGGTGCGTACACGGCTTTTTCTTATCCTTTTGATAGAGATAGCGATTATAAGAACAACGTTTGCTTGCGTATTTTGTACGGAAGTTTCGCCGATCAGGAGCATTATCCGATTCTGCTGCTGGATGAGCTTGGGAGGCAGGTGCTCTACCAAGCTATCGGTACGCCGGAGGAATGTAGGCTGATCGGACAGGACCAAGAGCTGAGGTTTTGTTATCAGGACACAAAAACGATTCATTTCAACGGCAATTGCGGCGTGCAGATCGACAAGGAAAAGTTAAAGCAATATGATCGCATTATTTATCACAAGGACTCTATGTGGGAATTTGCCGGTGATACTTCTTCTTTAATGGTGATCGTCGATAAGGGCAAAGTTCAAAACGACTCTGTTTGGAACCGCCAAGGAATAGGAAACGAGCGGTTTGCGTTCCGATTAGATCCGGACGATTCGGGTCAGCTTGATTTTCAAATCGTGCAATTCGACGTCACGTTTCACCCGCAGCCTTATCGGGATTATCCATTTAATGTGCAGACGAAGAAAAAAGAGTTCGCCCGGTTCGCAGCCCAAATGCCGAGTGTCCCGGAACCATATGCAGAGCTTGCGGAATTGGCTCTTTACATCAATTGGTCCGGCGTGGTTGAGCCTGAGGGCTACGTCAAGGTACCGGCTATGCTCATGACCAAGTCCTACATGAATTTTATCTGGAGCTGGGACTATGCCTTTAATGCTTTGGCCATGTGCCAAGGCTGGGAGCAGCTTGCTTATGATCAGTTCTTGTCGATGGCTCGTGTTCAGGATGAGGACGGCGCTTACCCCGATTGCTTTCATGCCCGTAAAATCATTAGGGGGTTTGTAAAACCTCCCGTTCAGGGATTTATCCTGGAACGTATGATGGAGCATTCTCTCCCTTCGGAGGAGGTCTTGCAAGAGCTGTACCACTCCATTTCCAAGCTTACCGAATGGTGGCTGAGCTACCGGAGCGGCGCCGATGGAATTCCGCTCTATTATCACGGCAATGATTCGGGGTGGGATAACGGGACTGTATTTGCCGAAGGTGTCCCGGTCCAATCGCCTGATCTTTGTACTTGGCTGATCCTGCAAATGGATTTCCTGAAGCAGACAGCCCTGAAGCTCAATCAACCGGAAGAAGCCGCGGACTGGGAGAGAAGAGCCGATGATTTGTTAGCCAGGATGCTGACAACGCTCGTTGAAGAGGATCAATGGATTGCCCGAAAGGTTCCGGAGAACACGATCGTCGGCACAACAAGCCTTATGCTGTACATCCCGCTGCTGCTGGGCGACAGATTGCCTGATCGATTACGTGAGCGTATGCTTGGTTCACTGCTGGAGCACAATCGGTTCCGAACGGCAAACGGATATGCTTCCGAAGCGCTGGACAGCGATTTTTTCCAAGAAGACGGCTACTGGAGAGGGGCGATTTGGCCTCCCCTGGCCTATATCGTATCGGAAATTTTGAGAAGAAACGGGCATGAACAAGAAGCTTTGGAGAATGCCGAAAGCTATTGCAGAGTCTGCGCCGCGTCCGGGTTTGCCGAGAACTACAGCGCTTTGAACGGCCGGGCTTTGCGAGATACCGGATACACCTGGTCGACAAGTGTATTCCTGATCTTCCTGCGCGATTATTTAAGTTCTGCAACCCCTGCAAGTTCCGCCGGACAGCTGCAAGACAAATAAGCACGGCCAATAAGCCTTCAGCCAGAAATGGTTGTTGGCTTTTTTTACAAGCCATTGCAGAAGACAATAAATTTGCAGTAAAGTTGTAAATCAGCTCCAACTGTGGTATAGTTATTTTATTGAAATTTCGACCTGAACTCACATATTGTAGAGGGTTATGATTTTCATTTATAGCCTTGTACAATATGTGATTTTTTTTTGAAATTTGAAGATCATGTACAAAATTAAAAATATGGAGGTAATGAATCATGGAAAAAGGAACAGTAAAATGGTTTAACGCAGACAAAGGTTTTGGTTTTATCGAGGTTGAAGGCGGAGACGACGTATTCGTTCACTTCAGCGCTATCGTTGGCGACGGCTTCAAATCGCTGGACGAAGGTCAACGCGTTGAATTTAATGTAGTACAAGGCAACCGCGGCCCGCAAGCCGAGAACGTTGTTAAACTGTAAGACAGTGTGAGAAAGTCCCAACTGGTGTTGGGGCTTTTTTTTCGCTCATTATTCCAGAAGAGAAAGAGGGATGCTGCTTGTACTATTCACGGAAAAGACAGATGATCGACCTTCCAGAGGAAATGACAGCGATTTGGTCATGCACCAACGAAAATTGCAACGGGTGGATGAGGGACAACTTCGTTTTATTGAATCAACCGATCTGTGGCCAATGCAGCTCGCTTATGGAAAAGAGTGAGAAAATGCTGCCTATTTTAGCTAATACAAGTCCTAATCAGACGAAGCGTTAAATCGAGCGAGGATCATCAGGTAATCCAGATTCACCTATTGAATTTTTTTCATTTTGCTCCTTATATTACTTTCATCATCAGGATAAGAGACACTCGCGAAGAGTGTCTCTTTTGTTAATTCAGGCCAACAATTCCAAGCGAAGTTTTTCGCTAATCGTGTTTCGTAATCTATTGATTTTATTAGTTCAATTTCCGATAGTTAATATATTAGGTAATTTTTCATTAAAATATTGGGGGAATTACACCATGACGATTACATCCTTAGAGCAACTGATTGCGATGGTCCCTGTGTTCAAACAAGCGGTTCCCGTTGAATTATCCATTGCAGTCTGTGACAAGGAGAAATTTATAGCTTATTGGCCGGGGCAGGATATCCAGCTCCCTATTGAGGTTGGACAGCTCCTGCATGAGGAAGAACCGTTGACCCGGGCTATTAAAGGGGATGCCCCGATTAAAGCCGATGTGCCCGCCGAATTCTATGGATTCGAGTTTGTTGGAACGGCTTCGCCGCTTCACGATCCGGAGGGAGAGGTAATTGGCGGCATTGCGGTACAGGTACGCAAACAAAGAGAATTAATGGACATTTCCGATCAAATATCCGACGCCCTTTCGCAAGCGAGCAACGAGCTGAATGTCGTGGCTAACGGGTCAAATACACTGGCTGACCATACCGAACAGCTGCTTGATTTGGCCAAGGAAACGGTGGTTCAAGTCAACAAGACGGATGAAATTATTAAGCTTGTCAAAAATGTAGCCGACCAAACCAACCTGCTTGGCATTAACGCAGCCATCGAGGCGGCTCATGCGGGGGATACAGGCAGGGGGTTCGGCATCGTAGCCGGGGAGATCCGCAAGTTATCCCATACCACCGTCGACTCCACCAAAGAGGTGCAAGAGGTGCTGAAGAACTTCAGAGAGGCGACGAACCGCATCGAAACCTCGATTGAGCAAATCACGAAAGTGGTGGACGAGCAGGCAGCGTCTTCCCAGCAAATTTCATCGTTCATCGAAGAAATTCATCAAATGTCGGAGAAGTTAAACCTGTACGCCAAGAAGCTTTAATGCGGCAAGCCCGTTTACCTTTCCGCAATCATATTAAGAAACCAGCCTACCGAGGCTGGCTTTTTTCTGTTCAAATCTACTGTTAAAGAAGGCAGCTTGATGCCTTTGATTTTGATCAGGGGCGCTCGGTACATAAGCACAAATTCTTTCTCGGTATTTCCTCTTTGCAGCTCGGCAAAAGCTTCATAGATCTGGTCGAGTTTATCGGCTACCTCTAAAATACGGCTTTCCACGGAATCGTCCTTTCCTTCCCGCAGCTGACGGCGGAAGATCGATTTAAACTCTTCCGGAATATGCTCCTCGATAAAATGAGCCACCATGCCTTCCTCAACCTGCTGCAGCATAGCGCGAGCTCGAGGGAGTAATGCTTCACAGGCGTCTTGATATCGTCGATAAAAATTTCCCCGTAATCATGACTGCTCGTGATTTCGAACAGCTTCTTTCAGTCCACGGTGACGCTGTGGCTTTCTTCAATATCCGCCAAGGTTTTGGCGTATTGCACGACTTTCCAGGAATGCTCGGACACGCTGTGCTCCTGAAACTTGAACTTACCAGGGCATCGGATAATTCGCTCTAAATCGGTTAACGATTGGAAGTAGGTATGAATCCCCATCTTATGAGTTCCTTTCATGTTGGAATGAATAGCGCGCTGTATACCTAGTATAAGCCTCATTTGTTATTGGATCGTTAACTGGGAAAGGAAGTTATTACATTAAAGTGGATATGAGAATTCTAATCTTATATAAAAAAAACGACAGTCCTTGTTCGATACTTCCAATTCAGCTAAACTAGAAGTAGATTTAGGTATATTTTCCTATTTCACTTTCTGTAAAGCTGCTTTTTATTCTTCATTTCTAACAATATGAGGTGAGTTATGAAAGAAAAGATGGTTCAGCTGACCCGGATGACGCAAATATCCCATCGTGGACATGTCTTATATATCTATGATGAGGTAGACCATTATGTTGACAACGCTGTGTATTTTGTCCTAGCTGGCGTTGAACATGGACATCATCTTCTGATAGTCGAAAACAAGGAAAGGTATAAATCTATACAACAAAAACTTCAAGAAAGGTTAACTTCAAAGCAGCTTGAGAGGGTTTATCATTTTGATTATGATCAGTTTTACCGTGTATGCGAGGACAGTAAAGAGGAAACGTCTATTCACAATTTTGGAAAAGAGGGGCCTCCTTTTTTTGATGTGCAAACGCCAATCAGAATATGGACACATGTAGAATGTTCATGGAATGATCCGGATATTATACTGAAGCTTCAAAACTTTGAAAAGAGAGTAGACTGGGCGATAAATTCACCTCAAATCATCTCGGTTTATGCCTATGATGGAAACCTGATTTCGGCTTCCTTGCAGAATACCTTATTGACCCAACATGAATACTTAATGACCGACCAGGAATTGCTAAAGTCAGCGCTGTATAAAAAAGGGGAAGTTGTTCTCCCCCTCCGGTCAGCCAAGCAGAAGAACAACAGCGTGGAAAGAAAATTGAGAGCCACAGAACACCAATTGGATTCTTTTATCATGCGGAATTTGGATGCGATCATGATCCTGGATAATGATAATAAAGTCCTTAAAGTAAATGAGGCTTTTGAGAAAAAATTTGGTTGGTGCGCAAGTGACATTTTAGGGATGGATACCAACCAGTTGATGTTTGTCCCTGAGGATCGAAAATTCGAGGTGGCCCGAAACCGGAGTTTTGCCCTGTTGGGTGATAGTATTGAAGGCTACGAGACGGTTAGAAAAACAAAGCAGGGACAGGAAACCGATGTAATGTTATCCTGTTTTTCCTTGCGTGATGAAAATGATAAAGTGAACGGAAGAGCGGAGATTCTTCGGGATATGACGGAAAGCAAACAGGCTCAACAGCTAATGATTAGAAGTGAAAAACTGTCAGTGGCAGGAGAGCTGGCGGCCGGCATTGCTCATGAAATACGGAACCCCGTCACTACGATTAAGGGCTTTCTCCAATTAATTAAGTCCGGCAGTACAGAAAAAAAGATGTACTATGAAATTATGTCGGCGGAGATCGGTCGGATTGAACTCATCCTCAGTGAACTTTTAGTGCTTGCCAAACCTCAGGCCACTCACTTTGAGCGAAAGAAAATTAAGTCTATTATTAAAGATGTCGTTACTTTATTAAGCGCTCAGGCAAATATGTATAACGTGGTAATGGAAACTGAATTGATGCAGAAAGAGATTTGGATAGAATGTGAAGAAAATCACATTAAACAGGTATTCATTAACATTTTGAAAAATGCTTTTGAAGCGATGCCCCATGGAGGGAAGGTCCTTATTCAGAGTAGAATAGCGCGAAACCACATAATCATTCGTTTCATCGATCAAGGCTCCGGAATTCCGAAGCATATCTTGGCGAATCTGGGGCAGCCTTTTTATACAACTAAAGAAAAAGGAACCGGTCTGGGGTTTATGATCAGTAAAAAGTTGATTGAGAACCACGGAGGCTGTATTTCTTTGTTCAGTGAAGAAAAGAAGGGAACGACGGTGGAAATCTCACTTCCTTTAATGAAGACTTTTACATAAGTGAGTCTAAAATAACTAGGGAAAGCGGTTGAAGGGATCTGTAGAGTGCTGGTGCAGGAGGGAATCCTCCGGGAGGAGCAATGTTTGTGGGGCTTCGCGCATCCGTCGAAAACAAACGGCCACCGGTCCAGGCAATTTCCACGATAGGAGATCTCCATTCTTAAGAAATTCTCAATTGTTAGCCTAACAGTGCATATCCCCCCCCCTTGGCCGATTATGGTATAGTAGGCTGCATTGGACGGGCCAACGCGCATCCGTGAAGCCGAGAGCTGACGAAACGAAGAAGGAGTAGGCCATGACTCAGTTTGTGTACAAGCAAATTATGGATGATCTTAAATCAAAAATATTGGCAGGCCAGTTCCCGGACATGCGTCTGCCGGATGAGCGGAGTCTCAGCGAGCATTACCGGGTGAGTCGGAGCTCCGTGAAACGGGCGCTTGCCCGAATGGAACATGCCGGACTTATTTTTAAGAAACAGGGTTCAGGCACCTTTATTAATCCGTTGTACATCAAGAACGAATCGATCTTCAATTACGAGGGCTCCAATCTGGGCGTCACCGACAATTTCCAGATGCACGGGCAGAAGCCGAAGGTGAAGGTGATCAGCTTTGAAGTGATCCTTCCTACGGAAGAACTGCAGAGGGATTTGTTCCTGGGGCCTCATGATTTCGTGTATAAAATCGTCCGCCTCCGGTTATTTGAGGAAGATCCGTTTATGATTGAGACAGGCTACATTCCGATCAAGATCGTGCAGAATCTGAACCTGGCCATCATTGAGGGATCGATTTTTAATTACTTGGAGGAAGCGCACAATCTGGCGGTCACCAAATCGTTTTTGTCCGTGTTCGCCGAGCCCTCCGAGCCTGCCGACCAGGAGCTGCTTCATTTAAAGCCGCATGAGCCGGTCGGCGTTATGGAGGGAATTTTTTTTCTGGACAACGGGACGCCTTTCGAATTCTCCCATATGCGGTTCCATTATCAGTACATGAAATTCAATAGCTTTGTATCGGTTCAGGAGCGGTAGGGAAGACTGAGGATCAGCGGATGCTGGTCTTCTTTTTGTTTCCTTCGGAGGCTGAGTTCTAAATTTCATACTATGTTCACTTTTTCACAAAATTGGACCGTATCATTTCTCAAAAAGGTTGTTATGATGTAACTACAAGTGAAATTATTCACAATATTAGAGATAAAGGAGTGGGTGAAATGTTAGTTACCGATACCAAAGTTGATTATTCGTCCCAAGAATACCTGGACAAATTGGATGCGTTTTGGCGGGCGGCCAATTATATCTCGGTGGGACAGCTTTATTTGAAAAGCAACCCTTTGCTCCGCGAACCGCTTAAAGCCGAGGATATCAAAGTGAAACCGATTGGACACTGGGGTACGATTCCGGGCCAAAACTTTATTTATGCTCATTTAAATCGGGTGATCAACAAATATGACTTGAATATGTTTTACATTGAAGGACCGGGCCACGGCGGCCAGGTTATGGTGTCCAATTCGTATCTGGACGGCAGCTACACGGAAATTTATCCTCAAATTACGCAGGATATCCCGGGGATGACGAAGCTCTTCAAGCAGTTCTCCTTCCCGGGCGGGATCGCTTCTCATGCAGCGCCGGAAACGCCGGGTTCCATTCATGAAGGCGGAGAGCTTGGATACTCTTTATCCCACGGTACGGGGGCCATTCTGGATAATCCTGACCTGATTGCGGCTGTCGTTGTGGGTGACGGTGAAGCCGAAACCGGTCCGCTTGCCGCTTCCTGGTTCTCGAACCGCTTCATTAACCCGATCACCGACGGTGCCGTGCTGCCGATTTTGCATTTGAACGGCTTTAAGATCAGCAACCCGACCCTGCTGTCGCGGATGAGCAAAGAAGAGCTGACCGCTTATTTCAAAGGTTACGGCTGGGAGCCTTATTTCGTGGAAGGCAGCGATCCGGCGCACATGCATCCTGCTATGGCGGAAACGTTGGATGCGATTGTGGAACGCATTGGTGCTATTCAAAGCTATGCGCGTGAAAATAACGACTCCGCCCGCCCGGCTTGGCCGATGCTGGTATTCCGTTCCCCTAAAGGCTGGACCGGGCCTAAAGAGTGGGATCAGGTGCCGAATGAAAACTCCTTCCGTGCCCACCAGGTACCGATCCCGGTGGATCAGAAGCATATGGAGCATGCAGATGCCCTGCTGCAGTGGCTGAACAGCTATAGACCGGAAGAGCTGTTTGATGAAAAGGGCCGTCTGCACGCCGAAATCGCCGAGCTCGCGCCAAAAGGAGACAGACGGATGGCGATGAATCCGGTGACCAATGCCGGCAAGCAGATCAAAGACCTGAAGCTACCGGACTTCCGCAAATACGCGCTGGACAACAGCGAGCCCGGCAAACAGACCGCCCAGGACATGTCCGTGCTGGGCAAATACCTCAAAGAAGTCATTGAGCTGAACGAAACGAGCAAAAACTTCCGCATCTTCGGACCGGATGAAACGATGTCCAACCGTTTGGCGCCTGTCTTTGAAGCTACAAAACGCCAGTGGCTGGAGAAAATCATGGAGCCGAACGACGAATTTATGGCTTCCTATGGCCGCGTTATCGATTCCCAGTTGTCCGAACATCAGGCGGAAGGCTTGCTGGAAGGATACGTGCTGACCGGACGCCACGGATTTTTTGCCAGCTATGAAGCGTTCCTGCGGGTCGTGGACTCCATGATTACGCAGCATTTCAAATGGCTGCGCAAAGCAACGGAGCAAAGCTGGCGCGCCGATATTCCGTCCCTTAACATTGTGGCGACCTCGACGGTGTTCCAGCAGGACCACAATGGTTATACGCACCAGGATCCAGGCCTGCTCGGGCACCTGGCCGACAAGAAACCGGAATTCATCCGCGAGTATTTGCCGGCTGACGCCAACACTTTGCTGGCTGTGTTCGATAAAGTGCTTAACGACCGTCAGAAGATCAACCTGATCGTGTCGTCCAAACATCCGCGTCCGCAGTTCTTCTCGGCAGATGAAGCGCAGGAGCTGGTGGATAACGGCCTCAAAATCATCGATTGGGCCAGCACGGACCAAGGTGGGGAGCCGGACCTGGTGATGGCGTCCTCCGGCACCGAGCCAACCATTGAAAGCCTGGCGGCGATCTCCATGCTGCACGAGAAGCTGCCGCAGCTGAAGATCCGTTATATCAACGTGGTTGATCTGCTTAAGCTGAGAAGCCGGAAGCTTGATCCGCGGGGATTGTCCGATGAGGAGTTCGACCGTTATTTTACAGCCGATAAACCGGTGATCTTCGCTTTCCATGGTTATGAAGGGCTCATCAAAGACCTGTTCTTTGACCGCAATAATCATAATCTTCATGTTCACGGCTACCGAGAAAACGGCGATATCACCACTCCTTTCGATATGCGTGTGCTCAACCAGATGGACCGCTTTGATCTGGTGAAGGAAGCGGTATTGAGCCTGCCTGAAGCCGGACAATATGCTGCTATCGTGAAAGAAATGGAACAGATGTTAGAGAAACATCATCAATATATCCGCGAAGAAGGCGTCGACCTGCCGGAAGTGGACAGCTGGGTTTGGAAAGGCGTGAAATCATCCATCCAAGGGGCGAGAACTCGGAGGTGAAGGTCGGTTCTCATTCCAATAGAAAGCCAGCCTGTCCGAGGCTGGCTTTTTGTTTCTTTTCAAATAAAATAGATTTGCGAATCAAGAGGGGGATTAAAAGGAGGGGCATAAGGGGAGGTTAAGATGCCAACGCGTCTTTGGTAATCTGCTCAATATCGATAGGGGATCGTGAGCCTTCGCTGACCAGGTCAGGCAGAATCTGTTCCAGAAAATAATCCACGCAGTGCAGCTGGATGCCTTTGATTTTGATCAGGGCGCTCCGGTACATAAATACAAATTCTTTCTCCGTGTTTCCTTTTTGCAGCTCGGCGAAGGCTTCGTAGATCTGGTCGAGTTTATCGGCAACCTCCAGGATTCGGCCTTCTACGGAATCGTCTTTGCCTTCCCGCAGCTGTCTGCGAAAGATCGGTTTGAATTCCTCTGGAATATGCCCGTCAATAAAATGCGCAACCATACCTTCCTCCACCTGCTGCAGCATGGCGCGGAGCTCGAGTGAGTAGTGTTTCACAGGGGTTTTGATATCCCCGATAAAAATTTCCCCGTAATCATGACTGCTCGTGATTTCATACAGCTTCTTCCAGTTCACGGCGACGCCGTGACTTTCTTCAATATCGGCCAAGGTTTTGGCGTATTGCACGACTTTCCAGGAATGCTCGGCAACGCTGTGCTCCTGAAACTTGAATTTACCGGGACATCGGATGATTCGCTCTAAATCGGTTAACGATTGGAAGTAGGTGTGTATCCCCATCTTATAAGTTCCTTTCCTTGTTGAATGAAATGTAGTGCTGTATACGTAGTATAAGCTTTATTTGTTATTGGACCGTTAACTCTACCAGGAAATTATTTCCCGGCGGTCTTCCCCTTCTGGCAGACTGTAATCAGGGAAGGTGACATAGCTTAGGGGCGTCCCCAGCGTTCCCGATCGAAAGGAGATAGGACAAGCAAAGCATGTTGTACGCAGCAGCTTTTTCAGCATACAAACCTTATATTCGCCAGCTTCCTTCCCGGCCTCTTACCAAAGCCGATCTGCTCCATGAGCGCTTTCTGCTGGCCGAATCAGGGCCTGTATCCATGTATTATGCGCCGCACAACGAAATCGTTAACCCGTACGCGCAGATTCTTATCGCAGGCTTAACGCCCGGTTGGAGCCAGATGAAGCTGGCTTTTGAAACGGCGAGGGATTGTTTGCAGCAGAATCAGGGGCCGGAGCTTAGGGATGAAGACATTCTTCAGCAAGCTAAGGAGGCTGCTCGCTTTGCCGGTCCCATGCGGAACAATATCATCCGGATGCTGGATACCCTAGACCTGCCGGCGCCGCTCGGCTTGTCTTCCGCTCAGCTGTTGTTTGAGGGGAGTCAGCAGCTTCTGCATACCACCTCCGTCCTGCGTTATCCGGTGTTTGCCCGCGGCCATAATTACACGGGAAGCAGGCCGGATTTGCTGTCGTCCGATTTCCTCAGGGACTTTGCCGTAAATTCTATCCAAGGGGAACTCGGTTCCCTGGACGCTTGCGGCGGCGGCTTTCGCCGTGTGCTCGTCATTCCGCTGGGCAAAGCGGTTGAAGGGATTTGCCGGGTGCTGGTACAGAAGGGCATCCTCCGGGAGGAGCAATGTCTATGGGGCTTCCCGCATCCGTCAGGGGCGAACGGCCACCGGGTCCGGCAATTTAATGAACAAAGGGGTTCTATGAGAGAGATCATAAGAGCCTATTTCCGCTGAAAAATAAAACCAGCCGTCTGCCCGATCCGGGCTGACGGCTGGTCTGGCCTTTGGCTGCTGATTAACCCTTCCACACGTCCCGGGCAATTTCCACGACATGGCGGAGTTTGGCCCACTGCTGCTCTTCGGTCAGCAGGTTGCCTTCTTCGGTGGAGGCAAATCCGCACTGCGGGCTGAGGCACAGCTGATCCAGACTTACGATCCTGGAAGCTTCCTCGATCCGGCGTTTGATCTCGTCAGCTTGCTCCAGTTCTCCAAATTTGGAGGTAATCAGCCCAAGCACGATCGACAGATCCGGACGGTTCACGTAACGCAGGGGTTCGAAACCGCCGGCCCGGTCGCTGTCATATTCGAGGAAAAATCCGTCAATGTTCAATCCGCCAAACAGCGTCTCGGCCACCGGCTCATAACCGCCTGAGGAAATCCAGGTAGAGCGGAAGTTGCCGCGGCAGATATGCATGGTGATCTTGAGATCATCCGGACGACCGCTAACGGCGTCGTTGATCGTTTGTGCGTAACGGGCAGACAGCTCGTCCGGATTGAGGCCGCGGGCGCGAAGCTGTTCCTTCTGCTCCTCCGAGCACAGGTACGCCCAGGCCGTATCATCCAGCTGCAAATAACGACAGCCGGCGTCATAGAAGGCTTGTAGCGCCTGCTTATAGGCGGCGGCCAGGTCATGGAAGAACTCATCCTGATCCCCGTAAACCTTCGGATCAATCGTGCCGCGGAAATGCAGCATGCTTGGGCTTGGAATCGTCATCTTGGCTGTGTGGCTGCCGGCAATGCTGTGTAAGAACTTGTAATCCTCCAGCATCGGGTGGGCGGAGAAGCCAAGTTTGCCATTAACCAGAATAGAATGGGCTTTGGTTTGGGTCTGCTGGAACTGGATACCGCTCTCCGCTTCATAGCCGGTCACGCCGTCCAGATGCTCCAGAAAATCGAAATGCCAGTAAGCGCGGCGGAACTCGCCGTCTGTCACGGCCTGCAAGCCTACCTCTTTCTGCTTCTCTACAATACGTGCAATTTCTTCGTTCTCGATCAGGCGCAGCTGTTCGGCAGACAAGCTGCCTGCGGCCTTTTGCTGGCGGGCCTGTTTGATTCGGTCAGTTCTCAGCAGGCTCCCGACCTGATCGGCGCGAAATGGAGGGGCCAAACGCGGTCCGGTGGATGGGGTTTGGTTAGATTCGCTCATTTGAATATATCTCCATTCTTAAGGAATTTTTTTAATTGTTAGCTTATCAAATGAGAGGGTTGAAGTAAACGCGGTTTGCTCATTTTGCCAGGCCAATCAAATGGTGATAAGGTAAAGAGTAGTAGAAGACTAAGATCAATGGAGCACACTGAATGAGGAGGCAACGGACATGAACCCGATTCCTGAAATTGTACTCAACGACGGCTTGAAAATTCCCCAAATCGGCCTTGGCACGTATACGCTAAAAGGCAGAGACGGAGCAAAGTCAATGGCCGGGGCGATTGATGCCGGCTACCGGCTGCTGGACAGCGCATTTAATTATGAAAATGAAGGTGCGCTTGGCGAAGCGATTCGCCTCAGCTCCGTTCCGCGCGAAGACCTGCTGATCTGCTCCAAGCTGCCAGGCCGCCGCCAGGCTTATGATCAGGCGCTTGTGACCATTGAGGAGTCCCTGTACCGCGCCGGACTGGACTATTATGATCTTTATTTGATCCATTGGCCGAATCCGAAGACGGACCGGTACGTGGAGGCTTGGCAGGCGATGATCGAAGCCAAGAAACGGGGCTATATCCGCTCCATCGGCGTCTGCAATTTCCTGCCGGAGCATAACAAGCGGATTATCAAGGAGACGGGCGTTGCGCCAAGCCTCAATCAAGTGGAGCTGCATCCGTTCTTTGACCAAGCCTACCAGCGGCAGAAAGATGCCGAGCACGGCATCGTAACGGAGTCTTGGAGTCCGCTGGGCCGGGGCCACAGCATTTTGCAGGATGAGAGGATTGGCGCGATCGCTGCTGCCCACGGCAAAACGAATACGCAGGTCATCCTGCGCTGGCATATCCAGCTGGGAGCGGTTCCGATCCCGAAAGCGGGCTCGCTTGAGCATCAGGTCGAGAATCTGAGCATTTTTGACTTCGAGCTGTCCAAAGCGGAAATGGACGTTATTTCAAGCTTTAACCGGGAAGACGGCCGGCTGTGGGGACAGGACCCTGCGGAATATGAGGAATTTTGACTCCTAGATAGGCATTTTTGCTGGGCAGAATCTAAGCCATCATTCGTAAAAGGATGATGGCTTTTTGGTCAAAATGAAACCTTAGCCGCCTTTTTCATGTATTATAAGAATACATGCAATTGATCGAGGAGGAAGCGCCGAATGGGGATCCTGTCGAGATTTCGCCAAGTGATGAAGATGAATGTGAACGCTTTATTGGACAAAGCAGCGGACCCGGAGCAGGAAGCTGACGCTTACATGCGCAGCTTGAGCAGCGATTTGGGACAGCTGGAGGCCGAAACCGCTGCCGTACAGGCGGATGAACGGAGAGCCCGCCAGGCCCTGGATGAAGCTCAAGCGGAGATCCGCAAGCTGCAGCGTTACGCCGAGAAGTCGATGGAAGCAGGCCGGGAGGAAGATGCGCTGGACTTTCTGAAGCGCAAGGCGGATAGGGAAGAGAAGCTGATCGGGCTTCGCGCGGCTTATAACCAGGCGGCAGCCCAAGCAGAAGGCATGAAGCGGATGAAGGAGAAGCTGCTGGCCGATCTGAATCGGCTGGAGAAGCGCCAGGCCGAGCTGAAGGGCAAGCTGGCGGAGGCCAAGTTCCAGCAGCGCTTGAACGAATCCGGCGGAGCAAATTCGGCCTTCAAAGCGCTGGAAGAGAAGGCCGATCTGGCCTTGAACGCAGCTCTTGCCCTGGCAGAGCTGAGGGGCGGCGCCGAGGAGGACGATCTGGACACGCTGATTGCCAAGCTGGAGCAAGCGGAGGGCGTTCAAGACAGCCGTTCGCCCGGGAGTTCAGACGATGATAAACCGTCTTCCTCCAATTGGGAGACCCCTGTGGCAAGTCCGGAAGAAGAGCTGGCTGCTATCAAGGAGAAACTGAACCGAAAGGAATAATCCTTCTTTGGTTCCAAAGAGGTGAGATTGTGCCGGTAATTGAATACAAATGTCCGAACTGCGGGAGCGGAATGGTGTTCGACAGCGCGACCGGAAAGCTTTCCTGTCCCAGCTGCGGCAGGCAAGATAATATCGAACAACTTCAGGACCCTTTGACGCAGACCGTATTTACGGAAGAAGACCAGGCTCAGGAATACCACTGCACCAGCTGCGGGGCGGTAATCATCACCGATGCGGACACCAGCGCGACAACCTGCAGCTTCTGTGGCTCGGCGGTTGTGCTGGGCGACCGTTTGACCGGGGATTTGGCCCCGGCGCTGGTCATTCCTTTTTCCATCAGCAAAGAAGAGGCTATGAAGGCCTTCAAGAAATGGTGCAAGAACGGGCTGCTGACGCCAAACGGATTCATGACAGCCGACCGGGTCAAAAGCATAACCGGCATTTACGTTCCCTTCTGGCTGTATGAGCTTCATAACAACGTGGAAGTGCAGGGCCATGCTACCCGGGTCAGAACCTATACCAGGGGCGATTATCAGATTACGGAAACCCAGCATTTTGAAGTCTATCGGCGGCTGAAGCTTAATTACAAACGGGTCCCGGTGGATGCTTCCAAGAAGCTGAACGATGAGCTGATGGATAAGCTGGAGCCATTCCCTTATGGGGAGATGAAGGATTTCAAGACACCTTACCTGGCCGGATTCATCGCCGAAAAATACAGCTTTGACGATGGAGAACTTCTCCCCCGCGCCAAAGGGAAAATAAGAGGATACATCGAATCCGCGATTTCGTCTTCCGTGTCGGGGTATACAACCGTTAATTATACGAACAAAAATATCGACACCTCGCTGAAGCAGTCGGATTATGCTCTACTGCCGGTCTGGATGGTGTATTACGATTTCAACAAGCAGCAGCATACGTTTGCGATGAACGGACAAACGGGCAAGGTTGTAGGCAAACCGCCGATCAGCAAAGCGAAGGTGACAGCCTGGTTTGCAGGCGTCTCCTGCGTTTCCCTGGTGGCGCTGAAGCTGTTATCCCTGGTGATGGGAGGCGGTTTTCTGTGAACACGCATATGAACAAAAACAAGAACAAACGCAAGCACATGAACAAACACAAATATATGAATAAGCTCGGTAGACTTTGGCTGTTTCTGCTTCTTTTATTTGCAGTTGTGGGTCTTCCTTTCCAGCACGCAGCGTCCGAAGTTAACAAGTCGCTTATTTATGATGAGGCACATTTGCTGACCGCGGAGCAGACCAAGGAGCTTAACGAGCTGGCTCTCCGTTACGGAGCGGAGCGTGAAACGGACTTTATTATTTTTACTACCGATAATCCCGAGAATCTGGACGTTGTGGATCTGACGGAGAATTTCTACGACGAGAAGGCGCCGGGGTACGATAAACCCCATGGCAATGCGGCAATTCTGACGCTGGATATGAGGAACAGGGACGTTTATCTGGCCGGATTCTATAAAGCGGAGGAAAGGCTGGATGACGGACGGCTGCAAAAGATTCGCAGCAAGATTACGCCGGATCTAACCGAAGGGAATTATGCGGATGCATTTGAAACGTACATCAAGACCGCATACAAATATATGGGCTTCAAGCCGGGGGTGAATCCGGACAATATTTTGTTTAACGGGTGGTTCCAGCTCGGCGTGGCCGTTGTTATCGGCGGTATCGTGGTTGGCATCATGGCTTACCGTTCAGGCGGAACCGTTACCGTGAACCGGATGACTTATGAAGATGCGGCGACATCGGGTGTTCTTGCCCAAGAAGACCGTTATATCCGGACGACTACGACAAGGCGGAAGATTGAGCGGCAATCCAGCGGCTCAGGCGGAGGCGGTGGAGGCGGCAGAACCGGCGGCGGGCATTCGCATAGCGGAAGCCGGGGTTCTTTTTAAGGCGGAGGACGACTTACACAGGGAAAGGTGGAGGATGAAATGGGCTTCTTTAAAAACCAGTTCTCAAATGTTGTGGAATGGGAAGAGTTCCGCGACGATATGATCTTTTGGAAATGGAACAACCGGGAGATTAAGAAGGGCAGTAAGCTGGTCATCCGCTCCGGCCAGGATGCCGTGTTTATTAACAATGGCAAAATTGAGGGCATTTTTGAACAAGAAGGCGTCTATAACGTGGACTCAGACATCATTCCTTTTCTCTCCACGTTAAAGGGCTTTAAATTCGGCTTCAACAGCGGCATGAGAGTTGAAGTGCTGTTCGTGAATACGAAGGAGTTCACGGTCAGATGGGGCACGCAAAGCCCGATTCTGATCCCGACGCCGCAGCTGCCAGGCGGCATGCCGATTCGGGCCAACGGCACGTTCAACTTCAAGGTGAATGATTATGTGACGCTGATTGACAAGATCGCCGGCATCAAGGAAAGCTACCTGGTCGATGACGTCAAGGTGCGGATCACCTCGGTGCTGAACCAGCTGCTGATGAAGTGGATTAGCAAAGAAGGCAAAGACATGTTTAATCTGCAGGCTAACGCTGATGCGATTGCGGCAGGGATCCGCGAGGATTTGGATATGCAGATCATGGGTGACGGCCTGACGGTGACCGGCTTTCAGGTGATGAGCTTCAATTATCCGGCTGAAATTCAGGAGATGATTACGAAAAATGCTTCCTACCAGATGATCGGCGATCTGCAGAAATACCAGCAGGTCAGCATGACCGACGGCATCGCTTCCGGCAAGGTTGCGGGCGGCGGTGCGGCGTCTGACATGGCCGGCATGATGATGGGCATGAATATGGCGAATGAAATGCTGAAGAACATGAACGGCGGACGGGGACAGGGACAAGGACAAGGCCCAGCTGCAGGGCCAAATAGCGGTGGTCCCAGCGCCGGAGCAGGAGCAGGGCAGCCGTCTGCTCAGCAGCCCCCTGCGGCACCTGCACCGTCTTCAGCTCCAGGTAACGTCACACGGCCGAATTTCTGTCCGAACTGCGGCGCGAAGAATGAAGGCGCTAATTTCTGCCCGAATTGCGGTCAGAAATTGGTTTAACTGACTTCCTTTTTGGAGTTATGTAGGTATTTTTAAGTTATGGTTACAAAAGTTCTTTGATTAGGTGCTTGTAGGATAGACCGTAACAGATTATGCTGGTAACATAAGCTGTACGGGTCTTCCTGCTCATAAAAATAAAATCGATTTCATTCAAACCGGACCTAAATAAAATCGATTTCATAATATTTGGGGCAAACACTCGGTTTTAGAGAGAGAATACCACCAATAAAAAGTAGTTATGAGCAACGAATCGTTCAGTATTTTATAACTTGGAGGGGAACATATTGAGCAAGCAGCTAATTGGAGTTCCATTGGAAGGTTTTGCAGAATTTAGCCGTAAGGTAGCGGCTGACGGCGCCGTGTTGCTGAAGAATGAAGGACAGGTCCTTCCGCTTGGCAATGGTGAAAGCGTATCCGTCTTCGGACGCACCCAAGTTAACTATTACCGCAGCGGCACTGGATCAGGCGGCAGTGTAAACGTGGCTTACACCACCAACCTGCTTGACGGACTTCGTTCCAAGACCAACTTGAAGGTTGACGAAGAGCTTGCAGCGGTTTATGAGAAGTGGATCGAGCAGAACCCGTTTGATAACGGCGGAGGCGGCTGGGCTGCCGAACCTTGGCATCAGAAGGAAATGCCGCTGAGCGACGAGCTTGTAGCCCAGGCGAGAACCCGCTCGGAGAAAGCAGTTGTAGTGATTGGCCGCACGGCTGGCGAGGACCAGGATAATGCCGGCGAGCCGGGCAGCTATCTGCTCACTGCGGATGAACTGGACATGATCAAGAAAGTTACGTCCCATTTCGATAAAACTGTAGTCGTGCTTAACGTATCCAATATTATCGACATGAGCTGGGTGAATGACAGCAGCTATGTCCATCCGATCTCCACCGTCATTTATTCCTGGCATGGAGGCATGGAGGGCGGCAATGCGATCGCAGACGTGCTGGCCGGCGAAGTAACGCCAAGCGGTAAACTGACCGATACGATCGCTTATTCGCTTGAGGATTATCCTTCTACTCAAAACTATGGAAACGAATTCAAAAACCTTTATCAGGAGGACATCTACGTAGGTTACCGTTACTTCGAAACCTTCTGCCCGGATAAAGTTCAATACGAATTCGGGTTTGGTTTGTCCTACACCACATTTGACGTGAAGCCTGAGGCAGCGAAAGTGGTGACCCAAGGCGGAGCGCCGTATATCGAAGCATCCGTTAACGTAATGAACACTGGCAGCACTTACGCAGGTAAAGAAGTTGTTCAGCTTTATTATGAAGCTCCTCAAGGAAAGCTGGGCCAGCCGGCTAAAGTACTTGCTGCTTTCGGCAAGACAAGCCTTCTCCAGCCGGGCGAATCGCAGAAGCTGACGATCAGCTTCCCGGTAACACGTATGGTTTCCTATGACGATGCGGGCGTAACAGGACACGCTTACGCTTATGTGCTCGAAGAGGGAACTTATCATATTTTTGCCGGAACCAGTGTGAAAAAGCTTTCCGAAGTGGCCGTAGACGGCCAAAACGGTTATGTTGTGGAATCGCTCCAGGTGATCGAACAGCTCCAGCAGGCGCTGGCGCCGACTGAGGATTTCACACGCATGAAGCCGGGGAGCCGTAAGACCGACGGCACTTATGAGCTGGAATATACCGAGGTTCCAAAGCTGCAATTCTCGCTGGCTGAGCGGATTGAGAAGAACCTTCCACAGTCGTTTGAGTACACTGGCGACCAAGGCTACAAACTGCAGGATGTGCTGGATGGCAAAGTCAGCATGGAGACCTTCATTGCTCAGCTGAGTGACGAGGATCTGATGGCCATCGTGCGCGGCGAAGGCATGAGCAGCCCGCGGGTTACGCCGGGAACGGCTTCGGCGTTTGGCGGGGTCAGCGAACCGCTTCAGGGCTTCGGCATTCCTGTCGGCTGTACAGCGGACGGTCCTTCCGGTATCCGGATGGACAGCGGGGACAAAGCAACCCAGGTTTCGATCGGAACGCTGCTGGCTGCTACCTGGGACACAGCGCTGGTTGAGGAGCTTTATGTACTTGAGGGTCAGGAGCTGCTTCGCAACGAGATTGATACGCTGCTCGGACCTGGCCTGAACATCCGCCGCAGCCCGCTGAACGGACGGAACTTTGAGTACTTCTCTGAAGATCCGCTGATTTCCGGTCTGTTTGCAACAGCTTGCGTGAACGGCATCAAGAAAGGCGGTTCCAACGCCACGTTGAAGCATTTTGCCTGCAACAACCAGGAGCAATACCGGACCAAGGTAGATGCCGTGGTATCTGAACGGGCTTTGCGCGAGATTTACCTGAAAGGCTTCGAAATTGCCGTTAAGGAAAGCGGAGCCAATTCGATCATGACCTCCTACAATCCGGTGAATGGTCACTGGGCGGCTTCCAACTACGACCTGAACACCACAATTCTTCGCGGTGAGTGGGGATATACCGGTATTGTGATGACGGACTGGTGGGCGGTTATGAACGATACCGTGAACGGTGGGCCGGCAAGCCGCAAATTCACCAATTTCATGGTACGCGCTCAAAACGACCTGTACATGGTTGTGGCCAACTATGGCGCAGAGACGAATGTCTGGGACGACAACTCCCGCGAATCGCTGGAGAACGGCACCTTGACCCGCGGAGAGCTGCAGCGTTCGGCTATGAACATCTGCCGCTTCCTGATGCATGCTCCGGTATTCTCCAGAGACTGGCAGGCAACGGATGAAGAGGTTAAATCCTATAAAGCGGATGCTTCCCTTGCGCCTGAACAGGTTCAGGTTGTAGCGGAAGAGACCGCGGTGGCAACGGAGACCGAAGGAACGACCTATATCCGGGTAGAAGAAGCCGGTAAATATCGTCTCTATGCCGGTCTTATGTCTGCGGAATCGGATCAGGCTCAAAGCGCATGCAATTTGATTCTGAACGGACAGATCGTAACCACCATTCAAACGAACGGCACAAATGCGAACTGGATCAAACAGACGCTGGTGCACATCGTTCTGGAAGCCGGTGTCTACGAAATGAAGCTGGAAGTAACCAAACCAGGCTTGCAGATCAACACCATTCAGTTCAAACGGATTTAAGACTTAAGAAGTTTGAATTTTGTTGGAATTGGGCAGAGAAGCAAAGAAAGAGCGGGTTCCTTTGGGAATCTGCTCTTTCTTTATTTTTTGAGCTGCTTAGGGCCGGGGTCTGGGTAAGGGATGAAATCTTCTTGTTTCGGTTATTAAAGCAGAGAGCGCATAAATTTATCCCTACCCCTAGAATTACAATTATGTTATATTAACTCCAAAAAATAGAAAGTCCGTAGGAGTCGGGTCCTTCTATGATTAATAGAGACTCTAACTAACTCCAGCCCTTAACCTCTAATTCCTAAGAATGCTTCTAACAATACTGCTAACAATACTGCTAACAATACTTCTGTCATTGCCTCCAACAACACTCCTAACAACGCTCCAGCAACACTTCTATCAACACTTCAGGCCATAATACTCTTGGTGACACTCCAACGCTCTTTCCGCAATTACTCTGACTACGATCACCTATTATTTTTGCTGTTATGAATACTACTATTTTACGTTCCCCGGTTGGTTTCTCTTGCTGGTAGATGGCCCCCTGCATCCGGATTTTGCTGGGATTAACGCTCTTAAACTCTGTAAAGGAGGTGAGCTTTGGTTTGTCCGGCCGTTAACACACATTCGATAAAGGAGGAGAATCTATGAAGAAGAAGCTTTTCTCTCAAAAGTTGTCTTTCAAAGGTCTTTTTCTTCCGCTTGTACTGGTTTTTACGATGATTTTCGGCGTATTGGGCGCAGACGTTGCTTCGGCTGCAGATCGGGGTGCCTGGGCCCCGAACGTTTCCTATGCGGTTAATGATACGGTCACCTATAATAGCAGCACGTATAAAGCCATCCAGGCGCATACCTCGCTGGTTGGCTGGGAGCCGCCTAATGTTCCTGCCCTGTGGCAGCTAACCCAAAGCGGTGGTGGTGGTGGAGGCGGTGGAAGCGATACGCAGGCGCCTACGGCTCCATCAAACCTTACGGTGACCGGAACTACCTCCACCAGCGTTTCGTTAAGCTGGAATACCTCCACCGATAATGTAGGGGTAACCGGTTATGACGTTTACCGGAACGGATCGGTTGTTCAGACGGTAACTGGCACATCCGCGACGGTTACCGGGCTGGCCGCGGCTACGGCCTATACGTTCAAGGTAACGGCCAAAGACGCCGCAGGCAACGTATCGGCTTCCAGCAGCAGCGTAAGCGCAACGACAGGTTCGTCAGGCGGCGGAGGTGGAGGAGGCGGAACGCTGCCTAAGCATATCCTGACCGGCTACTGGCAAAACTTCGTCAACGGTGCAACCCCGCTGAAGCTGAGCGATGTGCCAAACGACTATGACTTGATCGTGCTGGCTTTTGCCGAAATGGATGGAGCTAGACCGGGAGCCGTAAAATTCGGAGTCGATTCTTCGTTGTCCTCCGCGCTCGGCGGGTATACGGATGCCAATCTCATCAGCGACATTGAGGCCAAACATGCGGCGGGTAAGAAGGTAATCCTCTCGATCGGCGGGGAGCAGGGCAACATCAGCCTGGATAATGCTTCCCCTAACGTAGCCAACTTTGTGGACAGCATGTACAGCATTATCACCCGGTTTGGACTGGACGGCATTGACATTGACCTGGAACACGGCATGAATATGCCCAACCTGACCACGGCGATCCGGCAGCTGCAGCAAAAGGTAGGGCCTGGATTTATTTTGACTATGGCACCACAAACGATCGACATGCAAAGTCCGAATACGGCTTATATGCAGCTTTACAGCAACCTTAGAGACATCACGACCGTGATCAATGTTCAATATTACAACTCGGGTTGTATGCTCGGACGGGATGGAAAATGTTACTCTCAGGGCACAGTAGAATTCCTGACGGCCTTGACCGACTTGTCGCTGCAGTGGGTTTCTCCTTCCCAACTGGGCCTTGGCGTTCCTGCGACTTCCTCGGCGGCAGGCGGCGGTTACGTAGCTCCATCCGTAGTCAATGACGCGCTCCGCAGCTTGGCGAACGGAACGCAAAGCGGCAGCTACAAACCGGTTCAAGCTTATCCGGATATCCGCGGCGCGATGACCTGGTCCATCAACTGGGATGCGTCGAGCGGCTATAACTGGTCGAGAAACGTGAAACCGGTGGTTCATGCTTTGCCGTAAGGCGCAAAGGATTATTTGATCATCTTTGGTGCGGGAGCTGTCCGAAATAGGTTTGACAAATGCAGATTCGTTGATTATCATAACTGCATATCCAACTGAATGACAAAAGCTGGAATCAAGGACATGAATGCATGCAGGATACCGATCAGAGAGAGGGGTCGCCCGGCTGAAAGCCCCTTCGGAAGGCCGCACGAATTTACCGCCTTGTAGCTGCATTTTTGAAATAACGGACCTGCTGCATTTGCCGTTAGAGTAAGGAATGCCGGGAGTTCCCGTTACAGAATACTGAGGATTTGCCGGGCGGCCGGCAGATTAAATTTTGGGTGGAACCACGAGCATGCTCGTCCCTTGCGGACAGCGTGCTCTTTTTGATTTGAATATCAACAGCTGAGATCAAGGACATGAATACATGCAGGATACCGGACAGAGAGAGGGGTCACCGGCTGAAAGCCCCTTCGGAGGGTCGCATGGATTTACCGCCTTGTAGCTGCGTTTTTGAAATAACGGACCTGCTTTATCTGCCGTTAGAGTAAGGAATGCCGGGAGTTCCCGTTACAGAATGCTGAGGATTTGCCGGACGACCGGCAGATTAAATTTTGGGTGGAACCACGAGCATGCTCGTCCCTTGCGGACAGCATGCTCTTTTTAATTTGAATATCAACAGCTGAGATCAAGGGCAAGAATACATGCAGGATACCGAACAGAGAGAGGGGTCACCGGCTGAAAGCCCCTTCGGAAGTCGCATGGATTTACCGCCTTGTAGCTGCGTTTCTGAAATGACGGCCCTGCTATAGCTGCCGTTAGAGTAAGGGATGCCGGGAGTTCCCGTTACAGAACATAGAGGATTTGCCGGGCAGCCGGCAGATTGAATTTGGGTGGAACCACGAGCACGCTCGTCCCTTGCGGACAGCGTGTTTTTTTGTTCATCAATAATCAAAAATAAAGGAGAGTGTCTTACCGTGATTCATTTAGTTCAAGATGCCAGTCGAAATTATGCTGCCTTACTGTTGGCAAGAGTTGTACAACAAAAGTTCCCAGAGGCGAAGTTGGGGCTTTTCGCTTTAACGGATCAGGGATTTTATTATGATTTTGATTTGCCGAGCCCTTTGCCTGAGGAAGATTTGAAGATGATCGAACGGGAGATGGAGAATCTGGCGGCTGAGAAGGAACCTTATATATGCAGAAGGATTCCGAAAGAGGAAGCCGTGCCGATTTTTGAAGCCAGAGAGGAGAGTTGGAAGGTGGATTGGTTAATAGCACTTCCCGATTCTGAGGGGGTACTTGTTTACGAACAAGCAGGGTTTGTAGACGTCATTGACATTCGTCATGCGGGGGACCTTGCCGATCCCGGTAACCTGGCCCATTTAGCGGCTCCCAAACCGCTGGCCTTCAAGCTGCTGAACGTAGCCGGGGCTTACTGGCAAGGAGACAGCCGCAATCCGATGCTCCAAAGGGTATACGGGGTTGCGTTTGAGAGCGGGAAAGAGCTGAGACGTTATCTGGCGGCTCAAGAGGAAGCGCAGAAACGCGACCACCGCAGGCTGGGGAAACAGCTTGAATTGTTTATGTTCGCAGAGGAAGCGCCCGGGATGCCCTTTTACCTGCCGAAAGGGACGGTGATGCGGCAGGAACTGGAGAACCTGTCCCGGGGATTTTTGCAAACATACGAATATGAGGAAGTCCGTACGCCATTCATCATGAACCGGCAGATGTGGGAACAGTCCGGGCATTGGGAGCATTACCGGGACAACATGTATTTCTCGGAGATCGACCAGCATCAGTATGCGGTGAAACCGATGAACTGTCCCGGCCACATGCTGCTTTACAAAAATAAACGCCGTTCCTACAAGGAGCTTCCGGTCCGTTACGCCGAGTTCGGGCAGGTTCACCGCTACGAGTACAGCGGGGCGCTGAACGGCTTGTTCCGGGTGAGAAGCTTCTGTCAGGATGATGCGCACTTGTTCGTAACGCCGGACCAGATGGAATGGGAGATCAAACGGACGCTGCAGCTGGTTCAGGAGATTTACGGGATCTTTGGCTTCGAATACAGCCTGGAATTGTCCACAAGGCCAGCCGACTCGATGGGCAGCGATGAGCAGTGGGAGCAGGCGGAGCAAGCTTTGGCCCATGTCCTCGAAGAATCGGGGCTGGGCTACAGCCTGAACCCGGGCGACGGGGCCTTCTACGGCCCCAAGATTGATTTTCACATCAAGGATGCTTTGAACAGAAGCCACCAGTGTGGAACTATCCAGCTTGATTTCCAGATGCCGGAGAAATTTGGTTTGAATTATTACGACGAACGTAACGAGAAACAAACCCCCATTGTGATTCACCGCGCGGTTTACGGTTCGATCGACCGTTTCCTGGGTATCCTGATCGAGCATTACGGGGGTGTATTCCCGGCATGGCTGGCTCCTGTCCAGGTCGTCATTATTCCGGTAGCGGAGAGCCACGCCAATTACGGCGAAGAGATCCACCAGCAGCTTTTGGCGGCCGGGATCCGGGCGGACATCGACAGCCGGAGCGAGAAGCTGGGCTACCGGATCCGGGAAGCGCAGCTGCAGAAAATTCCGTTTACCCTTGTGGTTGGCGATGCCGAGCAGGAGTCAGGTCGGATCCAGGTCAGGACTTTTGGAGAGGCGGAGCAGAAATCGCTCGAAACAGAAGCGTTTATCGCTTCTCTCCGGAAGCGAATTGAAGAAAGGAAATAACAAGCGGAAGAAGTCCGGGAATTCATCCTAATCCCAGTCCCAACCTCGCCCAAACTCTATCCCCGATCCCGCCCGAAAAACTCCACCGCAAACTCCCGGAAATGCTGCGCCGCTTGCGATAAATAATGCTTGCGGTTCCAGGCGATGCCGAAGGTTCGTTGGCAGCGGGGTTCGGTGATCTGCACCTGCACGGTGCCGGGATTCAAGGCCCGGTTGCCGAGAGAAAGCGGTAGCGTAAACGTGATGCCAAGCCCCATTTCTACGAGGGTTTGCACGGCGCTGACCTCTTCCAGCTCAAAGGCGACATGCGGCTCGAATCCGGCCTGGCGGCAGAAGGCATCCGTGATTTCCCTGAAGTTGGAGCGTGCGGACAATGAAATGAAAGGCTCGTCCGCCGCTTCGCGCAGGGCGATTGATTTTCGGGAAGCAAAGCGGTGACCTTTGGGTACAGTCAGGCATAAGTCTTCTTCGGCGAGCGTCAGCCACTCGATGTCCGGGCCCTCTACAGCCGTAGAAGAAATGCAGAAGTCAATTTCGGCGTTCTCCAGCTCGCTTCGCAGCTCGGCTGCCGACCCGAGCTGACGCTGAACGATGCGCACATGGGGATGCAGCGTCAGGAACTGCTTGAGCAGCGTCGGCAGCACGTAAGGCAGCGAGACGGCGATGCTGACAACCCCGTGCTCAAGTCCAGCCATATCGATCAGCTCCCGTTCGCCTTCCTCGAGCTCAAGGAAAGCCTGTTCCACCCGGCGAAGATAGGTTTTGCCGAAGGCATTCAGCTTGATCTGCCGGCCCTGACGCTCGAAGAGCGGCATGCCGAGCCTGTTCTCCAGCCGTTGAATCGAGTTGCTGAGTGAAGGCTGTGATACGTTTAATTCTTTGGCTGCTTTAGTGATATGCTCAAGGCGGGCCACAGTCTGAAAATATTTAAGCTGCAGAAATTCCATCGACAAGTCTCCTTCGGTCTATAACTTTCAATCTATAACATTCGATTCACAACTTTTGATCTATAACTTTAATGTGATGATTTGATTATAAAATAAGTATTATTTTTTATGAATATTCAAATTTATAATGATACAGCGGACCCTTCAGTTCCCCACCGGATTAAGAGGGATCTGAAGGCGTTTTATACAGAGACAAGTTTCACGGGAAATGGAGAGAGTTTGGCTGATGAAAGAGAAAATTTGGACGAGGAGTTTCCTGGTCGTTTGTTTGAGCAGCTTTTTTATGTTTCTGACTTTTTATATTCTGGCCACGGCGTTTCCGCTGTATGTGAAAGACAGCCTGAACGGCAATGAACAGCAGATGGGTCTGGCCATTACGATTTATGTCGTTGGCGGCGTGCTGCTGCGGCCTTTCTCGGGGCAGTGGGTCGATCGTTTCGGTAAAAAGAAAATGGCCGTCATCGGCATGGCCGTCTTCCTCGCCGCGAGCTTGTGTTATTTCGGAGCCAAAGGCATCCTGCTTTTCCTGGTCGTACGTCTGATCCACGGCATGAGTTATGCCGTTGCTTCCACCGCGACAAGCACAGTCGCTTCCGCGATGATCCCGGACTCGCGCCAAGGCGAGGGAATGGGATACTTCAGCATGTTCATGAGCATTGCGATGGTTATCGGCCCTGCGATGGGGCTTTTTCTATGGAAGGATAAAAATATCAACGTCCTGCTGCTGGCCGTGTCGGCCATCGCAGCCCTGTCGCTGCTCTTTACGCTGCTGATCAAGCTGCCGCGGCAGCAGGCCGCCAAGGACGGCAGGGGAGCGGCTTTGGCTTCCGCTGACAGCGGCACAAACGCAGCCTTCAGCGGCGCCAGCGGAGCAACAGCAGCTGAAGCTGCTGCGGCCGTTGCAGCGGCTGCAGCACCCGAAACAGCCGGCCGCAAGAAACGGCTGAGCCTCAGCGGTTTTATTGAGCCTAAAGCGGTGCCAATTTCATTGGTCGGTTTTATTCTGGCCTTCTCTTACAGCTCGTTGTCCGGCTTTATGTCCTCTTTCGCGAACGAGATTCACCAAACGAAGGTGACGAGTTACTTCTTTGTGGTGTTTGCGATCATGATCGTGGCTTTCCGTCCGGTAATCGGGAAGATTTTTGATAAATATAAAGAGCATTATCTGTATTATCCGGGCATTGTGCTGTTCGCCATCGGCATGATCATGCTAAGTCAGGCTCATTCCTCAGCGATGGTGCTGATCGCAGGTGTGGTGATGGGGATCGGATACGGCGCGCTCATTCCGTGCTTCCAGGCACTGGCGATGAAGCTGGCTCCGGCGCACCGGCGGGGCAGTGCTAACGGCACCTTTTTCCTGCTGTTTGACCTGGGTTATGGCTTAGGCTCCTACTTTATGGGGTTGATTGCTTCGTACAGCGACTACCGCCTCATGTATCTGGTTGCAGGGCTGGTTCCGCTTCTGTCTGTAGCCGTTTATTATGTGCTCCACCACCGCCATGCCTCCAAAGGAATGGTTCGGGGGAAAGAGGCTAAGGTAATCTAAACATAGGGGAAAGTAAGGACAATAAAAAGCGGCGGATGCTCCTTCGAACAGGGCATCCGCCGTTTTGGTTGCAGCGCTCTTTATAGACCAAGCTATAAAATAAACTATAGAACGAGCTATAGAACAGCTATAGTACAAGCACCGCCAATAAAGCCACAAGCGCAGGCAGGCCCTGCATCAGCAGAATGGATCTTTTGGCTGTAGCTCCGCCGTAAAGAGCCGCTACAAGGACACAAATCAGAAAGAAAATTTCGATTTGCCGTCCGAAGGCCGCGTCAGGGTGGAAGATCCCCCAGACCAAACCGGCTGCCAGAAATCCGTTGTACAGACCCTGGTTGGCCGCAAGCGATTTGGAAGCCTCCGCTAACTCTGGAGTGGTGCCAAAGGTTTTCCTACCCCGGGGAGTAGTCCACAAAAACATTTCCAGAACAAGTATGTAAAGATGCTCTATGGCAACTAAGGCGACTAATATCAAGCTAATCACAACTATCACCTCCTCGTCTATAGACTACCAGTTTTTAGGAGGGATGAATAGACAGAAAAGAAGGCCTAAAATGCGAAAGGCACCACTCTTTAGAGCGGTGCCTTTCCTTACTTGTGGGACTTACTAATGACAAAGCTGAGTATAGTCTAGTTATGATATCAAGGTAACACTTATAGAAGGTCTTGCTAAGGTCTTCCGTCTTTCTAAGTAAGATATTGCTAGTCTTGCTAGAGTACTGCTAAAGTCTTGCTTCAGAATACTTGCTAGAATTGCTGTGTGACAGACTTATACTTGCTACTTTGGTACTAGATGCTTCGCGTTCAACCTAATTGTTGAACTATTTATCGAAGAGCGTAAGTTAACGGTGTACTTTCTTTCTGCTGGCTTGCTAGTGTTGTTGTACACTTACATGCTGGCGGCTTCTATAGAATACTTGCCTGGATAAGCGGACAAGTAACCGTTCGTCGCCTTTGTAGTTTACGCCTGCTTCCTTGCTGCAGATTGAATTCATGCTGGAACGCCAACCGAATGAAAGACATTCAGGCAAGCCATCCAGTCATGGAGGCCCCGTAAAATGATTAACTCCACATCCGTATTCACCTGCTTTAGATACACAGACTCGTGGCGGACAGGAGGTAAGGTTTATAAAAAGCGAAAAACCCTACTTACCGAAATAAGAAGGGTTAAAATCAACGGTTTAACGTTGCGTCTTATGTCGGTAACTGGCTGGCTTAGCAATTGCTTTAGCCCCTGTAGTTTTGCGTCCCTATCTTTCAATAGGTTTGCCTTTATCATTTTATTAGGTAAATCCATCCATGAAACTCATATCTATCCTTATATTAGAACTGAATAGAGGCTTAGTCAATAGAAAATTAGGAAAATAGAAGGAGTTAGCCGGAACCGTTTCTAGGAAAGGAAGCACGGTATAGTTCCTGTCCTATCATCTAGCTAATCTTTGACTCCGCCCTCTTCATTATGGAAAATAGCGCTATAGTCCCCTCTTCTTCGGCCCGTTTCTTCTTTGCTTCGCCGCTGCTTCAAATCTGGAATCCGCCGTTAAAATGGTTCTTTTGGATATGTGCTATTTAGAAATTCGGGGCAAGAAGTCAAAAAAACCGTCTGCCGGATGTTCCTGACAGACGGCTTTTTGGTAGGGAGTCAGAGGTTTATTTTAGAAGACTCTGGCTGCCTCTATACAGCAACAATTATTGGATGGGATCCATAAACTTAACTTAACTTAACTTTGCCTTACTCCTGTGTTTCGCGGCTTTTGGCCTGTTTATCCTGCAGGAAGCCTTGCACGGCCATCAGGGCCGGTACAAACATCGGCAGCAGGATGAAGGTCAGGACCACAAGGCCGACGATGACCGCCGCGGCAAGCTCGATCAGCAGCACGAGGCCGGACGGAATCAGCGTGGCGAAGGTGCCGCCCAAAATAATCATCGCAGAGATGATAACGCCGCCGACGCCGCGGGCCGAGCGGACAATCGCTTCGCGGTGGTCAAGCACGCCATATTCTTTGTACCGCATCATAAGGAAGATGCTGTAGTCGACGCCGACCGCCACAATGATGATAAAGGAGAAGAACGGAACAAAGGAAGAAACGCCGTCCGCTCCGATAATATATTCCGTTACCAGCTTGGAAGCCCCCATCGCCACATAATAGGAAGCGACCAGCGACAATACGATATACACCGCCGGCCAGAAGGACCGGATGACCAGCAGCAGGACCAGGAACACGCTGATGATGACGATCACCGCGGTGCTGTTAAAGGAAGACACCTGTGCCTTGTTCATATCGTAAGTGGTCGAGCTTGGTCCGGTGGCTCCGTGCGCGGCTCCGTCCAGGACGGTTCCGGCAAGGCCGGTGTCTACGGCTGCATTGATCTTCTCGATAATATTAAGCGCCGCCGGTGAATAAGGATCTTCGTTCAAAATGACAAGCATCTTTGTTATAGTCCGGTCGCCGGACATGAAGGCGTCTTCGGCCTTCTGGAATGATTCATCCTGAAGCGCTTCGCTTGGAATGAAGAAGGTTTTGGTCGTGCCCATCTGATTCAGGAAGCCGGACGTTTTGCCCAGTCCGTCGGAGATGTCGCCGAGACCTTGGCTGCTCTTCTGCAGCCCGGTCTTGAGCTGATCCAGTCCGCCGGACAGCTTGCCAAGTCCGTCGTTCAGCTGCTCTTGGCCATTCTGAATATCGCCGAGCGCTTTATTCAGCTTGGTCATGTTGGCGGCGATTTCCTGGCTGCCGGAGCTGCCCTGCTTCAGACCGTCCGCCAGCTTGCCGGCGCCCTGCTCGAGCTCGCCGAGACCGCTGGATATGCGGTCCAGTGCAGTGTCAAGCTGGCTCAAACCGCCGGTCGCACTGGCGAAGGATGAATTGAGCTGCTTGTAGTTCTGCTGCAGCGTCGTCATGCCGCTGCTGATCGAAGCCAGCGCGGTAGACAGCTGCTGTCCGGTTGCTTTTAGCGTTGTATAGTCGGTGTCCTCTTGCAGCTCGGAATGGCTTGCGCCCAGCTTGTCGATCAAGCCGTTCATCGAGGTCAAGCCGCTTTGCACATCAGGCAGGCCTGCCGCCAGCTTGTCGAGGCCTCCCTGAGCGGAGGTGTAACCCTGCTGCAGCTGCTTCAGGCCGGAGGAGAGCTGCCCGGTCTGCCCGGTAATCTGCTTCATGCCGTCATGCAGCTTGGCAATGCCCGCCTGCAGCTGTTCAGCACCTGAAGCGCCGTCGCCTACCCCGGAGGATACCTGGTTCAGCGCAGAAGTAATCTGCTCGTAGCCGTCTTTAACCTGAGCTGTACCACTGACCAGCTGCTCCACCTGAGAGAAATCCTCGGTGCCGGTCAGGCCGCTCTGCATCTGGTCAAGACCGTTCTTGACCTGGTTAACGCCATCCTTGGAGGCGTCGATGCCCTTGGTCACTTCAGCCGTTTGGCTGCTGATATAGAAGTCGTCGATGGGTTCTCCCTGCGGCTGGGTCACGCTGGAGACCGATTTGACGCCGGGAATCTGTTTAATGCTGTTTGTCAGGCCGTCGATAACGCCAAAGGCGTCGTTGTTATCCAGTTTATCTTTGCCTTCAATAACGACGGTGGTTGGCAATGCCTGGCCGCGCGTGAAATGCTCGGCAACAAGACCAAAACCTTTGGTCGACGGATAATCGTCGCCCAGCTCCGCAATCTGGTCAAAGGAGAGCTTTTGCCCGCTGGTCAGGAAAACCGGCACCAGCAGCACGATAATCGCGATTACCGTAATAAAAGGCCGTTTGACCGAAGAGGCCGCGAGCCCGCCCATCAGGCGGTTTTCCTTGTGGCCGTTGACGTTCTTGGAAGGCCAGAACAGCTTCGGTCCGAGAACCTTCAGGATAAACGGCGTCAGCGTGAAGATTTCAAGCACCAGGATCACGGCGCCGATCGCAACCACATTGGCCGATTTGTAGATCCCGAAGTTCGAGAAGCTGAGGCAGGCGAACGCAAAGAAAATCGTCAGAATGCTGTAGAAGATCGTTTTGCCAGCCGTTTTGTAGGAGATCAGGATCGCTTCATCGGTGGACTTGCCATGCGCCAGCTCCTCGCGGAACCGGTTGAAGAGCAGGATATTATAATCCGTGCCGATCCCGAACAGAATGAGTACCAGCAGCATTTGCGTGACGCTGGTTATCGGGAAGTTGAGCTTATCAATGACCTGCGCCGCAATCCCCATGGAGACCAGGTAACAAACCCCCACGGCTGCCAGCGAGACAAAGGGAACGACAACGGAACGGAACATGAGAATCAGCACGACCAGAATGAAAATGACGGTCAATGCTGCGCTTTTCTCAACTCCGGAGGTGGAGGCTTTTAAATAATCGTTCTGAATAAAATCCTCACCGCTGAGATAATAAGTCACGTTCACATCTTTCAGAGCCGAATCCAGATGATCCTGGATGTCATCTACACTTCGCCCGTTGATGTTCAGCGTGAAGGACACCATCAAGGTTGTGTTGTCTTCCGACAACAGGGAAGATTTGGCCTCAGGCGAGGAGAACGGATCGATCAAATCGGTGATCCCGAGTGCTTCCTTCTGATCTCTCAAGGCTTGAACACCGGCTTCGATACGGCTCATATCCTCTGCAGAGAACTTATTCTCGTCGTAGAAAATAACCAGATCACTGCGGCCTTCCGTCTTGTTCATCTTCTGGAGCAGTTCGCCCGCTACTTTAGAGGGACTGTCCGCGGAAAGCGGGTCCTGCCCGCGTTCATGCAAAATGGCATTAACATTAGGTGAAATAAGGGTCAAGACAACCGCGAGCGCCAGCCATAGGACAAGAAGCGGCCAGCGCCATTGAATCATTTTACGCATGATGATTTTCTCCTTCTCTCTCTTTGTACTCCTCCAGCAGTTGGTCGATTCCGCTGCAATAAACGGCTATCAGCCGATCCACCAGAAGGCCCAGCGTCTTTGGCTCGGGGTTATCGCGAATAATGAGCACAATGCCTTCGATTAAGGTGGCATTGATCATCTTCACCTCGCGCTGTTCATAGTTGCTGAGGCTTCTGGCAGGTTTAGCCGCCGCAAACTGCTTAAGCAGCAGGGTCTCCGAGAACAATGTGATCTCCTGCTTGATGCTTTCGTATTTCGAGCCTTCGCTGCGGCAGAGCAGCAGCATCAGCCCGGTACCTGAAGCCTTGAGCAGTCCGACGAGAGCATCCTCTACGCGGCGCCAGAAGTCATCAGTGGTTCTCACCTCGCTGCCGACGTGCAGGTCGACCGTTTGCAGATACTCGCCGGCATAGCTGCTGTACTGGCTGTAGATCGGGCCTACGATCGCATCAAACAGTTCTTCCTTCCCGCTGAAGTAGCGGTAGATATTGCCGGTTGTCATGCCTGCGCTTTTGGCAATCCGGCGCATAGAGGCTTCCGCATAGCCATACTGGTGAAACTCGTTGGCTGCGGCTTCCAGGATGGCATCCCGGACTTCTTCTTTTTGGATTTGCATTAGTGAACACCTGTTTACTTTTAGGATATTTTTTATTATAAATCCGCTTCAGCCCGATTTGCAACAAAGCGTTTTGTGGCAGCTTAGTTACGAAGGGAAACAACGTCTGCTGCTTTAGATGGCATGAAAAAAAGCCAAGCTGACCGGTTTGTCCGGCAGCTTGGCTTATGAATGCTCTCATTTTTGATTTTTGTGCGAAACTTAAGCTTCGCCCCAAGTGCGGTCGCCCGAAAGATATTTCTCGGTCAGGATAGCCAGAAGCTGAATGCCCACCTCGTTATGGCCGCCTTCAGGGATGATCAGGTCCGCATATTTCTTCGACGGTTCGATAAAGGCTTCGTGCATCGGTTTAACCGTCGTCAAATACTGATTATGGATGGATTGGATCGTCCGGCCGCGCTCCTCGATGTCACGCAGAACCCGGCGCAGAATCCGCACATCGGGATCGGTATCCACAAACACCTTAATGTCCAGCAGCTCGCGCAGCTTCTCGTCGGACAAGACATGCAGCCCTTCAATAATGACGATATTATTAGGCTTCAATTCAACGGACTTGTCCGTGGATCTTCCGTGAACCGTAAAGTCATAAACCGGAGCCTGCGCCGCTTGTCCGGACTTTAGCTGCTTCAGATGTTCAATCAGCAGCTCGTTGTCGAACGCAAACGGATGGTCATAATTGATCAGTTCGCGTTCCGACAAACTGAGATGCGAATGATCCTTGTAATAATTGTCTTGCGATATAAAAGTCACTTTACCCGATCCTAAACGGTCGATTACGGAACGGGCTACCGTAGTTTTTCCTGAGCCGGTGCCGCCGGCAATACCAATAATAAGCATAACGCTCGAATACCCTCCCTAAGATGTTGCAATTCCAGTATTGTAGCACAGCGAGCGATAATTTTCACCTTACAGAGGCGAAACAGAAAAGGCCAATATGTTACAATATAAGCTCATTTTCAATTGGAGGTGTTCTGATATGGCCATTTGGGAGTGGGCAACCGGCTTTCTAGAAAGGCTGAGGTGGCTGGATTTAGTCATTTCTTTAGTCATTTTAGCGTTCTTCTGGCTGTTCAGCCGGGTGTTTACCAAGTCGGTGTTTGCTTTCTGGAGGAAAAGAGTCCGTTCGTCCGGCGGGACGTCCGCCTGGCTGGAGGCGTTTGAGAAGCCGCTCCGGATCTTTTTTATTGTGCTTGGCGTTTATCTGGCAATTCGAACTTATATTGTCCCGCATCTGGAAACAACATTCCATCTGGATGCTATTTTCCGCAGTGCGATGATTATTTTGCTGGGATGGGGCACTTACAGGCTTTCAGCTCAATCTTCGGTACTGCTGGTGGATCTCAGCAAAAGGCTCAAGCTGGACGATTCCAGCATGCTGATTCCTTTTATGTCCAAAGTGCTGAGGTTTCTTGTGGTCGTGATTACGGCCGGACTGGTTGGCTCCGAATGGGGCTTTAGCGTAAATGGCCTTGTCGCTGGCATGGGTCTGGGCAGTCTAGCAGTTGCTTTGGCGGCCAAGGACACGCTGGGCAATATTTTTGGAGGTATCGTCATTATTACGGAGAAGCCTTTCTCCAAAGGTGATTGGATTCTGACACCGTCCGTCGAAGGCGTTGTGGAGGATATTACCTTCCGCAGTACGCAGATCCGCACGTTTGCTCAGGCCGTTGTTATTGTGCCGAATGCCAAGCTCGTCGATCAACCCATTACGAACTGGAGCAAAATGGGCAAACGGCGTATTAATTTTACCCTGGATGTGGCGCTGGATTCGGACAGGAACGCGCTGAACAGGGCGGTCGTCCGCATGAAAGAGCTGCTGCAGCATAACGAGCATATTGATCCGGTGACGATTATGGTTAATTTTACGGATTTCAAGGAACAGAGTCTGGGCATTTTCTTGTATTTCTTTACGAAGACCACCGTGTGGAGCGAATTTCTGGATATTCGTGAGGAGATCAACTTTAAACTGCTGGAGGTGCTGGAGGAGGAAGGCATCCTGCTGGCTTATCCCGTGCAGCGTGTCTTCCTTGAGGAGCAGACCGCTTATTCCCGTGAGCAGGAGAGTCTTCGCGGTTAGAATTTCTTATACAGAAACAGGAGTACCCCCAAAGGCCAAAATGACCGGAGGTTAAGGGGGTATTTGTACATAGGAGCTTTACCAATTCAGGAACAAAGTACTATACTTAAAATATAAGCATTTCTATATTCACCTATCGAAATCTCTATAATGATAACCTCGATGTACGCTTCTTTTTTTCTCTCCGAACCCTATTTAAAATCGGGAACAAGATCATATTTAAAGGGAACGAATCATGGAATAGTACCACTTTTTCTTACATAAGCAGGGGGTGACCTAATTTGAGAATTCAGATGCAGACAGGCATCCCGGGTTTGGATCCTATTTTATGCGGAGGTTTGCCTGTTGGAACCTCGGTCATTCTCGAAGGTGAACCCGGTACGGGGAAGACCACGTTTGGCATGCAGTTTCTGGTCGAAGGCATTCGCAAATACGATGAACCCGGCGTTTATGTCACCTTTGAAGAGCTTCCTGAGCAAATATACAGCGACATGTCCGGATTTGGATGGAACCTGAAAAAGATGGAGCAAGAAGGCAAGCTTAGAGTTTTATGCATGGATCCGGAGATTTTTCTGGAGGAAATGCAGCGCACAGGCGGGATCTTTGAACAGATTGTCGCCCAGATTGAGTGCCGCCGTCTAGTAGTGGACAGCATCAGCTTGTTCAGACTGCTGGGTCACAACGGCAATGTCCGCAGCCAGATCTATCAAATCCGCAACATTGTCCGGAAAATGTCTTTAACCGCCCTGCTCATCCGTGAATACGGGGAGCGGGAGAAGGACGGGATCTCCTTCGAAAATTATTTGTGTGACGGCATCATCCGTCTATCGCTCAAGCCGCTGATGGACAGGTACCGCAAGCGGACGGTTGAAGTGCTGAAGATGCGCGGCACCCCAATCAGGGAAGGCGAGCATATTTATAAGTTTTTGGACAGCGGCATTCATATTGTTCCCGCCTTATCCATGGCTGAAGATGTAATGATCGTGAACGAACAGAATAACGATCTGACCACCGGTATTCCTCAGTTGGATGAGCTTCTCCAAGGTGGACTGCCTAAAGGCTCCGTGTTTATGCTCGATACCAACAGCAAAGCCAACTACAAATATCTGATAGCAGCGATGTTGTCCGAATGCATCAAACGGGAGGACGGTCTGCTGATTATGATGTCCGGTCTGTCGACGATCGAAAGCTTGTCTCAAACGTTATCGATTTATAATGTCTCCTTAAAGGAAAGTCTGCATAAGAAAGAAGCTTATTTCCTGGAGCATTTCGACCGGTTTCTGGATTCGGAGCACAAAGCGGCAGTTGTGGCTTTATCCGATCTGAATAACCAGGACTTCAGGGAAGGACTCCACGACAGAATCAGATCGGTTATAGGAGAGGACAAGCTTCAGAACAAACGCTGGCTTGTTTATTGTGATTTGAATACGATGATCTCCCAGCGGGGTATAGATTTTGTGAAAGCCAATTTTGCACAGGAAATGTCGTACTGCCGATCCGTAGGGATAACAGTGGTCGCTCATTGCAATTTTACCGAAATTGGTTCTGAAAGCGCTTCTTATTTAGAACGTTCCTGCAACGGAGTCATCCGGACGTGGGTGGATGGCAGTTACCAGTTCTTGCAGGTTACCAAATCCCCAAGCGGGCGGATGACCGCGCCGCACATCATTGAGAATACGAGGGAAAAACCCTTTATTCGTCTGATATAGGAGGCCAGCCGTTCATGAGTTCCGAAAGAGATCAGCTTACGCTCCAAATGGAATGCACCCTGTTTTTTGAAAATAATCCTTATGCCTATCAAACCCTGGATGGATTATCTACCCGGCTTGGCCGCCATGCCGATCAGCTGGACGGCGTGTTGAACCGGCTCGTGGAGCTGTCTATTCTGAATCGGGTCGGGGACGGAACCCGGGCCATTTATTATTTCAATGCCCCGTATCATATCATTCAATTGGAATGGAGCTGAATATGGAGAAGCTGCTTATAAACCCTCATCTAGAGATGCTGCAGGAGCTTCAGGATACTTATGCAGCAGCAGCTGGTGCTTCTCTCTATCTCACGGACCGATCCGGCAAATTGGTTATACCGGCTTCTATCCTCCATGGATTTGGGGGAACGATCGAAGTTCACAATGAAACCCTGGAGGATTTCTTCTCGTCTCATATTCAGAAGCTGTCCGGCCTCCATCTTCCGGCGTTATATGATTCATGGATACCGGGGATTCAGATGATTATCGCTCCCGTTCGTGTCCATGGAGTGACTTTATATTACGTTTGGTCAGGTATTTTGATTATGGAAGGAATGAAGGAGCGGATCAGCCTTCAGGAACTGGAGGAGAATGCAGGCAGAGCGATGGCTGCATTCGTGGCCGGTCTGGTTAAAGCTGCGCCCGAAACGGGTTCGGGTGAAGCGGAACGCAAACGAATGAAGGTGGGGAAGCTGGCGGAGATCCTGGCGGTTATTGTTGAGAAGGATGCCGTCAGCACGCATCTTGACGACAGGTTCCGGAGGATTAGCCAGTCCCTTCAGGCAGCGGTTCAGCAGGAATTGCTGCCGAGTGACAAGATCAACTGGATTATGGAAACCAGCGAGCTCGGTGAAATATTCGGTTTTGCTCTGGAGGAGGCGCCTGGGGAATATGCGGTCCGGCATGCAGCGGGTCCGGCTTCGGACAGCCTTATCGGCTTGACCTTCCGGGAAGGCGAAGGTTTTCTGGGACAAGCGGTCTTGAACGAAGGCCCAAGCGAATGGACGAACGTACAGCGGGATCCGCGTACGGATTTCTTTTACAACAAGGGATTGAAGCAGATGGCCAGTCTTTACTGCTTTCCTGTCCGGTGTCATGACCGCATAGCCGGTCTAATGTTCTGTATTCGAACCGATTCCCTTGGGCTGAGCAGCAATGTGCTTCACTTCGAGAAGATGTTCCTGTCTTTAATGAGCGCGTATGCCGGCGCTCAGCTGGCTTACAGCCAGGTCGATAAACAGCTGGCAAGGATCAAACCGCTGCTGGATGTAGGCCGGTTTATGGTGTCCATCCCGGACATTAAACGTCTGCTGTTCACGCTGGTCGATGTCAGTCTGAATCTGGCCGTATACCCGGAAGGGGCCTTGGTGGTGTACCGGGATGAGAGGCTCAATCAATTTCAGACGGTTGCCAGGGGACTTGGGAGTACTACAGGCATTGAAAGCTGCGGCCGGGAAATGATGGGGCGTTATTTCTCTGAGCTGGAGCAGGAGCCGTCTGCGGATTTGTCCCCGGTGCTTCGGCAAAGAGCGTCAGGCAGAGCTTCTTTGGAACTGCCTGTCGGTTATGAAGACAAGATTTATGCTGTGCTTGCCGTTGAGCTTAGAACGGAACGGGACGCGGAAGACAGCAGGGAGATTTTATATGCTTTATCCACCATGTGCAGTCTGGTGCTGCGGCTGCTGCATGAGCGTCAGAACCTGTCCCATATGGCGGATCAGACGGCTATGCTGTTATTTGAGACGATCCGAATGAGCCATCCGGAGAAGTACCGGACAGGCAAGCGCATCCGTTCTGTAGTAGACCAATGGGGGAACTGGACAGGTCTCAAGGTGGAGGAGCAGGCGGTCATGAGCCGTACTGCCCTTCTGATGGAGCAGGATCCGGATGTTCTGCTCTCGTTGGCTCCGTTCTTCCGTCAGGAAGCAGAATGGCTGAAGGAGATCCACGGCCTTCTGGGCGGGGAGATAACCGGAACCGGGAGATCCTTCTCCAAAGCAGCCCAGATTATCACGATGGCTATCCTTTATGTCCGCGGAGATGAGCATCTCATGAGGATAGAGCGACTAAATGGCGTGGACCCGGCGAACCGGAGTGAGTTCCGGCATTTCATTGTCAGCAGTCAGACCGGGCAGAGCCAATTTACGGTCCATTCTCTGCATGCCGAATCGCAGTCCAGGACGGAAAGCGCCGAAGCCGCACTGGATAAAGCAGCAGTGAAAGCGTCTCTTTCTCCGCGCGAGAAGGAAGTGCTGGGACTCATCCTTAAGGCCTCCAGTAATAAGGAAATTGCGGCGGCATTATTTATCAGCGAGCATACGGTCAAGAATCATCTCACCAACATTTTTCAGAAGATGGGGGTAGGTGACCGGGCGCAGGCCATCGCTGCGGTATTCAATCAAAGTTAGGAGCTTTTCCCATTAGAAGGGCTCCTTTTTTTATGGACTAGGAAGAGGAGGGGGAAATAGTTCCTAATCTTCGGTAGTACAAGGAAATAGGAAGCTTACGCTATTTGGAAAGTATTACTTTTGATAGACAATAGGAGTATCAGCAAAGAGTTAATGAGAGTTGCCTGTATAGTTGGAGGTACTTATACACAGAGTGATAGCAGAAGGATTCGAAGAATAAGAGGGAAGGAGTTTTAAATGGTTGAACCGCATTTTTTTGTAGGGACCAGCGGCTGGACGATCTTGCTTTCGATAGTAACAATGGTGCTGGCCTCCTATTCGGGATTACATATGGCAAGCAAGGTTACGTCCTTGTCAGGCAGACTCAAGGTCATCTGGTTGTTATTCGGATCCTTTGTGATGGGCAGTGGCATTTGGGTGATGCATATGATTGGCCTGCTTGAGCTTTATCTGCAGACAGGAATACCCTTTGATCCGCTTATTACATTGTTTTCCTTTCTATTTACCCTTGCTGCAGCCGCCGCAGCCTTCTCAATTATCTTCAGCGGGAAGCCGAAAGCCTGGAAGCTGGGCGCGGCCGGAATTGTGCTGGGGGTAGGGATTGTGGGGGTTCACTATATCGGGATGTCCGCGATGCCTGAAGAGGTCTATATGAGTTATGATTCCTCGTTTTTGCTGCTCTCTATTTTGTTCGCGGTTGTCGTTACCTACGGTGCCTTATTCTTGTTCAACCGGTTCCAGTCCTCTCCCTTCTTTAATTACTGGAGACTATCCGGAGCATTAACGATGGGAGCGGCTATTTGCGGCATGCATTATATGGGAATGATCGGGGCCCACATTATGAGCAAAGGTTATTCTATAAATTTAGGAATGCATCATAATAACGAGATTGTCATCGGAGGACCGGGCCGGATGCAGCTGTCGCTGCTTATTCCCCTAATGTTGGTTATGGCTTGTGTACTTGCCGTTTCCTGGTCCGTTGTTTACGTAGACCGGAAGGGGCTAAAGAGACTGGCTTTCAGCGACTCCTTAACGGGGTTTTCGAACCGGCATGGCCTCCCTAACTTTTTCAAACATCACTTCCGGCCTGGGACAAGCGGAACCGTGTTGTTCCTGGATCTTGACCGCTTCAAGATGGTGAATGACACTTTGGGGCATGATGCCGGCGATCGGCTGCTGCAGATCGTAGCCGACCGAATCCAAAAGGAGCTGGGTAAGAACCAGGTAGTCTTCCGGCTTGGCGGCGACGAGTTTCTGATTGCCTGCACCCACTCTTCCGAAGAAGAGGTCTGTCAGCTTGCTGAGCGGCTGCTCCGTGCGATCAAGGAGCCTTTTTACCTGAAGGGCAGCACCCTCCGTGTGACAGGCAGCATCGGCATCAGCTTGTCCTCTCGTGAAGGACATGAACGTGAAAGATTAATGCAGGCTGCCGACGCGGCCATGTATTTCTCCAAAGTGGCCGGAAAGAACCGGTACACGGTTTATACGAATGAGCTGAACCAGAAGCGGCATAGGAGAATGGGATTGGAGAAGGATCTGGAAGCAGCGATTGAACTGGAGCAGTTCTTTGTCGTCTACCAGCCGAAATGGGACTCGGTAAGGGGAGGTTTGCAGGGGATGGAGGCTCTGATCCGCTGGGAGCATCCGGACTTTGGGGTTGTATCTCCCGGAGAGTTTATTCCGATTGCGGAGGAAACGGGTGTTATTGTGCCTATGACCGAGTGGCTCATGGCGGAAGTGGCCTGTCAGACGAAGAAGTGGGCGGCTTTGGGCTTCCCTCCGTTTCCCGTTTCTGTCAATATGTCGGCCGTTCTGTTCACGAACGGTCAGGTTGCAGACATGGTGGAGCGCTGCCTGATGGAGAGTGGGATGGTGCCGTCTCTGTTAGAGCTTGAAATAACGGAAACCGTGGCGATGAGTGATCTCGACTCGGCTGTGGTCCAGCTGAACCGTATTAAGGCTTTGGGGGTTTGTGTATCCCTGGATGACTTTGGCACCGGGTATTCTTCGCTTGGAGCTTTGGATGAAATGCCGATAGACACGGTTAAGATCGATCAGATTTTTATCAGAAAATACACCCAGCCTTCCAAGCAGGCCATGATCAGCAGCATTATTGCGATTGCCCAGCACCTGGGACTGCAGGTAGTGGCTGAAGGGGTGGAGACGGAGGAGCAGGTGAGGTTCCTGAAGTCCCACGGCTGCAAGGTCATGCAAGGCTATTATTTCGGGAAACCGATGAGAGCCGTTGATTGTACGGCATGGCTGAGACAGCTACCTGAGAGAGCAGGGCAGGATCAGGCAGGCGGCAGCTTTCATATAGAAGCCTGATTCTTTTTCTAAATGAAGGTTGAGTCCTCCCTCAACGAAGCTTGATGCCGCCCTTAACTTAACCTGGTTATGGTGAACGAGCTTGAGCACGCGTGCTATACTGGCTAATAAAAGAAACCGTCAGATTTTATTCAGGTTTTTTTTCTATAGGGGGAATCAGGAGAAGATGACACAGCAACCGACAACATTGGCGGACGCCGTATCACGGGCAGACTGGATCATTGGCGGGCATGGACCGCGGAACGTTCAAGTGCTCAAAGAGGCTTTGGAGCACATAGACGGCAATCAGGCGAGCGATATGTACGGCAAAGGTGAAGTGATCGAGCAGTTTGAGCGGAAGATGGCGGAGCTGCTTGGCAAGGAATCGGCGGTGTTCTTCCCGAGCGGGACGATGGCCCAGCAAATCGCACTGCGGATCTGGTGCGACCGGAAGGGACTGCCGAAGGTGGCCTACCATCCGCTCAGCCATTTGGAGATCCATGAACAGGACGGCTTGAAGAAGCTTCATCATATTACGCCGCTGCTGCTGGCGGACAAAGACCGTCTGATTACGCTTGAGGATGTCAAAGCCCTGGAGGAGGACATCTCCTGCCTGCTGCTGGAGCTGCCGCAGCGTGAAATCGGCGGGCAGCTTCCGCCTTTTGAGGAACTGGAAGCGATCAGCGCATACTGCCGCGAGAACGGGATCAAGCTGCACCTGGACGGGGCGCGATTGCTCGAGATTCTGCCTTATTATGAGAAGTCGGCGGCTGAGGTCTGCGCTTTGTTCGACAGCGTCTATGTAAGCTTCTACAAAGGCATCGGCGGCGTCGCCGGCGCAATATTGGCGGGAGGCAAGGATTTTACGCAGGAGGCTGTGGTCTGGAAACGGCGCCATGGCGGGGATTTGATCAGCCTTTACCCTTATATTATCAGTGCGGATTATTATTATGAAAAATACGGCGGCCACATGGCCCGTTACTACGAATACGCCAAAGAGCTGGCGGCTTTGTATAACGGCTGCGAGGCCGTTAAGACACTGCCGGAAGTGCCGGTGTCGAACATGTTCCATGTTCATATCGCCTATCCGAAGGAGCAGGTGGAGCCGCTGCTAATTGAACTGACCGAAGAAACCGGCTTGGCGCTTGCTCATTACGTCAACGCCTATGACGCCAAAACCAGCTCTTATGAGGTCAGTCTGGGCGAACGTTTCGGTACGATACCGGAGGACAAGCTGCGTGAAACGTTCAAGCAGCTGGACGAGAAGCTGAAGGCGCTGGGCCGCGGCGTGTAACTTCTAAAGGGATGGAAGGAAGCGGATGGCGGGCGATCAAGTTTTGTTTTCTCCAGCCGATCAGGTACAATGCTGTATAAACACAGCCTGGAAAGGCAGGGAGGGATTCGAATGTCCGAAACGAGCGGCGATTTTCAGCTTGAGGGGAAGCAGCCGGAGAAGCCGGATGTCAAGGCTCATCTGGAGACAGCTGTGCTTGGCATGGGCTGCTTCTGGAGCCCTGAAGCCTTGTTCGGCCAGCTGCCGGGCGTAGTGCGCACCCGGACCGGCTATGCCGGGGGCACTGCCGAGGCGCCGACCTACCGCCAGATGGGCGACCATACGGAATTGGTCGAAATTCAATTCGACCCTTCAATTCTCACTTATGAGCAGCTGTTAAACCTGTTCTGGGATCAGCATAACCCGGTTAATATCAATGATTATAAAGGACGGCAGTATCTGTCCCTGCTGCTGCCCCGAAGTGAACAGCAGCGCAAAGCGATCAGCCGGGTCGCCGAGGAGCGTAAGGCCCGCGGCGACAGCCGGCCGGAGGGGACCGAGGTGGCGGACTTCGAGGTCTTCTATCCGGCCGAAGAACGGCATCAGAAATATTATTTGGCCAGATTCCCGGATGCGCTGGACAAGCTTCGCGCGGAATACCCGTCCATGGAAGCACTGCTCGATTCCACGCTGTCTGCCCGGCTGAACGGCCTGGCTAAAGGGTATACGAATCTGGAGCGTATTGTGAGCGAAATCCGGGAGTGGAAGCTGCCTGCTGCCGAGCAGGAACGGCTGATCGCCCTGATACGGAGCATTCGCTGGTAAGGGGAAAGGGTAAAGGCAGCCCGGGCTTTGGCGGAGTTATCCTTCGCAGCGAACATCTGAATAATGCCGCCGGGAGAAGACAACGACTTCTATCCGGTAAAAAAAGTAACGCCATCCCCTAGCGTCCGGGGATGGCGTTATCTTTTTCAACCTTTCATGGACACCGCTCCAGCGGATTTCCCTTCGCCGTCTGCAGCATTTCCCTCCACTTCCTCACTCTGCTTGGAGAGCACGCCTTTGCCGAGGAACCAGCACATGATAAAGGCGATAATACTGAAGACAAGCGCGATGACAAACAGATTCTGGAACGCCCCCACGAACACCTCGCGGATGTTCAGCAGGAGGTCGGCAGGAATGCCCGCCGGAATGCCGCCGGAGGCGATGTTTTCCGTGGCTCCGGCCGGAAGATCACCGGCATAGCCGGCAACGCCTTCTTTGATATGTCTGGCCAGCAGGCTGCCGAACACGCTGAGGCCAATCGTGGCGCCTAGCGACTGCACAAGCCCGATGGTACTGACAGCAACACCGCTGTGCTGCTTAGGCACGGATTCCTGTACGATCAGGTTGTCGCTGCCGAACAGAACGCCGATTCCAAGGCCCAGGGTGAAGAACGAAATCACCACATAAAGGACAGAGGTGTGAACGCCAAGCTGGGTCAGCAGTGCGATTCCGATGATTGGCAGGATAAAGCAGACGATAAACAGGTTCCGGTAAGGGAGCTTGGTAATCATAAAACCGTTAATAATGCTGGACGGAATCGCCCCGGCCATAAAGGCCAGCGTCAGATAGCCAGAGGCTGTCGGGGTCAGGCCCATCACATTTTGCGCAAAAAACGGAAAGGTAGAGATGCCGCCCATCAGTCCCAGCATCAGGGTGAATACAATCAAAGACAGCACCACGACACTTCTGATTCGGAACAGATGAAGCGGAATGATCGGTTCTTTCGTTTTGGTCTCCACAAAGATAAAGAGAGCCAGCAGCAGAGCGCCGAGTACGAGCAGGCCAATCATCCATGGAGAGCTCCAAGACAAGCCCTGGTTGTCTACCAGCACCGGCGCCATCAGGAAGGAAAGCAGCGATCCGGTCAGGAGAGCAGCGCCGCCCCAGTCGATCGGCTTTCTTTCATCGCCCCGTGACTCGCGCATCCCGATAGAGAGCACAAGCGCTGCAAGAAGTCCCACTGGAATGTTGATCAGGAACACCCAATGCCAGTTGACGTGACCGGCCAGAAAGCCGCCCACAGTGGGTCCTAGAAGCTGCGGGAGAATCATCATAGGGCCGATCAGGCTCTGGATTTTGGCCCGCTGCTCAAGCGGATAGGAGTCGCCGAGAATGACCATGGCCAGCGGCATCAAACCGCCTGCGCCAATTCCCTGAAGTCCCCGTCCGACAAGCAGCACTGTCATGGAAGGAGCCAGACCGCAGACAATCGAGCCGGTAATAAATAGTCCCATGCAGCTCAGATATATGATTTTTCGGCCGTAAATATCGGCCAGCTTGCCCAGCACAGGCATAAAGATCGTTGCGGTCAGCATATAAAGGCCGGCCACCCAGCCGTAAAGCGACAAGCCGTGCAGGTCGCGGATAATGGTCGGCATCGCCGTGGATACCACCGTTTCATCCAGCTCGGAGAAGATCAGACCGATCAGCAGTCCGATTAGGATGAGCTTTTTATTGTTTGTTTTTCCTAAAGCAGTCACTTGTTTGTTCCCTCGTTTCGTTTAGAAGATCGGTGACGATGACCGTTATTCGCTATTCGGTATTCGTATCTTCGTTCCTAGTACCTCGTTCCGGTCATCAGCCTTAACCAAGATAACGCACGATTATGAACCGAATATGAATAATGGAGCTAACTGCTGAATCTTGGTCGTCCGATTTATCAGTTTACTCGCCTTTGGCGGGGATTCCCAGCGGCGCGGGACGGAATAAAGAATTCGGTCTGGAGAAGAGGGAAGCTCCGTCCAGGGATGGATAAGGGAGCCGTAGGTAGAAAGGAGAGGTGAGCTAGTATACTTTGAAAGCATGTTTATGAGAGAGCATAGAAATTTATGAGAGAGCATAGAAAAAGCCGCCCGAAGCAAGGGCTGCCAGGATGCTCCCGGCTTTGCCTTCTTCGGACGGCTCTATTCCTATACGTATATTATGCGTCTAATGAAGCAGCGTATAACCGCATGCAGATATTGCTTGTTCATCGTTATAGACGTTTATAACACTACCGCTACAGCTCAATCTCCCGCAGCGGTTTGATGGCCACCAGGCCGCCCCAGGACTGCTCATGGTCTTCGATAATTTGAGCGGCGGAAGGCACGGAGTTCACGACCGTGCTGTGGCCGTCCTTTAACAGAATATTATCCTTGTAACCGAGGGTGTGAGCGCGGCGAATCGTAGCATTGATGCAGAAATCCGTCTGCGCGCCGGCGAATATCAGCTGATCAATCCCCTGTTCCCGAAGATAGTCAGCCAAGTCCGTTTCGTGAAAAGAATCCGGCGTTGATTTACGGATAACCGGATCGCTCTCCAGCCGGTTCAGTCCGCGGTGAAGCTGCCAATCCGGCGTATCTATGAGAAACTCATCGTCGGGATTCTCATATTCCGTATGCTGAATAAACACGACCGGCACAGCTTGTCTCCGGGCTTGCTCGATCAAGGCGTTAATGTTGCGGACCAGCTGTTCTTTCTCATGGAGCAGACAAGACGGATTTTCGAAAAAAGCTTCCTGCACGTCGATCACAATTACGGCTTTGCTCACAAGGACAACCTCCCCTAAAATTCATGCGGCCTGGCGGCTTATGCGCCTGTGCACCCCACATATGCTCCCCATTCTACATGAAACCTCAGGAAAAATTAACCCTCATATTTGCGGATGATAATCACCGCATTATGACCGCCGAAGCCGAACGAATTGGACATGCCGATCGTCAGATCGGCTGTGCGGGCCGTGTTCGGCACATAGTCCAGGTCGCACTCCGGATCGGCCTGCTTCAGGTTGGCGGTCGGCGGAATGACGCCGTCCTGCAGCGTTTTGACCAGGGCGATGGCTTCCGCGCCGCCGGCGGCGCCGAACATATGCCCAGTCATGGATTTGTTGGCCGTGACGGGAACGCGGTACGCGTGTTCCCCGAACACGGCTTTGATCGCGGCGGTCTCGGAACGGTCACCGATCAGGGTACTTGTCGCGTGCGCGCTGATGACGTCGATCTGCTCAGGCAGCAGATCCGCGTCCTTCAGCGCAAGCTTCATGGCGCGGGCTGCCCCGTTGCCGTCGGCAGGCGTTGCGACCATGTGGTAGGCATCCGAGGAGGCGCCGTAGCCGATGATCTCGCCGTAAATGCGAGCCCCGCGTTTGAGAGCGTGCGACAGCGACTCCAGGACGAGGATGCCCGAGCCTTCGCCCATGACAAACCCGTCGCGGGAAGCGTCAAACGGACGGCTTGCGCCCTGCGGGTTGTCGTTGCTCTTGGACAAGGCGGTCGAGTTGTTGAAGCTCGACAAGGAGATCGGGTTGACCGCCGCTTCGGCTCCCCCCGCGATGATGATATCGGACCGGCCGGCCTGGATGTTGAAATAGGCTTCGCCGATCGAGGTGTTGCCGATGGAGCAGGCTGTTACCGGCGCCAAAGTCGAGCCCTGCGCTTTGAAATGAATGCTGATCAAAGCGGCCGCCATATTGGCGATCATCATGGGCACCAGCGTTGGGCTGACGCGATCGGAACCACGCGACAGCAGCACTTTGTGCTGATCGAGCAGCGATTCGATCCCGCCGATGCCGGAGCCGACATAGACGCCCATTCGTTCATGGTCGATTGTTTCGAGATCGAGGCCTGAATCCTCTACCGCCTGCATGGCCGCCGCCAAAGCGAATTGGCAGAAGCGGTCCATCCGGCGGGCTTCCTTGACGCCAAACAGCGCTTTAGGATCAAAATCGTGGACAACACCCGCAATTTTCACCTTATAATCGGTCGTATCAAAAGAATCTATATAAGAGATGCCGGATTTGCCCTGCTGCATATTGGACCAGAATTCATCCACGCTGTTGCCAAGCGGGGAAATAATGCCTAAACCCGTTACAACTACTCTTTCCATTGAATTTTCACACTCCTCAAAAAAATATATGACCAGGTACTAAATCTATCTTGTCACTAAAATAATCCTATTACAAGTTGTGGTTTATCCTAGTATAATAAGCACCATAATAACTATAATAAGCCTAATTTCTGGATTCGGAGGATAGAAGGACTGGCTTTCTGTCCGGTGATTACATCAAATTGAAGGTGGCAAGAAGATGTCTACTCAAGTACGTTTACAGGCTTTATCCGCTTTTCTGAAGGCCCAGCGAGCCAAAATCTCACCCGAGGAGGTAGGGCTGCCGGCCGGTACCCGCCGCAGAACCCCGGGTCTGCGGCGGGAGGAGGTAGCCCATCTGGCCGGCGTCAGCACTACCTGGTATACCTGGCTGGAGCAGGGGCGCGACATCCAGGTATCGGCTTCGGTGCTGGACAATGTGGCGAATGCATTGAAGCTGACCGCAGATGAGCGCAAATATTTATTTTCTCTGGCGATAGAAACCGGCAAGGGCAGCAGCCTTCCTGTTAGGGAGGAGGCGAAGATCAGCCCGTCTCTGCAGAAGATCATCCGCGAGCTGCGAAGCTGCCCGGTGATCATCTCCGATCCCCGCTGCCATATTGTCGGCTGGAACGAGGCGGCGTCGCATATTTTTCTCAATTTCGACGAAATTCCGCCAGAGGAACGCAACTTGATCCGCCTCCTGTTCACCCGCCGCGAATTCCAGCGGCTTGCCGTGAACTGGGAGCAGTTCGCCTCCGACTACCTGTCCATGTTCCGCTCCTATTACGGCCAGTATGTCGATGACCGCTGGTATGATCCGTTCCTGGAGGAAATGAAGCAGCAGCATCCGGATTTCAATCGGCTGTGGGAACAAAGCAAGGTGAGTTCGGCGCCCGATGTGCTGCTCGAATTCCGGCATGCAAAGGCCGGTAAAATGATGTTCCAGCTCACCTCGCTGCAGGTGCAGGGTGACGACGATCTTCGGTGCAGCGTCTACACGCCTGCCCAGCATACCAACACGGAAGCGAAGCTTATGAAGCTGATGAGCAGAGGGTTATAAAAGGCTCCGGGTCTGCGTCATCTCCTTTGACGGAACCAAAACAAAGCCCAAACAAAGCCAAAACAAGCCAAAATTCTGTTGACCGGCCCCGTTAATCCGACTAAAATAACGGTAGACTGCTACCCACACAATAGGCGATGGAGTTCGCCATAACCGCCCTTTGGGCTGATGACTCCTACCAGTTTATTTGTGCTGGTAGGAGTCTATTTTTTTGGAGAAAATAGAGATCAGGAAAGGTATGAGGTGAGGAGAGACGATGATTTATTTATGGGTCGGATTAAGCGGCATTTTGGGTGCGCTGCTGCGGTATGAAATGGGGCAGTGGATCGTCCTGCCGGGAGTCAGCCTGTTCCCGCTCGGGACTTTGATCGTGAACCTGACGGGCTGTCTGGTGCTGGCCTTTTTCTACACGGCGGCTGCAACCCGATTGAAAGTAAGCCCGCATTTCAGGGTCGCCTTCGGGACCGGGTTTATCGGGTCATATACGACGTTTTCCACGTTCTGCAAAGAAGGAATCATGCTGATGAAGGATGGCCATGCAGGTACGGCTCTGGCTTACATCCTGATCAGTCTGGTTGGCGGTTATATCTGCGCCTGGCTGGGCGTGCGGCTCGGCAGCCTTAAGTCTGTCCAAACAGCAGGGGAGGGGAACTAGGATGGTGGATTGGATTTGGGTAGGCATCGGCGGTTTTGCCGGAGCTGTCTGCCGCTATGGTTCAGTAACTTATCTGGGAAAAAGATTCCCGTCCCTCGTCATGCCTGTCGGCACGCTGTTTGTTAACCTGCTCGGCGCGTTCCTGCTGGGGTTGCTGACCGGGCTGGATGCAAACGTCCAGACAATCCTGCTGCTCGGCACGGGATTTATGGGCGCGTTCACTACGTTCTCTACGTTTCAGTATGAGATGGTCCAGTTCAGCAAGCAGAAGCGCTTTGGTGTTGCAGGACAATATTTGCTTCTCAGCGTCGTGCTGGGGCTGGTACTGGCTTATGCGGGGTTTGAGCTGGGGAAAGGATTGTAGGAGATGGGGAAAGAGGCCGATCCAGCGATCCGGCGTTATGGATCGGATTCTCTTATTCGAGTGCAATACACGGATGGATGATAAGACAGGCGTTCAAACTGATAACGGTTTGGACGCCTGTTTTTCTTGATCCAAGGCGTCAATCTCATGGTCAATTGCAAGGACAACCTTGTATGATGTTCATATAGGCTAATAATACAAGTGATTAGATATCCGTCTTTAAACGAAGGGACAACCCTTGGTGTAACAGCGCCCTCATCAGGTGTAAAAGCTGAATTACACGATTTGATCCATCTTTCTTTCAATCGTATGGAGATGGAGGGATTTAAAGTGGTTGGCGGAGAGACGGTTTGGACACAACATAAGGCCAAGTCTGCTCCGGCCAAAGTCCGTGCTATGGAATTGGATAAGATGATGAGAGATGACCAGATCGGTATGATCATCCCGCCCTGGGGGGGCGAACTTTTAATTGAGATTCTCGAATACCTTGATTTTGATAAATTTAAGAGTAAGTGGATTTTAGGTTATTCAGACACAAGTGTTTTATTGTTAGCAGTAACATTAAAAACAGGCATTGCAACGGCCCATGGTGCAAATCTTATTGATTTCAGAGGGGATTTCTCAGATCCCACAACTGCAATGTGGAAATCGGTCTTATCCACGAAAGTGGGCGAATCCAACCTGCAATATTCATCAGAAAAATTCCAGAAGGAATGGCAACATTCCGATCCTTCTCCATGTGTCTTTCATTTAACCGAACGTACCTATTGGAAAGCTGTCCCCAATGCCAAGATTATGATACAGGGGCGATTGCTTGGGGGATGTGTCGATGTGATACGCCATTTAATCGGCACTCCATTCGGTGATGTTCGGCGATTTCAAAAGGACACTCTTCATGGTGAGCCTATTGTGTGGTATCTGGAGAATTGTGAATTATCGACTGCCGATTTACGTAGATCGCTCCTTCAAATGAAGTTAGCAGGCTGGTTTGACAACTGTTCGGGTCTTCTTTTTGGAAGAAGCGGTGCAAACCAACCTGTTGATGATTATACAGTGGAAGATATCTATCATGAACTGTATGAGGAGTTGCAGGTACCGGTTCTCTACGACATAGATTGCGGTCATGTTCCGCCGCAAATGACCTTCATAAACGGCGCATATGCTGAAATTGAAGTGAAGGAAGGCAAAGGCTCCGTAAAACAACTATTTAAACCCTAAGGGGTTTCTTTCTTAAAACAATAAAAAAGACAGCCAGCCTGAACAACTGTCTTTTTATTAAGTTTCTTCGGATTTAATTTGAACTTTAATTTAAATCTCAAGCGATTAACCGCCCCAATTCCTCCGCAGCGTAATCAGATCGCGCAGATCTTCCGTGGAAAGCTCGGTGATCCAGCCTTCGGTGCTGGAGATCACATTGTCGCTGAGCTGCTGCTTGTTCTCCAGCATTTCGTCGATCCGTTCTTCCAGTGTGCCCAGACAAATAAATTTGTGCACCTGCACGTCTTTGGTCTGCCCCATTCGGTAAGCCCGGTCTGTCGCCTGGTTCTCGACCGCCGGGTTCCACCAGCGGTCGAAGTGGAAGACATGGTTGGCTGCCGTCAGGTTCAAGCCTACTCCGCCAGCCTTCAGAGATAGGATAAACACGGCCGGGGATTTTTCAGCTGAAACAGCAGCTGCAGCCACAGCCGCGTTTTCAGCTGGAGCAGGAGCCGCTTTAGCAGCCTCGGTCGCATCCGCAGCGGCTCGCGTTTGATCCGTTTGATCCGTAGCAGCTGCCCGGATCCCGCCATCTGTAGCTTTCTCTGCGGCCGGGGCGGCTGTTCCTGTCTGGAACTGCTCGACCATCCGGTCGCGGGCCGTTTTAGAGGTGCTGCCGTTCAGATACAGCACCGGCTCCTGCAGCTCATGCTCAAGTACGGTCTTCAGCATGTTACCCATGCCGATGTATTGGGTGAAGATCAGACAGCGCTCGCCTTCCTCGCGCAGCTCCTTCACCATCGCGAGCAGCCGCTCCAGCTTGGAGGAGCGCTCGACCAGCGCAGCGATGTCCGCATCCTCAACCGGTTCCCCGGCCATGCCCGGATACGGTTCGCCGCTGGACAGCAGCGGATGATCACACAGCTGCTTCAGCTGGGTCAGGGCAGATAAAATCGCACCTTTGCGCTGGATGCCTTTAAGGCTGCCCATCTGCTTCATCAGCTGATTGACGGCTTGGTCGTACAAGGCACCCTGTTCGGCTGTCAGATGGACGTAGGTTTTCATCTCGTTTTTCTCCGGCAGATCAAGCATAATGGCCGGGTCCTTTTTCTTCCGGCGCAGCAGGAACGGATGAACCAGCTTTTTGAGATCGGCGGTGCGGCGTTCGTCATGCTCTTTTTCAATCGGCGTAGCGAACCGGTGCTGGAAGGACCTTGCAGAACCCAGATAACCCGGCGCGATAAAATCATAGATCGACCACAGCTCGGCCAGACGGTTCTCGATCGGCGTACCGGTCAAAGCAATGCGGTGTTTGGCCGGGAAGCTGCGGACGGCAGTGGACTGCTTCGTCTGGGCGTTCTTGATATTCTGTGCTTCGTCCAGACAGATCGACTCCCAGGTCACCGTCTGCAGCAGCTCCTGATCAAGCGCTGCCGTGGCGTAGGAGGTCAGGACCACATCCGCCTGCAGCGTGTCCGCTTCAAAGGCTTCGCCGCTCAGCCGGCTGCTGCCGTAGTGGAGCTTGACCGAAAGGGACGGCGCGAACCGCTGCAGCTCCTTCTGCCAGTTGCCGAGCACGGACGTCGGGCAGATGACGAGCGCCGGAGTATGACGGCGGATTCGGGTGGCATTGGCTGCAGCTCCGGTCACCGCCTGCCGTTCTGCCGATGCTGACGCGGCAGCCGGCGCAGCCGACGAATTGCCTGCCGCCGCAGCTTCGCCCGTCCGGCACTCCTTCACGAACAGCAGATAAGCAATCAGCTGTACCGTTTTCCCGAGACCCATGTCATCGGCGAGAATACCGCCGAGACCATAGCGGCGCAGGAAAGCAAGCCAGGCAAACCCCTCATGCTGATAAGTGCGAAGCGTGGCTTGAAGGGCGTCCGGCACCGGCTCCAGCGGCCAATCCTCCTTGCGGTTCAATTGGCTGAACAAATGGGCAAGCTGCCCGTTTAATTCCACTTCGATCCGGACGCGGGCCTCGTCTTCTTCCTCCTCGGGCGCGTCTTCCGTACCGCTTTGATCTTCACCCTTGCTGTTTTGGATTGGCTGCAGGCGATCCTGCTTGCGCTGCTCCAGCAAGTGAAGCTGCAGCACATCCTGGAAGGACAGGCCCTGCTCCGGGTCGATACTCTCCATTGCCCTGCGGATTTGAGCCAGAAAAGCCGGGTCAAGCGCCAGCCACTGCCCGCGGAACTGGACTAACCTTTCATTCATGGCGATCAGCTCATGGAATTCGCTTTCGCTCAAATCGGCGTCGCCGATCGCAATCCGCCAGTCGAAATCGACCAGCGAGTCGAAGCCGAAGTAAGAAGGACCACGCGCCGCTTGTTCCTCTTCGGACACCGCGCGGACCTTGGCCCGCAGCCGCGGCTTGCGGCGGCTGGCGGATTCCCACCAGGCCGGCAGCAGCACAAGCCAGCCGGCCCGCAGCAGCTGCTCGCTGTCCTGGCGCAGGAACTGCCAGGCAGCGTCGTTGTCCAGCGCGCGTCCAAGCACGTCCGGGCCGTCTGTCAGACGGCCGGGCGGCATGCCCGCGCGCAGCCGGTCCAGCCAGCCGGCGCTGCGCTCGCGGACCTGGGCCGTCCATTCGGCCGGCCAGCTGCCCGCGGCTTCGCCGCTGTCTGCAAGCTGCACAGGATAAAGCGACGAGGCGTCGAGTTTATCCTGCAGCTGAAGCCGGAGCCGCCAGTGGGGCTCGGCTTCCTCCGGTTCGAGCAGCTGGAGAACCGGCCTAAACGGCGCGGTATCGGCTTTCCAGCCGATCGCGACCAGCCAGGCCTGTTCATTCATACCCGCGAACCGTGCAGCTCCGCGCTCGAACAGCCGCGGGAATTCGCTGCGCAGATCAGCTGCTTCTTCTTCGGTATTGTAGTAGCGCTGGAACACCGAAGCCGAGAAGGCGGCCCGCAGCCCTTCACGCAGCTCGCTGTCCTCCGTCACGGCCTCCAGCGCCTCGCGGATTTCACTTGTCTTGGCGTCAGGCGGCTGACTCTCTGCCGCATGCTCCCTTACAAAAGCCTCATCCCATACCCACTGCAGCTTTCCCTGACGGAAAGCCTCCAGACTGGGATGGAATTTGCGCTGCCTGATGCAGGCTGCCAGGCCGGGGGCAAGGAGGTGCAGCGGGCGTGATTCTTCATCCCAGATCCATTCGACATGCTGAAGCATGCCCGCCGCATCGTCCATGTAAGGAATCACCTGCTCGGCGGGCAGGACGATAATGTCGGCCCCGTCCGTCTGCTGGATCTCCAGCTCGGTTCCGTAGAACGACTCCTCATGCCAGGCGAACAGCAGCTGTTTCAGATAAAGTCCGGGCTCGTATCCGTAGGCTTGTTTCTGTCCGAACAACAGCGCATCACCGTAAGGCGTCAGCCGGGCATGAACTTGTATGCTCTGTAAATGTTTGCTCATGAAATCAGCTTTCCTTTCCTAAGCTCTTCCTGCAGCGCCCGCAGACGGCTGTAGCGCACGGTGAAAGCGGTGACAAACCGCTCCCAGCGCTCCGTTTGCTTCAGCTTGGCGTACAGCTTGGCCAGCCGTTTGAGCAGCTTCACTGCTTTCTTATAGCTGTCCCGGTTCTTATGCGTAACATAACGCTCTACTGCCTGATGGTAAAAGGGGAGCAGAAGTCGGGGATCGGCTTTCTCGATCTTTTGCAGATCCTTCACCTTGAAGTCCAGCGGTTCCGCGCCGGCCGACAGCTGGTAATCCATCCATTCCCGAAAGCGGCCGTGCTCGAACAGCTTGCGCTCATAGAAGCGCTGGGCCGCAGGCAGCAGTTCTTCCAGGGTCCGCCACATCAAAGTACCGGCAGAGGGATCAAGCGCAGCAGCCGCCTCCCAATAGGCGAAATAAGATTCAAGCTGGTTGGTTCTGCTGTTCTTCAGCAGCGGGACAAGGCGCATCAGCCAGGAGGTCAGCCTCGCTCCGCTTCCGGTTTGCTGTACAATATCCAGCAGGTTCGACAAATTTTCCGGACGAAGTCCGGAAGGCAGTGAAGCGGCAGTACGCAGCCGTTCCCAGGCCGGCTCATCTTCGCCCAGCTGCGCAAGGAGCCAGGCCCGGGTGGCGTCTAGCGCATAAGGCTGGATGACTCGAGCCTGCTGCAGGGCTGCGGCGTCACCGCTTTTTCCTGAAACCGGATCAGACAGACCAGCTGGGCTAGCAGCTTCCTCCGCGTCCAGCTTCGCCAGCTCTTCCCGCAGCAGCTCCGTTCCAGGGAAGACAGGCAGGAGCCATTCCTTCCAGAAACGATAGTAATAATGAGAGAAATAATAGCGTTCCCGCTGCTCCTTCAGCATTTCGCTGCGGAGCCACTCCAGGCTCTGAATCAGCAGGGGCTTCAGTTCTTTCAGTTCCTCCCGTTCTCCTCCCTGCACGCCGGCAGGAGAATCTCCAAGCGAAAGGAGGACGGCCTTATCTAATTCACCTACGGCCACGTGCGTGAAATAGCCGAGGTGGGAGCTGTAGGCCTGTGCAGCCCCGGGGATCCTGACCGGCTGGAGCAGAGACTGCTGCACAAACAGGTGGGCGTGCAGCCCGTACAGCTGCTCGGCAGCCGGGGATAGGTTCCGCTTTGCTTGAAGAATCAGCTCCAGCGCTTTATCGGCGTAAGCCGAGTTTCGGACTTCCCGCTCAAGCGGAGCCGTTACTCTCTGAAAGAGGGCATGCCATCTGGCAATACCGCTGCCCTGATCGCTATGATCGGCGTAGTTCCTTCCGGCTTGATCCTGTCTCCTGGAAGCCGGGTCATCTGAATAGCTGCCCTCCGCAAACAGCCCGTCCCGCAGCAGGGGAGGGGCCGGTTTGGCAGCCGGCTTGGCCGAGGCCAGCATTTGTTTGGCTTTGGCATTCGCGAGGCTGTTCACGGAGCGCCCCTGGGTCTCGGCCAGCTTCATCAGCGCGGCGGCCATATGCTTGCAGGGCTCATTAACCGGACAGGAGCAGCTCGCGAGAGATAAGGTCTCAAGAGGGATCTCAACCTTATAAGGCTGTGGATCGCTGCCCCGAACCGCTGCCCGAACAAGCGCCGGCTCCGGCATCTCCAGCTGCTCGACGCGTCCCTGTTTGAAATAAAGAAAGCCCCGGCTCAGCGTGACTTCGTCAAATTGACTGCCGGTATATCGCACCAGCCTGTTCCACTCGGCATCCTGGATCAGGCCGTCTGGTTTCATCGTCACGATTGTTCTCCCTTTTCCTACTCAGTATCTTTAGGATTAGTATAACATTTTAGAAACGTTTGTTCCCCATCAGCCTGAAAAATCTCCAGGTTAATCCGGTCTCCGAGACCAAACTCCACACCCTCCTGCTCCAGCTGCATCCGCTGCATAAAGCGGGATTCTTCATCTTGAAGTCCGATTTCCCCTTTGACATTTACAACCCGGTGCCAGGGAAGCTTATGCTTCCGGCTGGAGGAGTGCAGAATTCGCACGACCTGTCTTGCAGCGCGGGGGCTTCCCGCCAAAGCGGCGATTTGACCGTAAGTCATGACCTGGCCTTCAGGGATTTGCTTAATAATAGAAATAACTCGCTCTGTAAAAGGCAGCATAACACCGCTCCTTCTATATTTTCGACCGGATGTACTGCTCCGGTGTCAGGCCAATCACAGCCTTGAAGTCTTTGATAAAATGCGCCTGGTCATGGTAGCCAAGCTCCATGGATAGATTCAGCAGACTGCCGATTTGACCCTTGTCCATCGCTTCGGCGGCATTTTGCAGGCGATAGAGCCGGATTACCGTCTTAGGACTAAGCCCGACATACTGTCCGAATAACCGCTGCAAGGTTCGAATATTGCAGTCAAAAGCCGAGCACAACTGTTCGACCCGGGACAATTCTTGATGTTCGGCAATATAGGTCACGACCCAGCGGATAAAATGAATTTGTGGATCCTCGGCGGGCAGCACGGCCATAAACAGCTGATCGGCCTTCTTAGCCTTATCCTCATCCGTATCTTCCATAGTCCCTATATCGCCCGCAGTCTCCGTATCCGGCAGAAGCAGCTGTTCAAGCTCCGCTTCCTTTACGCCCAGAATGGAGAAGGGAGGTAACGGCTGGCCTTGCAGCCCGGACACGGACCCGCGCAGAAACGGATAGAAACCGCCGGGATGGAATTTGACGCCGAACACGGCTCCTGAGCCGTCCAGCCGGTGAGCATATTTTTGGGCAGAAGGTGCGTAGAAAAATGTGTTCCCCCGCTCCACGACCATGTTTACGCAGGGATTCGGTACCACTTCCTGATCGTAGGCCGCTTGTCCGTTTAGATTCCACTGTGCAATCCAATAATGCTTGATAAAGGGCTTCAGCGCAGGCGCGGGCTGCAGGCGGGCAAGCCTGAACTTTTCATTGGCCTGCGTATGGCGCAGGATACCCATGGCTGGTTGGATAGGGTTGTGATTCATATTTTTGTCTCCTCCCGGGATTCGAGAAATAGGATCGTGTCTGTCGCCTTTTTACAAGACATTCCATCGGGCTAGCTAATAGAATCATACTATCATAAATCGCATAAATCGATTTTCCGGAAGGAGAGATTGACATGGAATTGAAATATGAATTTTATATCGGGGCGGAGCCGGAGCAGGTGTGGAAGACGTTGGTTTCGCCGGAAGGAACGCGCAGCACTTTCTTTGGATCAATCCTGAAATCGGACTTAACGCCGGGAGCCTCTTTCGAGTATGTGGGACCGGGTGAAGACGGGGACGAGACGGTGCATGTATACGGGACTATTCTGGAGGCCGAACCGGGCAAAGTGTTAAGCTACCGTGAGCATCCGGGCCCGTCCTACCGCGAGAATCATGCGGAGCTGGAATCGAGAGTCACCTTCAGGCTGGACAAGGTCGGCGGCTGCACCAAGCTGACGCTGGTGAATGATGAGTGGTCACCGGGCAATCCGGCGCTGGAGCACACGGAGGGCCATTGGTGGATGATTCTGAGCAACATCAAGACCTATACGGAGACAGGAAAAACACTGGACTTCGGCTGGTAACCGGCCAATAAAGCCATGACCTCGTTCAGAACGTCCAGAACGTCTTCCCGTCAAACAAGGAAAGAACCCGACCCGCCTGCAGGCGGGTCGGGTTCTTCGGGCTTCGGGCCAGCGCTCTTTAAGTGGCGACGGTTGTAGCTACAGTCAGGCTGGGAACGGAAGTCGATGTGGAGGTTGTGCCCGAATAGTCGTGCATCTCCAGGTTAACTGGCGTTCCTTCCAGAATAGCAGCGGTGGCGATGGTAAGCGCCGTTGCAGTGGTGCTGAACAGTCCGGCTTGCTGCAAAATGCCGTTTACATACAGGTTCATGGACCCGCCGGAAGTAATGGCCGGGATGTCACCGGTCAAAGGTTCGCCTGCATCTGTCAAAAAGCTTCCTGCCGGAATCGTAGTCGTTCCGGCTCCCGCATCAATCATAGCCGCTGTTACGGTAGCGTTAAGCCGGGTAACGGCGTCCGTGACGGTGGTATCGGTAGTGGTGGCCACGGTTCCTGCAATCACGCTTGTTGCGAGAGCAAAGGGTTTAATCAGGGCTGGAGGCATGCTTGCTTCACCTTCCTTTATGTTCTGATTTATTCTATCGTATGAGACAATACTTGTGCCCGGCACGGCTTCTGGCTTAGTCCGCCGCCTCGCTCCCGCTGTTTGGCTGCATTTGCCCCGTTTCTTTCTGCCCGGTTTGTTTGCGTAGGGCTTGTTCAAACTCACGGTGATGCACTGCAAAATGACGGGGACGCCGGCAGGAGGCAGCTCGCGGGTTAACAGACGGATCTTGCCGGTATATTGCTCGTAGTTGCAAGCGGGCTGAAGAATGCCGTTAATATAGAGCTGGGAGAATGTTACCTTTTGCGGATCGGGGATACCGGAGCCGGCCGGCCAAAGGGCAGCGGCATCTTGATCTTTATACATACATTTTCTGTCGTCGGAGTAAGCAAGATAATAAATTAGGGATGCCCCGATACGGGGTGAGCTTCGGCGTTCCAAATGAGATCTATCGCGCTTCCGGTTTGAACGGCACCGGGATGATGGCCGGAGGCATTTTAATTTGGTTTTGGATGTTCTCTGCCTCACTCTTCTCACCACCTAAAATTAGAAAAAATCTTCTCCGCTTATGCGTACGGGATATTATATGTGCCCCGGCGGGAAAAGGAGGCGGCTCCTGACCGAGTTTACCTGTTCGGGAACCGGTTTGTTCATATTCGGTTCATCTGGCTGTTTTACAATAAGGGTAATGATGAGGAAACGAAGAAGTTTGGAGAGGTGAGAGGTAATGACCCGAATTCTTGTCGTCGATGACGATCCCTATATTCAAGAGCTGATCGGCCATGTGCTAATCAAGGAAGGTTTTGAGATTTCGGCAGCCGGCAACGGTCTGGAAGCGCTGAATCTGCTGCAGGAGGTGAAAGCCGATCTGGTTATCCTGGACGTGATGATGCCGGAAATGGACGGCTGGGAGCTGTGCCGGGAGCTTGAAGCTCATTATGATATGCCGCTCCTGATGCTGACCGCTAAAGGCGATACCTCGCAGAAGGTTAGAGGCTTTGAGCTCGGAACAGATGATTATATGGTTAAACCGTTTGAGGCGCCAGAGCTGATTGCCCGGGTAAAAGCGCTGCTGAAACGCTACCGTATTGCGGCTTCCCAGCAAGTTCAGCAGGGCGATCTGCTGCTTGACCGGAAGACTTATGAGTGCCGGGTCGGGGGAGAAGCCGTTCCTCTGCCGCTTAAGGAGTTTGAGCTGCTCTTTATGCTGGCCAGCTATCCGGGACGAACCCTGCTGCGCGACCAGATTGTGGAGCAGATCTGGGGCTACGATTATGAAGGCGACGAGCGGACCGTGGATGTCCACATCAAGCGACTGCGGGAGCGGTTTCCTGAGGATCACCATTCGTTTCGGATTGCGACCGTCCGCGGCCTTGGCTACCGGTTCGAGGTGACGGGATGACGGATAAACGCACGGAATCAAACGGAGACAAGCCGGACCGCAGAGGAGACAGGGGAGGCGTCCGGGGTATGGGGCCGTCCACGGCTGATATCGAACGCCGGATCAACCGCCAGAAGGAACATTTGGAGCGGCACCTGGAGCAGAGAAAACGTCAAGCGGAACGCGGGCAGGAACATGTGCGGCGGCATTTGGAGCATGCTGAGCGACATTTGGAGCATGCACAGCGCCGGGTGGAGCGGAAGCAGGAGCAGCTGGAGATGCGCATGGACCGGAAACAACGGCAGATCGAACAGCGGCAGGCCAAGCAGCGCGGCAAAGAGCGGAGGGAGGGAACCTTCCACGAATTTATGGAGCGGCTGCTGGCGTTTATCGGGATCACTTCGCTGCTCAGCTTGTGCTGGGTCGGCGCTTTTTACGTGTCCCGGCACGGCTATGATTGGATCGGCTGGCATCCTCATCCATTAGCCGGGCAATTAATCACTTCGGGGCTCGGGATGGTTTTATGGGGAATGGTGATTTCGGTCATATCGAGGATCCCCAGAAAGAAGCAGAATGATTACTTTCAGCAGACGATTGCAGCATTACGCCAGATTTCGCGCGGGGATTTCCAGGTTGACTTAAGGAATTTGGGACTTGGATTCCGCAACCACCCGTTTAATGTGCTTGCCGATATCGTCAATGAAATGGCCGCCAATCTGAAGAATACCGAAGAGATGCGCCAGGAGTTCATTTCCAACGTATCCCATGAAATTCAGTCGCCGCTGACCTCCATCGCCGGTTTTGCCCGGGTATTGAAGCAGGAAGAGCTGAACCGGGAGCAGAGCCTTCACTATCTGGATATTATTGAGCGGGAAAGCGTCCGGCTGTCCAAGCTGAGCGACAATATGCTCCGGCTGGCCTCGCTGGATTCCAAACACATTACGCTGCAGACGGAGAGGTTCCGGCTCGATAAGCAGCTTCAGCAGCATCTGCTCTCATGCGAACCGCAATGGCTGGAGAAGAAGCTGGAGATGGACGCCGACCTTGTGCCGGCAGAGATCGAAGCGGATCAAATCCTGCTGAGCCAGGTATGGGTGAATCTGCTGCATAATGCCATTAAATTTACGCCGGAAGGCGGGACGATCACGGTTTCGCTTGCGGTCGAAGACAATCATGCGCTGGTTTCCGTTAAGGATACCGGAATCGGTATTGCCGAGGAGGAGCTGGTGCATATCTTTGAACGCTTCTATAAAGTGGACCGGTCGCGAACCCGCACGGAAGGCGGCAACGGTCTGGGGCTGTCGATTCTGCAAAAAATCGTAGAGCTTCACAAAGGAGAAGTATCGGTTCAAAGCCGGGTTGGCGAAGGCACCAAATTTACCGTTCGGCTGCCGCTGAAGCAGCAGCTGGGGTCCGCTTGACAGGGGTAATTCTGCTGTCTATAATAACTTTTATAAATACTTTGTATATACTAATTATTAAATGATTTAAAAATTAGTAATGCGTAATATTGCGAAAGGGGGAGTTCTGTTGGACATCCAGGATCAGTCAGCTGTTGGCAGACTGATGGAGGTTATGCGGCAGCTGCGCAGAACTCAGTTGAACAAGATTTCTTTTGAAGGCTATAACGCCAGCATGCTCCGGGTTTTGTTCCTGTTAGGAAGAGGCTGTGGTCAGCATCCGGAAGGGATGACCGTCTCCGAGATCAGCAGCCGGATGGAGGTAACGCCTCCTACGGTTACGCCGCTGATCAAAAGCCTTGAAGCGGAAGGTCTTATTCTGCGGGTCAATGATCAGGAGGACCGGAGAGTGGTGCGCGTGCTGCTGACTGAAGAGGGGCAGGCGCTGCGCAAGCGGGCGATGGAAATGAGCTTGGACCGTATGAAGCGGATCAGCGAGCATTTGGGCCAAGAGAAAACGGAACAGCTCGCGGGCCTGCTGGAAGAAGTAGTGGATTATTTGAATCACCGGGACGGACAGAAGACCGAATAGAGATTCGCGGTTATTATTTTATTTTTAAACCTGATGGCCTCGTTAACAGGAATCGGGAGAATAAACCTCGAAGAAAAGGGTCTCTAGAAAAAGGGTCTCTGGTAGAAGCATTTTATTAACAAGTGGAGATGATCGAGCGATGTTTAAGTTGTTCAGGCTCTTGAAGCCGTACCGGATTCCCGTGATCATTACCTTGATATTGGTATTTATCCAGTCACTGGCGGAATTATATCTTCCTACCCTGATGTCAGATATCGTGGACGAGGGGGTCGTCAAGGGGAATACGGCGTACATTTGGCGTTTTGGATTCTATATGCTGCTGGTTGCTATGGGCAGTATGATTTGTTCCATTGTGGCCAGTTATTTTTCTTCCATGTCGGCTACCGGCTTCGGCAAGCTGCTGCGTGGACGGGTATTCAAACATGTAACGAACTTTTCGCTTGAGGAATTTGACAAGATTGGCACGGCTTCGCTCATTACGCGGACAACCAATGACATTAACCAGATTCAGCAGGTGCTGGTGATGATGCTCCGCATCATGGTTATGGCTCCGATGATGGCGATCGGTGGCCTGATCATGGCGTTGTCCAAGGACCGGGAGCTGACGCTGATCTTTGTAGTCGTCATTCCGGTGATGGGGCTGCTGATCGCGGCGATTGCCGGTAAAGGCCTGCCGTTGTTCAAGGCGATTCAGAAGAAGATCGACAAACTGAACCTGGTGCTTCGCGAAGCCCTGACGGGCATTCGGGTTATCCGCTCCTTCAACCGGATTGATTACGAGAAGCAAAAGTTTGACGCGGCCAACCGCGACCTGACGGAAACCTCGATCAAGGTCAACAAAATTTTTGCGGTTATGATGCCGGCAATGATGATTATTATGAACTTTACACAAATCGCGATCGTCTGGTTCGGCGGACACAGGATCGATACCGGCGAAATGCAGGTCGGCGATCTGATGGCTTTTATCCAATATGCGATGCAAATCATGTTCTCCATCTTGATGGTGACGATGATCTTTGTAATGATTCCGCGGGCTTCCGCTTCGGCAGAGCGCATTAACGAGGTGCTGAATGTCGATCCTGTCATTAAAGATTGGACAGAGCAGGATGAACGGGACGCTCAGAAAGCAGTACATGAAGCAGCTGCACAGGCTCAATCAGCCTTCGGGCAGTCAGACACTGGAGGGGAGCCGGGAGTGGCCGGCCAAGCGGCTGCTCCTGATGAGGCGCAGCCGTTGCGGGGTTATCTGGAGTTCCGGGACGTCACTTTCAGCTATCCGGGCGCCGAACAGCCGGCGATTCAGCATGTTTCTTTTGCTGCGAAGCCGGGTGAAATCACGGCGATTATCGGCGGCACAGGCGCGGGTAAATCGACTTTGGTCAGCCTGATTCCGCGTTTCTATGATGTGGACAGCGGGGAAATTTTGATCGATGGCGTCGATATTCGAAGAATGACCCAAGCCAAGCTGCGCGGCAAAATCGGCTTTGTGCCTCAGAAGGCCGTTCTCTTCACAGGTACGGTGACGGACAATATCCGTTACGGCAAAGAAGATGCGACGGATGAAGAAGTGCGTCATGCGGCGAAGATCGCCCAGGCGGACGAATTTATTTCCAAGATGGAAGAGGGCTACAACGCTCCGATTTCGCAGGGCGGCTCCAACGTCTCCGGCGGTCAGAAGCAGCGTTTGTCCATTGCCCGCGCGCTGGTGCGCCGAGCTGAGCTGCTGATCTTCGACGACAGCTTCTCCGCGCTTGACTTCAAGACGGATGCCAAGCTCCGCGCTGCGCTGAAGCAGGAAGCAGCCGACTCTACCATGCTGATCGTCGCCCAGCGGGTCAGCACAGTAATGGATGCCGACCGGATTATCGTGCTGAACGAAAGTGAAGTAGCGGGAATCGGCACTCACCGCGAGCTGATGGAGACCTGCGACGTATACCGTGAAATTGTCAGCTCCCAGCTGTCAGAGGAGGAGATCGCATGAGTCAGGCTAACGGAAACGGAAAACCGGCTGGAATGCCGCGCGGAGGCGGGGGACCGATGGGTCCTGGCGGAGGCGGCCGGGGAATGGGCATGCCTGTCCAGAAAGCGAAGGACTTCAAAGGCACGCTCCTGCGGCTGATGAAATATTTGAAGCCTTTCCGCTTCAAATTATCGATTGTTTTTATTACGGCTATCTTGAGTACCGTCTTCAGCATTTATGGTCCGAAAGTGCTCGGCCAAGCGACGACCAAACTCCTTGAAGGTCTGTTGGGCAAGTCGCAGGGCGGCCATATTGATTTTGAAGGCATTTGGCGTATTGTTCTGGAGCTGGTAGGTTTGTATCTGTTAAGCGCCGTCTTTAGTTACATCCAGCAGTATCTGATGGCGGGCGTTGCCCAGCGTACGGTATTCCAGCTGCGCCGGGATGTGAACGAGAAGCTGAACAAGCTTCCGCTGAAATATTTTGATTCCCGCACCAACGGGGAAATTCTCAGCCGCGTCACCAACGATGTGGACAATATCAGTACGACGCTGCAGCAAAGCTTGACGCAGCTGATTACATCGGTTGTAACGATCATTGGCGTATTGATCATGATGCTGACGATCAGCCCGTGGATGACCTTGATTGCTTTGGTTACGCTGCCGGTCAGCGTGCTGGCCATTACCCAGGTCGCCAAACGGTCGCAGAAGCAGTTCGCCGAGCAGCAGAAGGAACTTGGAATGCTGAACGGGCATGTGGAGGAAATGTACACCGGCCACAAAATCGTTAAAGTCTTCGGCCGTGAACAGGAATCGCTGAATAAATTCGATGAAGTCAACGACCGGCTGTTCCAGGCCGGACGCAAAGCGCAGTTCCTGTCCGGCATCATCATGCCGATCATGAACTTTATTGGCAACATCGGTTATGTGCTGATTTCCGTAGTGGGCGGCTTGTTCGTAATCAAAAATATGATCACGATCGGTGACGTCCAGGCCTTTATCCAGTACATGCGCCAGTTCACCCAGCCGATTACGCAAACCGCCAACATTGCCAACATCATTCAGTCGACCGTAGCGTCGGCGGAACGTGTCTTTGAAGTGCTGGATGAAGAAGAAGAGGTTCCAGAGGTGTCTACGCCGAGGAAATTGGCATTACCTCAAGGCGACGTGGCCTTCGAGCATGTCCAGTTCGGGTATGACGGCAAACCTACGCTGATTGAGGATATGAGCATTGAAGCGAAGCAGGGACAAACGATTGCGATTGTCGGGCCGACAGGTGCCGGTAAAACAACGCTGATCAACCTGCTGATGCGCTTCTACGAGCTGCGGGGCGGCCGGATTACGATTGACGGTATGGACATCAAGGACATGAAACGCGGCGATCTGCACAAGCTGTTCGGCATGGTGCTTCAGGATACGTGGCTGTTTAACGGCACGATCCGGGACAACATTGCTTACGGCCGTGAAGGCGCCTCGGAGGCCGATGTGGTCCGCGCAGCGAAAATGGCGCATGCCGATCATTTTATCCGCACATTGCCGCAGGGCTATGACACGGTGCTGAATGAAGAAGCGTCCAACATCTCGCAGGGACAGAAGCAGCTGCTGACGATTGCCCGCGCCATTCTGGCCGATCCGGCGATCCTGATTCTGGACGAAGCAACGAGCAGCGTCGATACACGGACCGAGGTCTACATCCAGAATGCCATGAATGAGCTGATGAAGGGCCGGACCAGCTTCGTTATTGCCCATCGCTTGTCGACCATCAAGGGAGCCGATCTGATTCTGGTTATGAATCAAGGTACGGTGATCGAGCAGGGCACACACGATGAGCTGATGGCCCAGAACGGCTTCTATGCCGACCTGTACAACAGCCAGTTCAGCGACGACGCTGAGCCAAGCGCAGGATAGGAAATTATTTTTATACGAAAAAGGCCCGGTGAGGTACAACGTTACTTACCTTTACCGATAAAGATGCCCTTTGCGGTTTGCAAAGGGCATCTTTTTTTTGAAATCTGGCTTTTGAAAAAATTCGCAGGGGTAAATCCCGCGCTCGCTCGGCAATTCGCCGGGGGGATCATTTGGTACAGAGATCATCTAGTACAGATTGATTATTGCCAGCATTATTCGTCAGAAGCTTCACGTATTTCATTATCACGATCCGGATGAACTTCAAGAATTAACTCGCCAAAGCTTTTGCCCGAATCCACCAGTTCCTGATTGATAGCTTCCCACAGATACAGACAGACGTAAGAACCGTAGGAAGGCCAGTAGTGGGCGATCTGCTGCAGATATTTTTTATCTTTTCTTGTTTCCAGATCATACAGCCAAAGCGCAGCCCGCTGCAATCCGGCGTCGCCAAAGGAAATGACGTTCTCGCGGCCGAGTACGAACATCAGGAACATCTCGGCGGTCCACCGCCCGATGCCCTTCACCGAGGTCAACGCGGCGATTACTGCCTCGTTGTCCATTTCCGGGAACGCTGTAAAATCCAGCTCCCCCGACAATAACTTGCTGCTCAAGTCGCGGAGATAAGCGGTTTTGGAGGCCGACAAGCCGGCGCCCCGCAAAGTCTCGTCCTCAAGCGCATGCAGCGCTTGAGGCGTGAAGACTCCGGCAAGCCGTCTTACCCGCTCGCGGATCGTGGCCGCAGCTTTAACAGAAATCTGCTGGCTGATGATGGAGCGGACCAGCGATTCGAACGGGTCCCGCTCCAGGGAAATCGTAAGGGCTCCAAGCCGGGCGATCAAGGCGCCAAGCCTGGGATCGGAGCTGCAAAGCTCCTTAATCCGCGGATCCTCCAGGTGGAGGATCACCTGCTGTCCAGTTTCGATGGGATTCAGCCTCCTCTATTAGATGTTGTCTTTCCGGTTATTCCTCAAAGCTGGTCGAACAGTGGTTGTTCAAATAGTGTCCGTCAAGATAATATTCGTCAAATATCGTTCGCCAGATATTGTTCGTACAGGGCATCCAGGCTGCTCTGCAGCGGTTCACGCTCCGCCTGCAGCCGCTGCAGCTTCTCAGCATCGCAGGCGGTATCCGGCTCCAGCATCTCCGCATCCAAACGGGCAAGGGCGGATTCTGCTTCCGCAATGTCCCGTTCCAGACAGGCAATCGTGGCCGGATTTGCCGCCGCTGCTTTGCGAGGGTGACGTTTAGAAGCAGGGGAAGCTGCTTGATTTGCCTGTTGGCTTGCAGCCTGTCCGGCCGATGGTTCCAACTCAGAAGCAGGAGACGGATGAGCCGGGGTGACCAGTTTAGCGGGATGATCCGCGGAAAGGGCATCCCCGGAGAAGCCCCGCCTTTTGGCCCGCTGCTCCAGATAATCGTCGTAATTCCCGGCGTAATCATACAGCTGACCCGCTTCCAGGCTCCAGATCCGGCTCGCGATCCGGTTGATGAAGTAGCGGTCATGTGAGACTGCCAGCACCGAGCCGGCGAACTCCTCCAGCGCCTCCTCCAGCGCTTCGCGGGAGTCGATATCGAGGTGGTTCGTCGGTTCGTCGAGCAGCAGCAGGTTCGGCTGCTGCCGCATCAGGATGGCGAGCCGCAGCCGCGTCCACTCGCCGCCTGACAGGTCGCTGACACGTTTGAATACGTCAGCGCCGTAGAACAAGAAGCGCGCCAGCTGACCGCGCGCTTCTCCGGTCTCCATTCCGGCTTCGCGCCGGTAATAGTCGAGCACCGTGTCTTTGCCCGCGGACGGCACGCTTTCCTGGGCGAGATACCCAAGCTCCGCCCGGGAACCGAGGCGGGCTTCGCCTTCGTCCAGCGTCTCCTGGCCGATCGCACACTTGAGCAGGGTGCTCTTGCCGGTCCCGTTGCCGCCGATCAGGACGGCGCAGTCGCCGTACATGAGGGTCGCGTTCAGACCCGCGAACAGCCGGCGCCAGCCGAAGCTTTTTCCGGCCTGCTCGAAGACCAGCGCCCGTTTGCCGGAGCGGTCCTGCTGCGTCAGCTGCAGGTCGATCGCCTTGCGCTCGAGTACCGGCCGCTTCAGCTTGACCATGCGGTCCAGCGCCTTCTGCATCGAGGCCGCCCGGCGGTGGAAGCCGGCATTCGGCGGGTTGGAGCGGTTGCCCCATTCAATGAGCTGCTTGATCGTCTCCTGCATCTTCCTGATCTTCTTCTGCTGCTCCTGGTAATCGGCGAACTGCCGCAGCAGCAGCACTTCTTTCTCCTGTTTGTAGAAGCTGTAGTTCCCATGATAAGTGAAGGCTTCTCCGTCTTCAATTTCGATCGTTTTGGCCGTAACGGCATCCAGAAAGTAGCGGTCATGAGAAATAACGACGACAGCGGCCTTCAGCGCACGCAGATATTCCTCCAGCCATCGCACGGCCTCCAGGTCGAGGTGATTGGTCGGCTCATCAAGGATGAGCAGGTCAGGCTCCTGCAGTAAAATAACGGCCAGCCCGATCTTCGTCTTCTCCCCGCCCGACAGCGAGGCGAAAGGCTGTTCAAGCTGCTCTTCGGGAATGCCCAGGCCTTGGGTAACGCGCTCGATGCGGGCATCCATTTCATAACCTCCGCCGGTCTCAAACTTCTCCAGCAGCTGACCGTATTTGGCCAATGCGGCTTCGTACTTCACGGTTTCGTGCCCGGCGCCGGTGCCTTCGCTGCTGCCAAGCTCTAAAGCCAGCCGCTCCATTTCGGCCTGACAGTCCAGCAGCTCTTTAAAAGCCTCCTGCAGCTTGCCGTACACGGTTTGTCCTTCAAGGCCCTGCGGAATTTGCGCCAGCACGCCGATCTGTGTGCCTTTCTGAACAGCAAGCTGTCCGCCGTCCGGCTTCTCCAGTCCGGATAGGACGCGCAGCAGCGTCGTTTTGCCTGCTCCGTTGCGGCCAATCAGACCGACTTTCTCTCCGGCGCTGATTTCGAGCGATACATCACTGAGCACCAGCTCGGCGCCGTAATATTTTTGAATATGTTGTCCTTGCAGAATCATGATTAAGTTCTCCTCGTTCCCATGCCGTCTCCCGAACCCTGGCAGATCTCCTGCAGAGAACAAAAAGAGGCTGCAGGAAATCCTGCGGCCTCTGAACCACGAATCGTGACAGGATCAACCAATCGTGATCCCAAACAATGTCCGTGAGGTCAAGGTAGGAGCGGCATTTCGCAATTTTAGCGGTACATGAGATTGTTGAAAAAGGGCAGACGGATCCCGTTCAACGAACCTCTGTAAAAAATGCCGGACAAAATCATAGGAAGCTGATTAATCCGACTCCACGCCAATTTGCGGTCCATAACCTACCTTCACCTCCTTTGCATAAGATGCTTTCATTTTACGAAATCAGGCAATCATTGGCAAGCCCGAGACGCTCTAAGTTTTTTCCAAGAGGCAGGTAAACCCGCTGCTGGCAGCCGGCAAGCCTCTTGAATTTTTTTGTGGACAGATGCTGTTTGAAGTGGATTTTCTGCGGGTAATAAACATGTTTGGGTTTAAATGCCAGAAACGATCGGTTATAATGGGATTTAGACTCTTAACAGAAATCAGGGGATTACATTTTGAACAAGACAGCAGCTAAACTTGTAGTTGAGCCTTTATTGGAGCGCTCGGGCAGCAGGGTTTCGCTTAATCTGAAATCGCGTTTTCCCGGCGGCCGCAATGTGGGCGGTAAATATACAATGAAGGATCATTCCGTTACTTTATATTTAGGGGAAATCGGCATACAGGCCAGACTAATCTTTGGCACGGATGAATATGCCGAGGATGTGCTTAAGATCGTCGCGGCTCATGAGCTGGGGCACGCCGAGGATGCGGAGCTACCAATGCTTTCGGAGCAGCTTGATGAATGTCAGTCGGAGCTGGAACGAAACCGGCTGGCCTTGAGGATCGAAGAGAATGCCTGGGATTTCGCCCGCGGCCTTCTGACCGATGTGGATTCAGGCCTCCTGGACACGATGATTTATTTCTCCCTTAAAGCCTACCGGGAAGCGGTGGCAGAAGGAATCGCCTAAGGACATTCAGGCATAGAAGCTGGAAGCGGCGTTACGTCAGGATAGATAGTTGAGGTTTGTATGCAAGAGAAGAATACCGCCTGCGGCGCGTACGCGAATACGCGCCAGGCCGCACAGCAAAGCCCGCTGGGAATTCCCGGCGGGCTTTGCTGCTGGTAAAGCTTATCGGATGGTAATATTCCCCGACCGGGTCCGGATCTCGATCACATCATGGGTTTGCCCGGGTGATTCGGGCGCATGAATGCTGCCCGAGCTTGCCCGGAGATCGTATATGCCCCGGAAAGCATCGTCTTTGGACAGCTTAACGTTCCCTGAACGAGCCGTAATATTCAGCGAGTCGGAGCGCTGGCCGCTGAGCGTAATGTTGCCTGATCTGGAAGCGATCTGCCCGCTGCCGCTGAATTGACTCAGCGCAACGTTCCCTGATGAGGTCTGAATGGCGACCTGACCGGTCATTCCGGTTCCGTCCAAATTGCCAGAGCTTAAGGTATAAGTGCCGTCTCCGGAAATCCTGGTTAAAGACATGCCGCCTGAGCTTGTTGCTGCAGTTATAGTGCCTTCCAGTTGTTCGGCCGTTATTTTGCCGGAGGAGGAGTGAAGGTTGATCTGAGCTGCTTTGACGTCCGAGACGACCAGGCGGCCGGAGGAAGTCTTCAAATCGGCCCGTCCGGCTCTCACACCATGGATGCTGCCGCCGCCGGATTTGAGATCGAGCTGGAACCGGCCGAGCTCCGAGCCTTCCGGAAGAGCAACCGTGATTTGGGATTTGGTTGACCTGAAGCTGAAGGAGAAGATAGAGAAGGAATCAGAACTCAAGTCGAGCTGAAGCCCGTCCGGGGCGGGTTCAGTCTGGCTGAGCCTGCGGGCGATTTCAGGCTTGAGCTTGCCGCTCAGCTGGACGTAGCCGCTGCCTTCCTTAGCGGGAATGAAATGAATGTCGGAGGGATCGTCGCTCACAATCGACAAGCTTTGCAGCTGCGCGGCAGTTAGATTCCAGCGCCGCTCGAAATCCTTCCGCTCTTCGCCGAATTTGAAATGCTGATAAGCCATGCCGGCCAGCCCGATGGCCAGAAGCACGACGACGGCAACCGGCCAGTTTCTCGATTTATTCATGTTAAGGGTTCACGCTGCCTTTCCCGGCAGAACAGTCCATCCCATTACAGCATAGGTTTGAGGACGCGGGGAGGGAATTTCTGCCGTTAGGTCTGCCTGCGGGTTCGATCCAAGAATTCGATCCCATGCATTCAACCCATGCGTTCAATCCATGTATTCGCAGAAACAGACTTTTCTTTCTTTCAAAGATAACACAACTTTTTACAGCCGAAATCGGGCTGCAGAAGGAGGGCAACACCAGCTTTAAGCCGGATGGACCGCTGTGGGCCTTTGGTTTTCTTCGGCTGGATTCTCTTGCTTGCAAGCCAAACACCCCGGCCTGGTTGATTCAGGTGAGCCGGGGTGTTCCTCTTTTTATTGGGCAGCGATCCCAATCAGCCTTCATGCTGATGCTGGGTCAGCGGCGTAAGCGGCTGGGTCGCCGGACCTTCGATAACCTCGCCTTTGTAATTGAACCGTGAACCGTGGCACGGGCAGTCCCAGGAGCGTTCCCCTTCGTTCCAGTCGACTTCGCAGCCCATATGGGTGCAGGTCGTATCCACCAGGTACAGCTGGCCCTCCCGATCTTTGTAGGCGCCGGCCCGTTTGCCGAGATGCTTGACGATAGCGCCTTCGTCGTTTTGCAGTTCGTCGGCTTTCCGGTGGACGAGCCCGACTTTTCCTGCTACGAGATCTTTGGCGACTTCCGCATTCTGCACGATGAAATTTTTGATGCCCGGATCGGCTTTGAATCGCTGCGGACTAAACACATCCTCATACCGGTTGTCCCGCTTCATAATCCGGTCTCTGAACATAAGAGCTGCCAGAGTTCCGGTGGACATGCCCCACTTGGCGAATCCCGTTGCAACGAGAATATGCGGGTCATCGTTTGTGGCCTGCCCGATATAAGGGACCTGATCCAGCGTGATCAAGTCTTGGGCGGACCAGCGGAACGGGATGTTTTTCGCTCCAAACAGCGAAGCTCCGTAAAGCTCTAACGCCTCATAATTCCGGATCGTACAGAGCGCTTTCCCTGTTTTGTGGCCCTCTCCGCCGACCAGCACCAGCGTTTTGCCGTTCCACTCCGCCGCTCTGAGCGAACGCTTCGGATTGCTGCAGTTGATATACATGCCGCCGGGAAATGAGGTCTCAGGTTCGATGGCTACGATATAGGAACGTTCGGCATGCAGCCGGGAGAAATACATCGCGCCTCCGTCATAGAAGGGGAAATGGGAGGCAGAAACGGCATAATTGCAGGTGATGGAGGAGGCGCTGTCTTCCGTATGCAGCTTCAGCCGGCCGCTCACCTTATCCACTTTCTCAGCAATGGTCGTGTGCTCGTAAATGGCAGCGCCGCCCTCCTGCAGCAGCTGCACCATGAAGTGGAGATACTGCAGCGGGTGGAAGCGGGCCTGCCCGGACAGCTTGATGGCCCCTTTAACCAGCAGCGGCAGCGGAAGAGATTCCTGCCATTCGCCGGGAATGCCGAGCTTCTGATAGGCGGCCCATTCTTTCTTCAGATCCTTCAGCTCATCGTCCGACTCGGCGAATAAATAGGCATCTTCTTCGACCATGCCGCAGTCAATTCCATGTTCTTTGGCAAAGCTCTGCATGAAATGGACAGCTTCCTCATTGGCTTCATAATATAATCTGGCTTTCTCTTCACCGAAATGATCGATCAGCTGATCATAGATCAGCCCGTGCTGGGCCGTAATTTTGGCCGTCGTATGGCCGGTTGTGCCGTGGAGCAGGCTGCCCATTTCAACAAGTGCAACCTGCAGCCCTTCCTTCATCAGCAAATAGGCTGTCGTAAGCCCGGTGATGCCGCCGCCGACCACGACAACATCCGCATTGGCTTCGCCTTGGAGCCGCGGGAACCGGGGGAATTCAGTGGTACGCTCCCACAGGGATTCAGGAAATTGGGGCAGCTCGCTGGTGCGTGGAATTTCACTGCTTGCCATGTGCATCTTCCTCCTCGAATTGGAATGATATCAGCAGCTATTGCTGTAGAGTCCTTGACGGACGGAATCCTAAACCCTAAATCATGTATCCTGTTTCCTGAATGGCAAAGACTTGCATCACTTCAATTATTACCACCCGGTTCGGAAAAGAAACGAGTCCCCGCTCGATTACATTTATCCGATTCCATGAATGGGAAATTGACGATTTCTAAAATAGGATTTATACTTATTCTAAAATCAAATTGAAGGATGAACAGCTATGAAATCCCTGAACCTAACAACTCAACGGAAAGCCGTATATGATATTGTAAGAAATTCGGAAGACCATCCTACCGCAGCCGAGGTGATGAACCGGCTTGTTGAGCAGGGCTTTAATTTTGCCTACGGTACGGTATATAACTCTTTACGTTACTTGACCGATAAAGAATTAATACGCGAGCTTAAGCTCGGTGAAGCGGCCAGCCGCTACGATGCCAAGATGGATGAGCACCAGCACATCATCTGCGAGTCCTGCGGCCGTGTAGATGAGGTCATGTCGTCGGTTCCGGAAGATTGGAAGAAAGCAGTGGCTATTGAAACGGGTTACGACGTGCATCATGCACATGTAGTCTTCGGAGGGATGTGTCCGCAGTGTTTGAAGAAGAGAAACAACGGATGAGTACAGTTTATATGGAGAATGAAGCTATGCCTTTCGTAGAGGCTTGCCCGGTGACTCAGCGGGTTATTGTGATCAGCCCTGTTCCAGGCGGCATCTACGAATTGGTCCGCGACCTGTCGGAAGGCTGCTTTGATGTGATGGTGTTCCATCACCGTGAAGAAGGCATTCGCAATGCCCTTTCAGCCGATTTGCTTATCTTTGACCTGACCCGGTACCGGGAACAGGATGCGGCGATTGTACGCTCGTTAGGTTCAGTGGATACAGGCGGCGTGCCGATCTTGTATTTAATCCGTGAAGATATGCTGGGCGGTATGGACGAGGATTACAAACGCAAGGAGCTGCTGGTATGGCCTTGCCGTCCGCAGGAGCTCGTTTATCACACCCAGCGGATTATCCGCAGCTCGGAGGGCAAACGTCCCGTTGCTTCGCGGCTGCTGGCCGGCACTTCTCCGGCTATCTTCAAAGACCTTTGGGTCGACCGCAAGAAGATGGCGGTTTACCGCAAAGGCGAGCAGATCGACTTGACCAAAACGGAATATGATCTGTTCATCCAGCTGCTGGAGAGCGAAGGCAGCGTTATGACGCGTGAAGATCTGCTTGCTTCCGTGTGGGGAACTACGTTCCTGGGCGGCAGCAATGTTGTAGATGTGCATATCAAGAGCTTGCGCAAGAAGCTTGGAGACCGCGCAGCTTCTCCTGATTATATTGCAACGGTTCGCGGTGTAGGCTACCGGCTGGCGGATTAAGCGTGAAGGAAGCCTGGCAGCCGCAAGCGCGGGTCCGGTTTGATCATCAGGGTTCACAGGGAGCGGAAACGGCGGCAGGTCAATAAGCAGGCGTTAGGTGCTGGATGGAGGAGGAAGGGTATGGAAGGCGGAGCGGACAAAACAGGAAGACCAGGCAGGCTGGCAGGTAAAAGGGTGGCGCTGACCGGCCCGAGGCGCTCAGAGGAGCAAGCCAGGCTGGTGGAGAACATGGGTGGGCAAGCGCTGCTGCGTCCTGCTCAGGGAACGGTTTTTCTCGATGATGAATCCCTGAAGGCCGGAATTCGGGAGTGGTTGTCCAAACGTTCCGAGTGGGCGGTGTTTACGACAGGAATGGGGCTTGAAGCCTTGTTTACGGCGGCGGAGGAGATCGGGAAGGACGGGGAGCTGCAGCAGCTGCTGGAGAACACCCGAATCGCGGCCCGCGGCTACAAGACGGTTAATACGCTTAAACGGAGAAACCTGGCGCCCGTCGTTCGCGACGATGATGGAAGCACGGAAGGGCTGGTGCGCGCCTGGTCGGCATTAGGCCAGCCTTTGGCAGGGCAAAAGGTCATGATCCAGCTGCACGGCGATTCCGCGCCGCTTCTGGTGGACTGGCTGGAGCGGGAAGGCGCCGAAGTGATCCAGCTGCTGCCCTACCGTCATATTGCCCCTCCGGAAGAACAGCTAGAACAGCTGTTAAGCGATGTGCTAAACGGGGAAGTGGATGCCGTTACCTTCACCAGTGCGCCTCAGGTGCGCTTTTTGCTGGAATACGCGGCCCGTTCAGGCCGCTCTGAGGCGCTGCTGGCCGCGTTTGAAGGCCCGGTTGTAGCGGTGTCGGTTGGCAGAATCACGGCGCAGGGCCTCAAGGAAGCGGGCCTTAGCAGGGTGATCGCTCCGCAGGAGGAACGCATGGGCAGCATGATGGTCGAGCTGGCGAAATTTTATGCGAGCGGGAATGGGAATACGAAGAGCTGAACTTTTTATGCGGGTTCGGAACCTTTAGGGAGATTTGAGCGTTTTTCTATTAGAATTAATATTCTAGATAGAACTAATTTTCTATTAAAGTTAATTATTTGTGAAAAGGAGTTTCCCTCTCATGAAATTGATTGATTTGAGTGTCCCGCTTAGTCCAAGGATCAAAGAACCCCTGCCGGCGAAGATTGACTATCACTCCCACGAGGACGGTGCCCGCCAGGGAGCCGCTATTCTGGGATTACAGACGGAATTTTTCCCGGACAGCAAAGCTTGGGCAACCGAAACTGTTACGCTTAATACGCATGCAGGAACACATGTGGATGCTCCTTACCATTATTGGCCGACGTCGGAAGGCAAACCGGCACGGACGATTGACGAGCTTCCGCTGGAATGGTTTTTCTCGGATGGCGTGCTGCTCGATTTCAGCGCCAAGCCGCCGGGATATGAAATCACCCAAGCCGATCTCGAGGCAGAATTGAACCGGATCGGATATACGCTGAAACCTCTGGACATCGTGCTCATTCGCAGTGATGCCGATAAACGGTTATACCAGGAACATTATGCTTTCCTGCATGCGGGCGTTTCGGCCGAAGCTACGGAATGGCTGCTGGATCAAGGCATCAAAGTGGTTGGCACCGACGGCTGGGGCTGGGATATTCCGCTGAACCTCCAGGCTGAGGATTACAAGAAGAATCCAAGGGAGGGCGTGCTTTGGGCGGCTCACTATCTGGGCAGAGAGAAGGAATATTGCCAGATCGAGAAGCTGGCTAATCTGGAGCAGATTCCTAAACCGTTTGGCTTCAAGGTCAGCTGCTTCCCGGTGAAGGTGGAGAAGGCCAGCGGAGGCTGGGCTCGTCCTGTCGCTATTATTGAAGATTAAATTTAAGAAGGTTTAGGTTTTCAAGTACGGCGATCGTTACGTATCGCCCTTAGATGGCCTGTTCGGAGCAGAATCCGGACGGGCTTTTTTTGCTGCACGGAACCGGCATTCCGAAAAAAGTTTACAAGCTGGATACAAGTCTGACCACAAATAGAAACATGAACCGGTTAAAGTAGGATGGGACGGCCGGGGTTACGATTTTAATGCATTCCTCTACACATCGTGTACCAGGATTCTTGAACATCAGGCTTCTTAGCTTTAGATTTAAGTCATTCCTTGTTACAATGTCCGTACGGGCCTGAAGGTCCAGTCCACAATGAGGTGAACGTATTGGCGACATTTGAGCAATTTGGGCTTTCGCCCGAAATGAATGAAATATTGAAGAAGCAGGGAATCGTGGTTCCGACTCCGGTTCAGGAACAGGCGCTGCCTGTGCTGCTTGCCGGGGAGGACGTGATTGCCCAGGCGCAGACAGGTACGGGCAAGACGCTCGCTTTTCTGCTTCCGATCATAGAGAAAATCGATCTGCGTAAAAATCATCCGCAAGCGCTTGTCATTCTGCCAACCCGCGAGCTGGCAATCCAGGTTACGGCCGAAGCGCGCAAGCTCGCCGCGGCTAAGCCGGGGCTGCAGATGCTGGCCGCGTACGGCGGACAGGATGTAGAGCGCCAGCTCCGCAAGCTGGAGGGCGGCAGCCATCTGGTCATCGGCACGCCGGGCCGGCTGCTGGATCATATGCGCCGGGAGTCCTTGTCCCTGGGCGGTGTGAACATGCTGGTGCTGGACGAAGCCGACCAGATGCTGCATATGGGATTCCTGCAGGAAGTGGAAGCGATCATCCGCTCTATTCCGCGCAGACGGCAAAGCATGCTGTTCTCGGCAACGATGCCGGACGGCGTACGGCGATTGGCCAAAAATATGATGAACAGTCCGCGCGACATCCGGATCTCTTCGGATTCGGACATTCCGCTGGACAACATCCGGCAGCTGGCGGTCGAGTGTACAGACCGCTCGAAGCAGGATGCGCTGGTGTCGATGATTGAACGGGACCGCCCTTATCTGGCGGTGATCTTCTGCCGGACGAAACGCCGGGCGAAGACGCTGAACGAAGCGCTGCAGGAGAAAGGCTACGCCTCGGACGAGCTGCACGGTGATTTGTCCCAGGCCAAACGCGAACAGGTTATGCGCGCTTTCCGCAGCGCGAAGCTGCAGCTTTTGGTGGCGACCGATGTGGCCGCCCGCGGGATTGATGTTGAAGGTGTAACTCATGTCTACAACTACGATATTCCGCAGGAAGTGGAATATTATGTGCACCGGATCGGCCGGACAGGCCGTGCCGGAGGCAAAGGCTTGGCGGTTACTTTTGTGGCGCCGAAGGATCTGCCGGAGCTGCGCGATATTGAGCGCTTCCTCGGCCTGCGCATTCCGCGCCAGCGCTACGAGGCCTCATCCGGCCTCGTGGAGAAAGCCGGCACGGCCAGCCAGGCGGGCCAAGCCGGTGAAACCGGGCGCGGAGCACGCGCCGAGAGCCGCCAGGGCAAAGGCGGCTCTGGAGGTCGCTCCGCGAAGCCGGGCGGCCGCCGCGGGGCGGGCCGCCAGGGTGCAGGCGCCGGCCGTGGCAGCGGTGCCGGCGCAAACGGCAGCCGCAGCGGCGGCAAGCGCGGCGGCGAGGGCAGACCGTCCGCCGGCGGGCGCGGCGGACGGCAGGATTCCCGCGGCGGCTCCAAGGGAGGCCGCGGGCCGTCTTCTGGCGGCCGCGGAGGTGGCCGCCAGCGCTAAGCGGCTAGCGGCAGGCCAATAGCCGCGCTAGCCCAAAGCGCCGTGGCCAGTACGGAACACCGACTCTGGCACAAATTTGTGCGGAGAGGTACTCCGTTGCTTGGCTCACCGAAACTTTTTGCTAAGCTGCTGCGTTTGGTTTAAAGGATCATCTGTAAGGTTTAACGGACATGCCGAGCTCTGTAACTCTACAGGCTCAGCATCGGGAGAGTCAGCTGCAGATAGATATAAGATCAACCGTTTACGCTTGGAGGAGGAACACAACGATGAAATCAACGGGATTCAAAAAGGGGACAGCCGCTGCGGCGGTGCTGCTGCTGGGAGCTGTTTTGTTAACTGCATGCGGCGGCGGGAACAACGACGCTGCAGGCGGGGATACGTCAACCAATGGGACAGGAATTTTGGAGCCTGCGACGGCTTCTGGCAATGATGCGGGTACCGATACGGAAGGGGCTGCGGCTCAAAGCGATTCGAATGCAGGCGCGCCGGAATCCGACTCTTCCGCAGGTAGTAACAGCGGTGACGGTACTGAAAATTCTGGCACTGGAAATTCGGGTGCTGGAAATTCCGGTACGGTGGATTCGGGTGTGGCCAGTCCGGACGCTTCCGAGGTGACCGGTTCCGGCCAGCCTCATCAACCGGTTGTAGACTCCGGTCAGGGTGCCGATCAATCCGTGGTTGCCAATCCGGACAGCATCGCTGTATTGGTCAATAAACAGTTTGGCCTTCCTGACAATTTTGAACCTAAGGATCTTGTTTATCCGGATGTGCCTTTTACGTTCAAAGAGAAAATCGAGAAACGTAAAATGCGCAAGGTAGCTGCAGATGCGCTTGAGGAAATGTTTGCCGGGGCCAAAAAGGACGGCATTTATCTGGCCGGCGTTTCGGCTTACCGTTCTTATGAACGGCAAAAGGTCGTTTTTGAGAATTATGTGAAGAGAGACGGCGAAGAGAAAGCCAGAACGTATAGTGCTTATCCGGGCTACAGCGAGCATGAAACGGGACTTGCCATCGACGTTTCAGGCAGCGACGGTAAATGTGCGGCCGAAGACTGCTTTGGTGGAACGCCGGAGGCAGAATGGATTGCCAAACATGCGGCTGAATACGGATTTATTCTCCGCTACCCGGAAGGCAAGGAAGACATTACCGGCTACAAATATGAGCCATGGCATATTCGTTATGTCGGCAAGGACATCGCTCAGGAAGTGACCGAGCGCGGCATCACCCTTGAGGAATATTACAATGCGATTCCGGTCAGCAAATAAACCGGCTTCCGCCATAAGCTGCGCTGGCTAGAAGGGCTTCCGTATTGAAGTCATTAAGCCACCGCATTAGCCGTACATTCGGGCATCAGCCCCGGATGTGCGGCTATTTTTATGGCCTCCGTTTATTCCTCATGATGTAAATACAAAATTTCTGAGAAAATTACAAATCCTCTGCATTTTTCATTGTTACAATGCAGCTAATTAATCAGTGCAAAACCAGGCAGAGGAGAGAAACGTTATGATCAGTTACTTGGACCTTGGGGGCAGTTGGACCTTGACCGGACGAAGCACGCAAAGGCAGTATCCGGGCCAGCTTCCAGGCAGCAATTATCTCGATTTACTGGCGTGCGGCGCCATTCAAGATCCCTTCTGGGGGATGAATGAGAAACAGGCGACCCAAATTGCCGAAGAGGATTATGTGTATGCCCGTCATTTTAACGTGTACAGCGGGCTGCTGGCCTGCGACAAGGTGACTTTGGAGATCTCGGGCATCGATACATTTGGGGTGATTACCCTGAATGACCGGCAGATCGGCAATTGCAGCAATGCACATCGGGACTATCGTTTTGATGTCAAACCTTATTTGACCGAGGGTGATAACATCATCGAAATCGAGTTCACAAGCCCGCTTCCTTATATCCGGAGAATGAAGAAGGAAATGCCTCTATTTCATATGTCCTTTGGTGAAATCGCTTCCTATGTCCGCAAACCGCAATATCATTTCGGATGGGATTGGGGTCCCAATCTGCCGCCTGTAGGCGTGAGCGGGAAAATTGGCATTAGCGGCGAAACGGCCGCTCGTCTGGAGGAGGTTCGGGTAAATCAGCTTCATCATAACGGCAAAGTCGATTTGCAAATCTACGCCGGTCTGGAGCGGCTTTCGGAGGTGAGCCGGAGGCAGCCGCTCGTGTATGAAATCGAGCTGACCTCACCGGACGGTTCGACCCGGCAGATCGGAGGCACTACGACCGAGAATCGGATTGACGCTGTATTGACCGTGGAAGACCCGCAGCTGTGGTGGAGCAACGGACTGGGCGAGCAGCCTTTGTATGAGCTGGAGGTACGTATTAGCACAGCGGAGGGGCATGTGAACGAGAAGGTAAGCAGCTGGAAGCGGACGATCGGCCTGCGGACGATTCGGCTGGACACATCAGCGGATGCTTACGGGAATAACTTCCGGTTTGTCGTCAATGGTGTGCCGATCTTCGCCAAAGGGGCGGACTGGATTCCTTCCGACAGCTTTGTGACTCGTACGTCGCCGGAGGATTTGGAGTTCTACATTCAAAGCGCCAGGACGGCCAACATGAACATGCTGCGTGTATGGGGCGGCGGCTATTACGAGTCTGATTTGTTTTATGACCTTTGTGACCGGTACGGCATTCTGGTCTGGCAGGATTTTGGATTTGCCTGCAACGAGTATCCGATGTCCGATCCGGAATTTATGGACAGCGTGAAGGCCGAGGTCGAAGATCAGGTACGGCGGCTGCGCGACCATGCCAGTTTGGCCTTGTGGTGCGGCAATAACGAGGTGGAGCCTTTCTATCTGCTGATGAAAAAGAAATCCGTAGCCGTGCACAAACGTTTCTTCTTCGAGCAGCTGCCGGCCTGGATGAAGCAGCTTGATCCCGTTACGCCATATTGGCCGGGTTCCCCAAGCTCCGGAGGCCCGAAAGATAAAGCCGGACTGCTGAATAAAGGCGACAGCCACCTATGGCAGGTGTGGCACGGCATGAAGCCGATCGAATATTTGGGCGAGCTGCCTGCCCGCTTCTGTTCCGAGTTCGGACTGGAGTCCATGCCTAGCATGCGGACGATCCGCAGCTTTACGGATGCGAAGGAACCGTCCATTTCGGACCCGGTTATGAAAGCGCATCAGAAGTCCCAGGCAGGGAATGAGAAGATGCTGTTCTATATCCTTTCCAAGTACCGGAACCCGGCGAATTTCGAGGACTTTACTTATCTTTCGCAGCTGATTCAGGCAGAGGCCGTGCAGATGGCGACCGAAGGCTGGCGGCGCAGCACAGGCCGCTGCAACGGTGCGCTGTATTGGCAGTATAACGACTGCTGGCCGACCGCATCCTGGTCTGGCATTGATTATGAGAAGCAGTATAAGGCGCTGCAGTATAAGGCCAGACATTTCAACGCCATGCTTTGCGTATCCGCCCATATGCGGAAGGACAAAGCGGAGATTTATGTCATCAACGACTATGCGGAGAGCTTTACTGGAACGCTTCAATGGAAAATCGCTGATTTCAGCGGCCAGGTGATCGCCTCCTCTACAGCTACTGCCCAGGCTGGACCAGCCGCAGCGGTCAAGCTGCTTGACCTGGATTTTGCCGAGATTGTCGGCCCGCGCAGCCGTAGCGATCTGCTGCTGTCCTTGACGCTGACGGACCAGGAAGGCCAGACGCGGTTTGAGCAGATCCGGCTGCTGGTGCCGGATAAGAAAGCCCGGCTGCAGAAGCCGCAGATCCGCCAGACGCTTACCGTTAAGGGTGAGACAGCCGAGCTGACTTTGCAGACGGATACGTTTGCCCGCAGCGTACGGGTTGAAATTGAAGGCCAGGACGCTCCGCTGTCGGACAATTTCTTTGATCTGGAGACTGGCAGAAGCATTACGCTAACGTTCCCTGTTAAGCCGGGTACGAAGGCTGAGCAGCTGAAGCGGCAGATCAGCATCAAGACGCTGGCTAATGTGACCAGCAAAGGGAATGCGTTTAGCGATGCGTTTCGCCGGATGGCGTTCCGCCTGAAGCCGATCAACTTCTTCACTTGGATGATTTATAAGTTCGTATAATAGGGGGTTCCATATGGAGACTACACAGCGGGAGCGTTTTTCTTATTACGGTTATTCGTTCGGACAAATTATGATCTACATGATACTTACCAGCTTTCTGCAGATCTATATGACTGACATCGCTATTCCGGCAGCTACCGTAGGGACGATCCTGCTGATCGCCCGGGTGCTGGATGCCGTTTATGATCCCTTCTTCGGGATTATCGTGAACAAAAGCAAGTGGAAGACAGGCAAATATACCCCTTGGCTGCGGATATCCACGTTTCTGATCGCGGGGCTTACGATCCTGCTGTTTGCCGTGCCAGCATCACTGGATCTATGGGTCAAGATCCTGCTGGCCGCCGGACTTTATATTATCTGGGGCATGTGCTACACCTTGTGTGATGTTCCCTATTTCTCTCTGGTCACGGTGATGACCGGCAGCGTGACGGAACGCAACACGATTCTGTCGCGCGGCAGGCTGTTCTCCTTGATCGGCACCGCGATCATCGCTTCCCTGTTTCCCCTGGCTTATCCGAAGACAGGCTGGTTCTGGGGCGTCTTCATCTTTACCGTGCTGTCCTTTGCGGTCATGACGCCGCTAGGACGGGTGGCCAAGGAACGCCATCCGGTCACGGAAGAGGCGCCTTCCTTGTTAGCCCTGTTAAAGGCAGTGGGCAGGAACAAATATTTGCTGGTGTTCTGCCTGGCATTTATGGTCGCCAATATCACCAACACGATTCTGACGGTGAACGGTTATTTTGCGATTTATTGTCTGGGCGGGCCGGAGATGATTTCGATCACGATGACGGTTCCCATGCTGTTTGCCGCCGTATTCTGCGCGCTGGTACCGGCCATCATCAAAAAGGTGGATAAATTCGATTTATATATGGTCGCCACGGCAGTCGGCGTAGTGTCGAGCATCGTGATGTATTTGGCGGGTTATTCCAATTTCACTTTGTATATGGTGTTGTCTACGATCCGCATTGTGGCGGTCACGTATACCAGCTCGTTTATGATCCTGTTTGTGGTCGATTGTGCGGAATACGGCCGGTACAAAACAGGGGAAGACAGCACGGCAGTCACAGTATCTTTGCAAACGTTTACGGCCAAAGCGCTGGGCGCTCTCTCGGCGGCCTTGGGCATGTTCATTTTGGGATTAAGCGGTTTTGTCGACGGGGCGGACGCGGTTCAGCCACCGGCCGTGCTGGATACGCTGTGGATTCTCGTATCGATTCTTCCGGCTGCGGGGCTGATTGTCTCGTTCTTTATCCTCTTGTTCGGCTACAAGCTGCGTGACCGCGATGTACAGATCATGTCCAAGGTGAACCAGAAGCTGCTCAGCCGAGAGGCGGCGGAGACGATGCTGTCGAGAAAATATTAAATTTGCTGCATTGATTTTGTTGCTGCACGCAAAAAAAAGACCGGGTGGTCCCGCTCCCGGCTTGGTCAGCCGTCATAAACCGCCCGGTTCATTGTTTCAACTATCGCTTGAGAGTTTCAGGATTGATTGTCCTTCAGCGTTTAGACTTTAACGTTTCTTCCTTCAAAATATTGCGGATCTTCTCCGCCGAAAGCTGGCCGTACCGGCTGGCAACGAGATTGTTGCTGTCAGGCTCCTTCAGATTCCAGATGGTGGAGGCCACATATTTTCGCGGACTGCACGCATAAGCCTTCTGAAAATCTTTCGAGAAATAAGACAAACTGCTGTAGCCGAGCATTTCCGAAATTTCCGTGATGGAATATTCGCTGTTCAGCAGCAGCTTGCGCGCTTCTTCGAGCTTGATGCTTTTCACGTATTGGGTGAGCGGGAGGCCGACTTCCGTTTTGAACAGGGTAGACAGGTAATTGGGATGAAGATTCAGCGCAAGCGCAATGTCTTTGACCCGGCAGGGCTCAAACAGGTGGCTGTGGATGTACTGGATCGCCCGGACGATCGGCAGGGAGTAGGATTTCAGCCGCTCCTCCTTCACCAGCTGAGAGTAATGGCGGATCAAATCGACCGTCAGGCGGCAGACGGCCAGCGGCGTGGTCTGTTTCTCCAGCTTATTGATATAGTAATCGCTCAGCGCAAAACATTTTTCAGGTTCAACGCCTACATCGGCTACAGCCCGGCAGACTACTGTAACGACACAGATGACGTTGTTCTTGAGGGAACGAAAGGAATCCTCGGCCAGCGGGTAAGTGTTGATCGTGTCCGGCGTCAAATAGTCAAGGAAATCCAGATCACCTTTAAGGACGAGATCGACGCAATATAATTCAAATTCACGGGAAAGATGATGATAACCGGACATTTTCATTTTTTTGATTTCCCAGTCTGCGGTTTTGGCTGCCATTTGGTTTCCTCCGATTGGATTGGCCTTAGAGTATATAAATTATTCTTTGAGATAATTACAAATATTATGAGAATATTACAACTAATATAAATCCGGAATTGATAGAATGCAACTGTGAAAGAGGCGCATATTAAGGGGATAGTGAAGCAAACGAAAGGGGCCGGCGCTGTCATGACAACCAAAGGACATTCCACAATGGGGTCTACCCCCGAGCATTATAAACGTTTAGGGATTCGGAAGAATGACATCAAACCTTGGGAAGATGGTTACCGGACTAAGGACGTCAAAGGAACCTACGAATGGTGGTATTTCGATTCGCAGATGGATGACGGCTCAACGCTGGTCATTGTGTTCTATTCGAACAAATGGACGCTGGCGCCCAAGAAGGGACCGACGCCGCAGGTTACGTTTGCGCTGCATACGGCTGACGGACAGGAATTCTCCGAAACGATGGAGATGCCTTTCTCAAGCTTTGAAGCCGCTGTGGATCACTGCCGTGTGAAGATCGAGGACTGCCTTTTCGAAGGGGATTTGCATGAATACCATATCCGGTTCAACAATGGAAAGATTGAAGCCAATGTCCGGCTGGCCGGCAACGTTCCGTCCTGGCGTCCGGAAACCGGATACTTCTACTTCGGCGATCAGGAGCAGCATTATTTCGCCTGGCTGCCTTCCGTTCCGGAAGGACGCGTCGAAGCGGAGGTGAAGGTAGAAGGCAAAACTTTGACCTATACCGGCACAGGCTATCATGATCACAACTGGGGCAACATTTCCATGATGAGCATCATCCGGCACTGGTATTGGGGCAGAGCCAAGATAGGCAGATATCAAACCATCTCTTCCTATATCAGCGGAGAGAAGAAGTTCGGTGACAACAAGTTCCCGATCTTTATGCTCGCCAAAGACGGGGAGATCATTGCCGACGATGCGGTGAGCTTCCTGCATTTTTGGGAGGAGGATCCCTATACCGATTCCCAAACAGGGCAGACCTTCTATAATCGCCTCCTTTATGATTACAACGATGGTCGGCAGCATTACCGGGTCACTTACCAGCGGGAGAGGGACATTGAATTTCATCAGGCTTCGGCATCCTTATCCAAACCGCTGCAGCTGCTCGCGAAAGTGATCCGTTTGGATGGGGTGTACATCCGGTTCACCGGGATGGCGACCATTGAATGTTTTGACGGCAGCCATGTGGTTGAGAGCGTCTCCGGCCCGGCCATTTGGGAACTGACGTCAAAGATTTAATCTGACCTGGCTTGGTATGACCTGATTCGATCTGGTTTGATCTGATTTTCTGGTCCGGAAACGTTACGGCTCAACGTTACCGCTCAAACGTTAACCGCTCAAACATTCACCGGACCTTCGCTCTTGAACGTTCTTCAGTTTACGCGGCCTCGATGCAGGGTAAGGAACATATGGAGCCGCACCCGGCTTCAGGGTGCCTGGCTCCCTGATGTTTCATACTCAAGGAGGGATAGCCGTGTCTGAACATAATCATGTAGTGAATAAGGAAGGCGAATTGGCGCTGAACAAGGTGGACGATGCGCTGAACCGGATCGATGAAGAGCGTAAGGATGAAATCCTGAACAGCTTTAACGAATTTAAATCCTATTTGCGAAAAAGAATAGAGCTCGCGCAGAACATCGGCTTAAACGAGGAAGCCATTGCCGTGGCTGCCGAGAAAGTGGCCGGTTATCTGGCGAAGCAGGAGGAGCCCCGCAACGCCGAAGAGAAGCTGCTGCGCGAGCTTTGGAATGCAGGCAACAAGGAGCAGCAGCATGCTCTGGCACATATGCTGGTAGGCATGGCTAAATCTTAAGCAAATTCGAATAGCTTACAGAACAGCCTTCGCAGGGACAACCTTCGGATGACAGGAAAGCTTTTTCCTGATCCGGAGGTTTTTTTATTTGACTGAACCTGGGTCGTTTGAAGACTCTCCGTTGAGCGGGAAATCATCAAATCTTCATAAAATCATCATCAAATCGCAAAAATGTATTGACACTGATAATGATTATCAGTATGGTTATACATATAAAATGATAATCATTATCAACGGACTTAATCGGATGTTCATATATTATTTATCAGGGGAAAGGAAGTTATGGCCATGGTATCTTTGCAAACGGCTCGTTTGGATATCGCTTATGAGGAGCGGTTGATCGTTGAGGATTTGAATATCAAGATTCCTGACGGTAAAATCACAGCACTTGTAGGAGCCAACGGTTCCGGCAAGTCTACGATCTTGAAGACCATGGCCCGGATTCACGGACCTAAGAACGGAAGTGTACTGCTCAACGGCAAATCGATACATAAGCAGTCCACACGCGAGGTAGCGAAGCAGCTGGCTATTCTGCCGCAGAACCCGACCGCTCCGGACGGCTTGACCGTTTATGAACTGGTATCCTACGGCCGCTTCCCTTACCAGAAAGGCTTCGGCAGCATGAGCGCTGAGGACCGCCGCGTGATTGAGTGGGCCATTGAAGTTACGGCCATGTCCGATTTTGCGGAGCGTCCGATCGAGCAGCTTTCCGGCGGTCAGCGCCAGCGTGCCTGGATCGCCATGGCTCTTGCCCAGGAGACAGGAATCCTGTTCCTTGACGAGCCAACGACTTTCCTGGATATGGCGCACCAGCTCGAAGTGCTGGAATTGCTCGAAGAGCTGAATGCGGAGCAGAACCGGACGATCGTTATGGTTGTGCATGATCTGAATCACGCTTCCCGTTATGCCCAGCACATGATTGCCATTAAATCCGGCAAAGCGGTAGCAGAAGGTGCGCCTACTGAAGTTATGACGTCTGAAGTGCTGCAGGAGGTATTTGGAATCGAGGCGGATATCATTCTGGATCCGCGGACCGGCGTTCCTCTTTGCCTGCCTTATGGCTTATGCGGCCGTAAACCTTCGGCCCGTGTGAAAGCAGCCGAGAAGGACATTGTCCCGGCGGCCCAATTGACAGCGGCATTCCGCTAAACTTTAACAATCGAGCAGTTTAACGCAGTTTCTCCTTGTGAGAGACTGCGTTTTTTGTTTTGCAGTAAAGATACTTAATTTGGAATTCGATCCTGAATTAAGTATACTAGGGGGAGCTAATCTATTAATCGTTTACTAGTCATGATAGGTTTATAGTTTGATAGACTTTGGAGAAAAGGGGAGTGTTCTTTACGTTGAAGTCTCGCCAAATCAAGCCATATTTCATATCGTCTGTAGCTGCCGCGCTTCTTGTCGCCGGCATCGCTTTGCCTTATGGAAACGCCCCGTCAGCCGCTGCCGCGGCGGCCCAGACGGCCGCTGTGCCTGCTATTTTGCTGGATGGGTACAGTCTGCCTTTTCCCGCTCCGCCTGCGGTCAAGTCGGGAACGACCATGGTTCCGTTCCGAGCCGTTGCAGAAGCTTTGCATATAACGGTCCAATGGGACGCCAAAGCGCGGACGGTTACGGCCACTAAAGCCATGAGCGGCGGAGGCACCCGCAAAGTGGTTCTCAAACAGGGAAGCAAACAGGCCACGGTGGATGGCAAAGCGGTAACGCTGGCCGTTGCGCCTTATGCCCAGAACGGCAGCGTGCTTGTCCCGCTTAGCTTCTTCAGCAGCCAATTCGGAGCAGCAGTAAGCTGGAACGGCGCTACGAAGACGGTGTCGATCCAGTCTCCTGCGGAGGATATGGATACCTCGGTCTTTTACGCTCTGAATTCATTCGCCAAACGCAGCTATATGCCGCTGTTCGACGGCGTTTCCTTCGGCTGGGCCCGGATCGGCGAAGATGGCAGATTGACCCTAGAGGGGAAAGATTATTACTGGCCTGAGGCCGCCGGTGACATTACGCCGGAATCGCTGGTTGAGGGAGCAGAGGCAGCTGGACAGGATGCCCAGCTTCTGGTGGTCGGTACGGATGGTGCAGGAGAATTGACCCGGCTGCTTGGCGATCCAACGCTGCGTGCAGCGGCAATATCGGATATAGTGAGCCTGGCATCCGGCAAACATTTTACCGGTATTACTTTGGACTTTGAAGGACTGGGCCTTACAGGCGACGCACAGGCAGTACAACAATCCTTAAACACCTTCGTGAAGGATGCATCGGCAGCGGCCCGGCAGGCCGGTCTGAGGCTGTCTCTGGCCCTGCATCCGTTAAACGGCTCTTATAAAGGTTATGATTATAAAACGCTGGGTTCTTATGCGGATGAATTGATCATTATGGCTTACGATTTCAAACAGGAGCCCGGACCTGAACCGCTGGGCAGTATTGATACCGCGATTAAGCTGGCGCTGCAGCAGGTCGACAAGAGCAAGCTGGTGCTGGGTATTTCTCTCGGCAGCGAAAATGCCCAGTCCTTAAGAGGACCGGTTGGTTTAGCCAAGCGCTATGACCTCAAGGGAATTGCGATTTGGAGATTGACTTTGGTCAGCGACGAGATTGTGAATGCTCTTAAACAAAACGTCATTTTGAATTAAAGGCAGGACCCGAACTGTTTATTACAGTGAGGGTCTTTTTTTATTCCACGACCCTATGCAAAATAAAGGCAGCAGCCAACGCAAGCACACCGGCCAGGAACAACCAGCCCGACCATTTCAGCCGGCTTCTTCGTTCCTTTCCAGCCTGATCATTCATGCTTTCATAAGCCTGATTGGCACGCATCCGATCGCCGCCGACGGCCGAACCACTTAATAGAATGGCGCTGGCCAGCAGGGCATAACCCAAGTAAGACAGCCAGCGAATCAAGTCAGACATAGGCGAAATCCTCCTTTGAAGTCGTTCCTTTTTATAACCTAATTTTACATGAATTGAAGGCCGCCGATACAGGGAAATCTAACATTCAGGAATCAGGATCAAAGCCAGTCGGTGCTTGAAACTTGAGTCGTGCAAATGTGAACAAAACATGAAAGTGAAAAAAATCACTTGATATGTGAAAAAAGTCACACTATAATAAACTCATAAACAAAGTGAACATTTTCACAAGTCAATTGCAAGTGGTGTGGAGCTCATTTCCCATCATTCAGGATCATCCAGGATGTCCCGCTTTCTTATAGATTTTCAACATTTGAGGAGGAAGTTAACAATGAAAATTGCAGTGATTGGATGTACTCATGCAGGCACGGCGGCTATTGTAAATGCGGCAAAATTGTATCCGGAAGCTCAGATTACCGTTTATGAGCGTAATGACAATATTTCATTCCTATCCTGCGGTATTGCGCTTTATGTAGGCGGAATGGTAAAGGACCCGGCCGGATTATTTTATTCCTCGCCTGAACAGCTCAAAGAGCTGGGGGTGGAGACCCGGATGCTGCATGAAGTGACGGAGATCGATACGTTGGGGAAAACGTTGACCGCCCGCAACTTGAAGACAGGGGAAATGCTGCAGGACAGTTATGACAAGCTGATTGTGACCACTGGTTCCTGGCCAATTGTTCCGAAGTTTGAAGGCGGCGATCTGGACAACATTTTGCTCTCCAAGAACTTCAATCACTCTAATACGATCATCGAGAAATCGAAGCAGGCCTCCAGCATTGTTGTCGTTGGGGCCGGTTATATCGGGGTTGAACTTGTGGAAGCCTTCCAGCTTAACGGCAAGCAGGTGACGCTGATTGATGCCGAGGAACGAATCTTGAGCAAATACCTCGACGCCGATTACACGGATAAAATTGAAGCTTCCCTGCAGCATCATGGCATCAAACTGGCGCTCGGCGAGAAGGTAACGCGCTTTGAGGGTGCCACTGGTAAAGTAAGCAAGGTCATTACGGACAAAGGCGAATACGAGGCGGACCTGGTTATTTTGTGCATCGGCTTCCGTCCGAACACGGAACTGCTCAAAGGCCAGGTTGATATGCTGAAGAACGGGGCCATCATCGTGGACAATTACATGCAGACCAGCTGTCCGGATGTTTATGCGGCCGGCGACAGCTGCGCGGTTTATTACAACCCGACCCGTCAACATGCTTACATTCCACTGGCCACCAACGCTGTCCGCATGGGAACCCTGATTGCCCGGAACCTGATCAAACCTACGGTATCCTACATGGGTACGCAAGGAACCTCGGGCATCAAGATCTATGAAGATAACATCGCAGCTACAGGACTTACAGAGCTGGCGGCCCAGGAAGCAGGCCTGGATATTGACAGCGTACTGATTCATGAGCATTACCGTCCAGAATTTATGCCGACCCATGAGGAAGTGATGCTGAAGGTTGTCTTCGAGAAAACCTCCCGCCGAATTGTCGGGGCCCAGCTCATGTCGAAAGCGAACCTGACCCAGTCGATCAATACGCTTTCGGTGTGCATTCAGAATCAAATGACCATGGAAGAGCTGGCGTTTGTCGATTTCTTCTTCCAGCCGCATTACAACAAACCATGGAACTTCCTTAATACAGCGGGGTTAGCGGCTCTGCCAGAGGTTCCATCGCTGGAGCTTACCCGTTAAATCTCACAATAAATTACAGGCAGTGTTCGGCAGGAGAAGATCCTTGCCGGCACTGCTTTTTATTTTTTTCGTTGCCACAGCTTTAAAATGGCGTTAAAGTGGACAATGTATGTTTACATGGGATAGAAAGGTTTAAGGAAAATGAAGGACGAGAATTTGAAAAAAGGTTTATCTTTGGCATTCCTTATCAGTCTTCTGTGTGCTATTCTCTTCGTTGTGTTAGCGCTGTCTATTCGGCGCGACTGGATTGTATCTTTTGACCGGACGATCATCGGGGAGGTTCAGGGCTGGGAAACTGCCGGCCTAACCCGCTTCATGGAAGCGCTCAGCTGGATTGGAACCACGAAAGTAGTTATCACCCTTATTGTCGTCATTATGCTATTCCTATACTTTGTGCTTGGACACCGCAGAGAACTGATCTTCTTTGTATGGGTATGTTTGGGCGCTTATCTTCTTAACGTATTGATCAAGTCCCTGTTCAAGCGAGAACGCCCGGATTTGCATCGTATTGTCGAGGAAGTAGGCTACAGCTTCCCGAGCGGCCATTCTATGGTTTCATTCGCTTTATACGGTTCACTGGCTTATCTGCTCTGGAGGCATGTTTCTTCTAAAGGCGGACGATCTGTACTTCTGGTCATCAACGGTCTGATAATCGCGGGAATCGGTTTAAGCCGGATTTATCTAGGTGTACACTATCCAAGCGACGTCCTTGGCGGTTACATAGCCAGCGGCTGCTGGCTTACGCTCGCGATCTGGCTTGGAGGCAGATGGATCAAGGGCGGCAGAACAAGTTCTCAAGACATCTCATCCCGCCAATAAAGCAGCCTCAGAGCTCTGCTCCCCGCCGCTGCAGGAAGAATGAAGAGCTTTGTGCTTCGTGTAAGCGGTGCCGTGATTAATATTATTTTGTGGGTGTTCGGTCAAAGGTACAATAAGATCAAATTTTCCAGGATGGAAACAAAAGGAGATTTTGCTATGGCTTATTACAAACCAAATGAAATTGCCGACCTTGTTGTAGATGTCGGGATCAAGAAAGCTCGTCTCAGCCTTCTGACTATGCTGGTATTGGGATTCCTCGGTGGCGCTTTTATTTCGCTCGGTTTTCTGCTTGATATCCGGGTTACTGCCGGAATGCCCGCGCAGTGGGGCGGACTTTCCAGCTTTATTGGAGCAGCGGTTTTCCCGGTAGGGCTGATTCTGGTCGTTGTAGCGGGTGCCGAGCTGCTCACGGGCAATATGATGGCCGTGCCGATTTCCCGCTTTGCCGGCAAGATCAGTACAAGTGAACTGATTGGCAACTTGGTTCTTATTACGCTCTCCAACTTTGTAGGTGCCCTTTTTATTGCCTACTTTTTTGGCCATGTAGTGGGTTTGACGCACAGCGGCGTTTATTTGGACAAACTGGTCGATATGGCAGGTCATAAGCTGGATGACAGCTTTGTTCAGGCCTTTTTCTCCGGTATCGGCTGTAACTGGCTGGTTGCACTTGCGATTTGGGCTTCCTACGGGGCTGACAATATCAGCGGCAAGATTCTGGCCGTCTGGTTCCCGGTTATGGCGTTTGTCGCTATCGGCTTCCAGCACGTTGTGGCCAACATGTTCCTGATCCCGGCCGCTATCTTTGAAGGCCACTACACCTGGGGCCAATATTTCGGGAATTTTGTTCCCGTCTGGCTCGGCAACCTGGTCGGCGGTGCCCTGTTCGTGGCGATGATTTATTACCTGGCTTACCTCAAGCAGGCTCCTGTAGCGGGTAAACCGATTGCCAAACAGGCAGCTTCCAAAGGCGGCGCACGCAAATAGAACATTAGCTGGAGTTATGAATGAATCCGGCTTCTTACAGCAGCAAGCTTTGGCGTACGAAAGGCGCCAAGGCTTGTTGTTTTTTTTCTGCGCAAAAAAAAAGAGCAGGAACAGCGCTGCTGACGCAGCATCGTCCCTGCTTGTGCCGGGTGCACAAAGATTCCATGAATATCGCTTAAGGGGAAGTCACAAATTCACGGGTTTGCTATCCAGCTTGTTATTACCCCGCCGATTTAAGATTGAAACACGAATCGGATCAAGCAATAATAGATTTATAGACAGATCGGAGGAGAGAGGCTCATGCAAGCAGAAACAGGGAAGAAGATGAACCGCTCTTCCACATTCATGGCGGAGCAGCAAGACGGCCTATTTCCCGCCGTATGTCCGCTGGATTGTCCGGATACCTGCGGTTTGCTTGTCCACAAGCGGGCCGGCAAAATCGTAAAAGTCGAAGGCAATCCGGAGCATCCCGTTACGGCCGGAGCCATCTGCAATAAAGTCCGGAATATGACGGAGCGCATTTATCATAAAGAGCGAATCTTATATCCGCTTAAACGGGTTGGCAGGAAAGGGGAAGGCCGGTTTGAGCGGATCACGTGGGAAGAGGCTCTCCAGGAGATCGCGCAGAGGTATCACCGGCTGATCCGGGACTATGGGGCTGAATCTATTCTGCCCTATAACTTCTATGGAAATATGGGCTATTTGAGTGTGCAGGGCATGGACCGCCGCTTCTTTAACCGGCTGGGGGCTTCCAGACTCCAGCGAAGCATCTGCAATTCGGCCGGAACGGTCGGCTGGAATTATACGATGGGCTTTGGCGGCGGTGTCCCGCCCGAGGCTGCGGCGAAGGCCAAACTGTTCATCGTGTGGGGCGGAAATATCGTCAGCACTTCGATGCACAAGTTTATGCTGATCGAGAAAGCCCGCAAGCAGGGTGCCAAGCTGATCGTAATCGACGTCCACCGCAATAAAACCGGCGAACGGGCCGACTGGTTCATTCCGGTTCATCCCGGCACCGACGCGGCGCTGGCGCTTGGTCTGATGCACGTGCTGTTTGACCGCGGCTGGACGGATGAGGCGTTCCTCTCGTCATATACGGTAGGACACGAAGAGCTGCGCGAGCATGTGAAAGCCTATACTCCGGAGCGTGCTGCCGAAATCACGGGGGTGCCTGCTGAAGACATTGTCAGGCTGGCTCAGATGTATGCCGAAGCCTCTCCGGCCTATATTCATATCGGGAATGGGCTGCAGCATCATGACAACGGCGGCATGGCCGTCCGAACAATCGCCTGCCTGCCCGCTTTGACCGGGGCCTGGAAGATGGAAGGCGGTGGAGCCTTTAAATCAAATATGGCCTACGGTGCGATCAATGGGGAAGCGCTGGAGCAGTCCGGATTAAGAACCAATCCGCAGGCAAGGACCGTTAATATGGTCCGGATCGGTGAAGCGCTGCATGAGCTGGAGCCTAAGCTCCGCTCCTTGTTTGTCTACTGCGCCAACCCTGCGGTTGTAGCGCCTGACACGGAGCGGGTGCTGGCAGGATTGATGAGGGAGGACTTGTTTACGGTTGTACATGACCTGTTTATAACCGATACGGCCAAATATGCGGACATCGTGCTGCCGGCGACTTCAACTTTCGAGAATACGGATTTATACGGCTCTTATTGGCATCTGTACATGCAGCTGCAGGAGCCGGTCATCCCGGCCGAAGGGGAGAGCAAAAGCAACTTCGAGCTGTTTAAGCTGCTGGCCGAGGCCATGGGTTTTGATGAACCGGCTTTCCGGGAAACGGAAGAGGACCTGATCCGGCAGGCGCTGGATTACGCTGCCAATCCTTATTTGCGCGGCATGACGCTGGACAAGCTGAAGGAACAGCGCTTCGTCAAGCTGAACATGGAGCCGCTGGAGCATCGCCCTTATTTGGATCAGCTGACCACCCCCTCCGGAAAAATAGAGCTGTATTCGCGGCAAATGGAAGAAGCCGGCCTGCCGGCTCTGCCAACCTATATTCCGCTGACAGAAGGATTTGATGGACGCCGGCGTCCGCGTCCAGACGGCGGTGATCCTTATCCGCTGATGTTTATCAGCCCGCCGAACCACAGCTTCCTGAATTCCACCTTTGCCAACGTGGAGAAGCTGGCCAAGCTGGAGAAGGCGCCGATCCTGCAGATTCATCCTGAGGATGCGGAAGCGAGGTCTATTCGTGATGGAGATCCGGTAGTGATCCGCAACGACCGCGGGCAGTTTGAAGCGGCAGCCTCCGTTACGGAGCGGATGCTGCCGGGGACTGTCGTCAGCCAGGGGCTGTGGTGGGGCAAAGACGGCAAGCGGACGCGCGTCAACGCCCTGACCTCCGGGCGGCTGGCGGATATGGGAGGCGGAGCCACATTTTTCTCCACGGTGGTAGAGGTTGAACGGTTGAAGGAATAGCCATGGAAGCAGGAAGATTATTTGCTTGCCGCTGCCGGCCAATTCCTCCATACTGAAAGCTGGATGACAGTGGCATCTGGAACGACAAGAAGACGATGACAACATGAATGTAGGAGTTTTATAGAGATGAGATGGTTACAGAATTACCCGCGGGAAGTCAAAGTCTTTCTTGTGGCAAGCTTGATCAATTCCGCCGGCGGTTCGCTGATGTGGCCGCTGATCACGATGTTTATATTCAAGGAACTGGGCCGCAGCATGACGGATGCCGGACTGGTGATCCTGGTGCAGAATATCGGCGGAATTGCAGGGCAGATCCTCGGCGGAGCGCTTTACCACCGGGTGGGCGTGAAACGCCTGATTGTCGGTTCGCTTGTTTTTAATGCGGCGGGTCTGCTTATGCTTCCCTATGGGGCAGCGAACTGGTATGTCTTTATGGGGCTTATGCTGGTCATCGGTTTCACCAATGCGATGTCCATGCCTGCCATTCAGGCTTTTATCGGATTCAGATTTACGGAGAGAAGGGCCGAGCTGTTTAACGTGGTCTACGTGGCGAACAATATCGGCGTGGCGCTGGGTACGGCTATAAGCGGCGTGCTGGCCCGAATTTCTTATCATTTGAGCTTTATGGCTAACGGAGTCACCTCGCTGGTGTTTGCTGTATTCTTCCTTGCTTATTTAACAAGGGTGGAGCGGGAGCAGGGCGATCTGAAGGTAGGAAAACGCAGAAAATCGACCAGTGGTCACAGGCCGCTGTCGCTGCTGGGCGATTTCCGGGTTTATTTGTTCATGGGGATCGGATCGCTGTTCCTTTGGCTGGCCAACAGCATCTGGAACAATGGCGTGTCGCCCTATACGATCACTATGGGAATGCCTGAATGGAAATACAGCATTTTGTGGACTTTAAATGGCATACTGATCTTTGCAGCGCAGCCGCTTGTGTCCTGGATTCGCCGTCTGTGCGCCGGAACGCCGCAGCTGCAGATGCTGGCGAGCGGGGTCTTCTACCTGCTTGCGTATATTTGCATCCTGGTCTTCCACAGCTATTCGGCCATGGCCTTCGCCATGGTGCTGGCTACGCTTGGCGAAATGCTGATTTCGCCTGCGATTCCTGCGTTTATCTCGGAGCATACCGGGAAGACGGCTCCTTTTTACCTGGGGCTTGTTGGCGGGATGGGCTTTGCCGGACGGGTGATCGGACCTTATGCGATGGGGGTCCTGTATGACTGGGGAGGCCTGACACCGGTGGCCTGGCTTGCTGTTGTTATTGCGGTGCTGACGATAGCCGGCTTTGCGGTTCATGCGGCCATAAACCGGGACCGGAAGGCGTTATATGAGATAAATTAAAGCAATGAAATGCTGGCGGAGGAGGGAAGGTTAGCATAGAATCCCCTGCCTATGATATCGGAGGCGATTAAAGCGTGTCAGAAGAGATAGAAATCAGGTTGTCCGAGCTTCGCGATGCCGGGGCTCTGATGGAAATCGATGATCTGGTATGGACGCCGGCTATTACGCCGGGTCCTATGGTCAAGAAGACGAAAGAGCAGTATTTGCAGCAGTGTCCGCCGGGCAATCAGCTGGTGGCTTGTTTGGGCAGTCGGCTGGTCGGTTATATCGGCTTTGACAACCCGACGGGTTTGGCCAGCAACCGCCATGTTTATGAGATCAATATTGCGATTCATCCGGAGTTTCAGCACCGGGGCATCGGCATGAAGCTGATGGAAGCGATGAAGGAACAAGCCAAAGCAGACGGCGTACGGAAGCTTTCGCTCCGCGTGTTGAGCACGAACCAGGCGGCCAAAGCTTTCTATGAACGCTGCAGCTTCCGGGTGCAGGGTGTGCTGCCGGAGGAGTTCTGGCTGGATGGCCGTTACGTGGATGATATTTTGATGTGGTGCCCGGTTTCCTGAACGATGGGAGATCACGATAAGCAGGGGCACGTAATCAAACAAACGGGCAGGACAGCAGCCCTCCTCGGAGGGAGGAAGCCGTCCTGCCCGTCGTTGTTGGGGAAGAAGACCCGATTAGACAAACGTAAGTAGACTAGCTGGAACGGACACAGGAGCAGACTAGCGGGAGCGGACTAGCGGGAGAGCTTCACTTTCTGCTCCAGCGCATAAATATCCTCCTCCAGAGAGACCATCCGCTGGCCGACCAGGGTGCGGCAATCCGCCAGCGCCTGATTGTAGACATACGGCCCGATGCGGGTCATAAAGAAATCAAGCACGCCGTCCGCCGCCAGGTCTCCCAGCGTTTCGCCCCGTTCCTCCTCAAAGAACTGCTGAATGAGGCGAATCATCTGATCGCGTTGTTCTTTGGGCAGTTTGACCGGTTTGGTGGGCATAATGGGAACAACTCCTTTCTTGCTGCATTTAAATGGGAATCAGTTCAATATAAAGAATAATGCCATGCTAAGGCATTCGGACGGGTGCTGTCAAAGGCCCGGGGCATTGAACTCTTGCCCGGATATCGGTATATTTATATAAACGAAACGGATCCTATTCGGATAGAAAGGTTGATTCGCGTGACACACGGCACAACGCCTCCAAACTTTATTAAGAACATTATTACCGAGGACCTGAAGAGCGGGAAAGTAAACAAGGTCATTACCCGTTTCCCGCCTGAACCGAACGGTTATTTGCATATCGGCCATGCCAAGGCCATTTGGGTGAATTTTACGCTTGCAGACGAATTCGGCGGCCGGACTAATCTTCGCTTTGATGATACGAACCCATTGAAGGAAGACGTGGAATATGTCAATTCTATTAAGGAAGATGTAAAATGGCTGGGCTTTGAATGGGAAGAACTCCATTTTGCGTCCGATTATTTTGAAGAGATGTACAACCGGGCGGTGCTGCTGATCAAGAAGGGCAAAGCCTATGTGGATGATCAAACCGCTGAGCAAATCCGCGAAACCCGCGGTACGCTTACTGAGCCGGGCAGCAACAGCGCGTTCCGTGAGCGTTCGGTTGAGGAGAACCTGGATCTGTTTACCCGCATGAGAGCAGGTGAATTCAAGAATGGGGAAAAGGTGCTGCGCGCCAAGATCGACATGACGTCCCCGAATATTAACCTGCGCGACCCGGTCATTTACCGGATTTCCCACGCTAAACATCATAATACGGGCGATGCCTGGTGCATCTATCCGATGTATGCATTTGCCCATCCGCTGGAGGATGCGATCGAAGGCGTAACGCACTCGCTTTGTACGATCGAATTTGAAGATCAACGTCCCTTCTATGACTGGGTGATCGCCGAGACCGAAATGTCGGCAGAGCCGCATCAATATGAATTCGGCCGTTTGAACGTCGAAACGATGGTCACCAGCAAACGGAAGCTGAAGCTGCTCGTTGACGAAGGATATGTGGACGGCTGGGACGATCCGCGGATGCCGACGATTTCGGGTCTGCGCCGCAGAGGTTATACCCCGGAAGCGATCAAGAACTTTGTATTTGAAGCGGGGATTTCCAAAGCGCAAGGTACGGTTGATCTGGCGATGCTGGAGCATTTTATCCGCGAGGATTTGAAAATGAAAGCTCCGCGCACCATGGCTGTGCTTGATCCGCTGAAGGTAGTCATCACCAATTATCCGGAGGGTCAATCGGAGATGCTGGAGGCCGAGAACAACTCCGAGAATCCGGAGATGGGCAACCGCGAAATTCCGTTCTCCCGTGAAATTTACATTGAACGCGAAGACTTCATGGAGAACCCGCCAAGCAAATATTTCCGGTTGTTCCCGGGCAACGAAGTCCGCTTGAAGCACGCTTATTTCATCAAATGCAACGATGTGATCAAGGATGCTGAAGGCAACGTAGTCGAGATCCACTGCACGTACGATCCGGAAACGAAGAGCGGCACCGGATTTACCGGCCGTAAAGTAAAAGGCACCATCCACTGGGTAGATGCCGCCAGCGCGGTTCCGGCGGAATTCCGCCTGTACGAGCCGCTGATCTCCTCTGCGGATGAGGAAGAAGAGCTGGACGGGGAAGAAACGGCGAAGGTAGAAGCCAAAACCTTTCTGGATCAAGTGAATCCGAATTCGCTGGAGATCGTTAAAGGTTTTGTTGAACCGGAGCTTGCCGAGGCCAAGCCGCATGACAAGTTCCAATTTTTCCGTCATGGATATTTCAATGTGGATCCTAAGGTTTCCAAACCGGGGGCCCCGGTATTCAACCGGATCGTATCGCTGAAGAGCTCATTTCAGCTTCCCAAACAATAAGAGATAGACAGAGAACGGGGGATGGAGATGCGGGAAATCCGATTGCCGCAGCCGGTTGGACTGAAGACTGAAATGGCCAAAGCGCTTGGCCGGACAGCCGAAGAACTGATCGACATTGTGAAGACGAAGAACTGGGCGGCACTGCCGTCTTTGCCGGAGGGCCGGGGAACCTGGGAGGGCTGGATCGATTTTGCCGCGAATCAGACCGATATGCTTCTGGCGGCCTTGAAAGAGGGGTACCGTTTTAATTTTGCCACCATTGGCGGCGTACGGACGCTGCTGGAGGTCAAGTGGGGCCTGATCCTCAGCAAGGATTATCAGGATGGCGGCGAATCCGCCGAGAACGTTCCGCTGACCGATGAAGCGGTTCAGGAGCTTGGCCGGCTGGTTACGGTCCCTTGGGAGATTACGCCGACAGGGCAAAAGGGATCATCGCCATCGGGGCGGCCTTTATACCGGATCGCTCACCGGATCTAAACTGTGCTTGAGCGGGACGGGACCCGAAGGGAACGGATAGGTTAGGTCAAAGTTAGAGTTAGGTCAGACGCTTGAACACGCTTGAACCTGAATAGACAGACAGACTAAGGAGCGCGGGGTGAGAGATCCCGCGTTTTTTGGTCATATACAGATTTTTTTGAAATTAGAGTTAAGTAGTTCTGCCCTGGGTCCATTTGATTAGGCTGTACAGTTAAGAGAGGAGGACAAATAATGATTATTGGCATCGTATCGGATACCCATCTGCGGGGAGGGAAGGTGAAGCTGCCGGACAAGCTGACTGAGGCGTTCAAAGAGGTGGACTATATTCTGCACTTGGGCGATTGGACAAGCCTTGAGGTGTATGACCAGTTGACTGCTTTAGCCCCGGTGGACGGGATTGCCGGGAACAATGACGGGTACGACATTATTGAACGCTTCGGGGAGAAGAAGATCCTGTCCTTTGAGGGTGTCCGAATAGGGCTTGTTCATGGACATGAACCTTATTCGTCAAGGCTTGCAACACCGCAGAAGGCCCGCAAGGCCTTTGAGGGAGACTCGGTGACCTGTATCCTGTTCGGCCATTCCCATCAGCCTTATTTGCAAACGGAAGACGGGGTGCTGCTGTTTAACCCGGGCTCCCCGACGGACAAACGGCGGGAGAAGCAATATTCCTTTGGCCTGCTCGAGATTAATGGTGGACAGGTCTCGGCCCGTCATATCTTCTATGAGGATAAAGGCTGAGCATCCAGTGGCATAACAAAAGCCCGGCCATTATGAATAATATTTGCTTGGCGCGTAGCCCTTGCGATGGATATAAGCCCAAAGCAGGCCCAATCCGATGGTGCCGCACAAAGCCATGGAGACCAGCGTTTTATATAAAATAACAGAACCGAAGTTCTGGAACAGCCAGCCGCCCATCAGCCCGGCAATGATCACGGATAATCCGCTCCAGCAGAGGACGCACAACGTCTGCCCCGCCGACCGGAACGGTTTAGGCAGGAAGAGGGACGTAATCCGGGTACCTACGAGGAAGAATCCCCCCAGGGTCACGGCGTTGAGCAGTCCGATCAGAATAACGTGAACAGGCAGGGTAGCGCTGGCCATCAAATTCCATCGCAGGACCGACAATAAGGACACCAGGGTTATAACCAGCAGCAGCCGGGACATCTGCTTTTTGACCCACCGGGTCAGCCCATAGAATACGGCGGCCTCAAGGATTGTCGCGGCAAAAATCGCCAAGGCGAAATCCAGCATGCTGCCGCCCAAATCGGTCATAAACAGCGGCATAAACAGCTGATTAACCGAGAAGGGGACCGTGATGAGCATCCCGAGCAGCAGGAACGCGATAAAATATTTATTGAGCAGCACGCCGGATATTTCCCGGCCGGTAAGCGGCGGTGTAGGATCCGGCTGCTTGTAGGACGGAAAGGACAAACCAAAGACGATGGCCGCCGCGGCAAACAGCGTCACGCTAATGATAATCGGCAGCCGGTGAAAGACGCCGTCGTTAAACGAGTAGCTTAAGGAGAAGGGGAGAATGGCCCAGCCAAGAGAGGACCACCATCGACTTATGGGATAATTCTTTTTCAGTTTGGATGAAGATTCCCCTAGCTTCTCAAGTGTAAAGGTATGACTTATGGTTAATAACGGAGACAGGAAGAAAAATAAAATCAAACTGCCCCAGACGACCCAGCGATAGCTTTCCACCCACAGCAGCAGCTGAACGGACAACAGGATTCCAATCAGCAGCAGAATAAGCGTATTTCGGGTGCTGAGCTGTTTGCTGCGGCAGTAGTTCCAGAAGGAATAGGCTGCTACAGATACCAGCGGTCCGGCGGCCAGCAGTTCTCCGATCTGGAGCTTGTCCAGTCCGACGGACAAATAATACAGCTGAAGATAGGACGTAAAGATTGAAGCAATCCCGTAGGTGAAGAAGTTTAACAGATGTAAGGAAAGGGAAGCTTGTCTTCCGGAATCTTTGTGCACCAATCTGCGCCATTCCTTTCTAATAGGTAGAAACAACGCCTGAACCTGAAAAAAAGGAGGCGTTTGCATTAATGTATCACGGCTTTTAGGTTGTTACAAACCAATTTTTGCTTGATCTATAACTTAATGGGTAAAGGGCGGTGAAAGGATGAACAGGCTTGGAATCATTCTGGCCGGCGGCCAATCCCAGCGGATGGGGCAGAACAAAGCCCTCCTGCAAATCGGAGGCAGAACGGTGATCGGTACGATTATAGAAGCTATGTCCCCGGTGTGCGGGCAAATGGTCGTCTCCTCTATGCATCCGGAGCTGTATGAGTTTACAGGCCTGCCGGTTATCCCGGACAGGTATGAAGGAGCAGGCCCCTTGGCCGGCATTCATGCCGCTCTGAATTATTCTGGACAAGAATGGAATTTGGTATGCTCTTGTGACCATCCTTTTGCAAGCCGGACGCTGTTTGAAGGACTGATAGACCTTGCGGAGCAGGCGGACGAGAGTGTTGAGGCCGTGATTCCCGTTTATGAGGGAAGAATCCAGCCTTTGGTCGCTGTTTACCGGAGACGATCGTATGCCCAGCTGGATTATGGCCTGGAGCAGGGAGAGCGCCGGGTTCTGGACTGGATCAACCGTTTGAACGTGAAGCAGATCGAGATCGGCGATTGGCCGGACAGCGAGGGCCGGGAAGCGGGGCTGGCTTTGTTTAATATGAACCGTCCCGAGGACTATACGGAGGCGCTCCGGCTGGCGTCCAAGCTTGAGCACAAGGCAAGGCCGCAGTAGGTTCAGAATGTCGAGTTTGTGGAAAAAGAAAAAGGGAAGCCCGAAGCATTCAGCTTCGGGCTTCCCTATTATTGATTTCTGCCTTCCTGCCGCTTAAGAAGCGGCCTTGGTCCGAACAGAAGATGAATTAATCTTCCTGCTCAGCCAGGCTGCGGCGGCGGAACTTGGCGAGGAATTCGTACACAATCGGTACGATGACCAGCGTCAACAAGGTAGAACTGATGAGGCCGCCGATAACGGTCACGCCAAGTCCTTTGGAAATGACGCCTGCGCTGTTCTCCCATCCGAAGACGAGCGGCAGCAGAGCGCCGATTGTCGCAATGGCCGTCATCAGAATCGGCCGGAGACGGGTAGCGCCGGCTTCCAGCAGGGCTTCCCGGGTAGACAGGCCATCGCGTTCTTTATGAATGACGCGGTCGATGAGAACGATCGCGTTCGTAACCACGATACCGATCAGCATGAGCGCACCCATCAGGGACGAGACGTTCAGGGTATCGCCGGAGATCAGCAGCGCCAGAAGCGCTCCAATCACCGTGAACGGCAGGGAGAACAGGATCGCAAACGGTGCAAGCGCGCCGTGGAAGGTCACGATAAGGACAAAATAAACAATCGCAACCGCTGCGGCCATCGCTAGACCGAGTTGGGTAAAGGTATCGTTGATCTGTTCGGTGACGCCGCCGAATTGGACGGTCACGCCATCCGGTTTGGTCAAGCTGTTGATTTTGGACTCAAGGGCTTTGGAAACGCCGCTGACATCGCTTGCCAGAATGTTGGCTGTAATTTCAACGACCGTTCTGCCGTCGATGCTGGAGATCGCATCCGGAGACGTTCCTTTGACTACTTGAGCAACATCTTTAATCGGTACCTGCATGCCAAGCGGCGATGCGATGGTTTGATTCTCGATGTCGGTAATGCTGTTATAGGTTTTGTTATCGGTCTTCACATGAACTTCGTATTGTTTGCCGTCAATGTCTACGCTGGTCAGTACCGGCTCGGTCGTAACCGGAGCCAAAGCCATAGCGAGCTGCCCGGCTGTCAGACCCAATGAGCTGAGCTTCGACTGATTGGCCATAAGCGTGTACTGGTCGTAAGCATCCGACAGGCTGGATTCCGCTTTGGCGAAATTGGCCGTATCGTCCTGAACAAGCTTGAGCACTTGATCGGCAAAAGGTTTGATCTGCTCGATATTGTCTCCGAACACCTGAACAGTCAGCTGGCTGCCGCCAAGACCGCCGCCGCCCGCACTCAGCTCGGACCAGGTGCCGTAAGGAACTTGTTCCGTAAGTTTGTTGATCAGATCTTCTTTCACTTTGCTGAAGTTCTTCGTATCGCTCTTATAGTTGGCGAAGAACAATCCCGACTTGGAAGGTCCCGGGCTAAGCGGGTTGCTGCCTCCAATGGAATACTGCATGCTCACTACGTCAGGCTGATCGAGGAAAATTGTCTCGGCGTCCATGGCATGTTCTTTCACTTCGTCCAGGGTAAGTCCCGGTTCCGGCGAGAAGGTTACCATGACGGTTTTGTCTTCCTGGTCAGGCAGGAAGCTGCTGCCGATGAACGGTGTCAGGAACAAGCTGCCGATCAGCAGAACAACAGCCAGGCCGAAAGTAATCAGCTTGTGGGACAGAGACCAGGCCAAAACTCGTTTGTAGCCGTTAGCCAGTGCGCCCGGTTTCTCCTCGTGATTGTGCGTCTTCTTCAAGCCCTTGCGGAACAAGGAATGAGCCAGCGCCGGTACTACTGTAATCGCCACGATCAGGGAAGCGAGCAGGGCGAAGACCATAGTCAGAGCGAATGGCGTGAAGAGCTCGCCGACCATACCGCTGACGAAAGCAAGCGGCAGGAATACAGCGATCGTTACGATCGTTGAGGAGAAGATCGGAACGAACATTTCGCGGGTGGCTTCAAGAATCAGCTTGCGCCCTTTGAGCTTCTCGCCGCTCAGGGACAAACGCCGGTAAATATTCTCGATAACGACGATCGAGTCGTCCACTACCCGGCCGATTGCGACCGTCATAGCGCCGAGTGACATCATATTCAGCGTAATATCCATCTGACGCAGCCCCAGAATAGCAATAAGCAGCGACAAAGGAATAGAGATAATGGCAATAATCGTAGAGCGAAGGTTACGCAGGAAGATCAGAATGATCAGAACCGCGAACAAGGCGCCAAACAAGGCTTTGAACAGCATGGTATTAACCGAGTCTTCAATCGGCTTGCCTTGATCCAGAAGTACGGTCAGATCGAGATCCGGATAATCCTTCTTCAATTGACTTACTGTATCTTTAACCTCGTTGACTACGTCAACGGTATTGGCATCATTGGATTTGACGATCTGGATACCAAGAGACTCTCTGCCGTTGGTACGGGAGATGGATTCGGCTTGGCCGATCACCTCGATTTTGGCGATCTGATCCAGACGGACGGTCGGCAATCCGGCTGCTGAACCGGCCTGACCTTGACCTGCACCTGCGCCGGAAGTTCCACCGCCAGCTGCGCTTGTATCCGCGCCACCGCCTGCAGCCGCTCCGCCGTTACCGGCAGCAGCGCCGCCCGCAGCAGGACCCTGTCCGGCGGAACCAGCGGATGGAACCAGCGGAATTTCAAGCTTCTTCAAATCGTCCAAAGTAGTGATGTTCCCATCAACAACAACCGCTGTCTGGGATTTGTCCAGTTCGAACAAGCCCAGTGGCGCATGCACGGCAGAGGCCGCGATGATCTGCTTGACGGAATCTTCCGTTAAACCGAGTTCAGCCATTTTGGCTTTATCGTAGGTAAGCTCGACATTTTTGGTATATTGTCCTGCGATCTGTACGGAAGCAACGCCTTCCAGATCTTCGAGCATCGGCTGAATATCGGTTTCGGCCAGATGCGTCAGCTGTTCCAGATCATTGGCCCCGTTGGAAGCAAGACTCAGGGAGATAACAGGAAGAGAACTCAAGCTGAATCTGGAAATCTGCGGCTTCTGTGCGCCTTCAGGCAGCGTTACGCTGTTTAAAGACTCCCGCAGTGCGGCAGAAGCGTTGTCCAGATCAGCTCCGTAATCAAATTCGACCTGAATGGAGGAGGCGTTCTCCATGGAGGTTGACGTAATCGTCTTCACGCCGTCCAGATTGTGGAGTTTCTGTTCCAGCGGAACGGTAACTTCGTTTTGCACGCCTTCCGGCGCGGCTCCAGGATAGACGGTGGTGACGGTCAGAAACGGGATGTTGATGTTCGGGATTGTCTCCTGTTTCATAGTCAGGCCGCTGTACAAACCGCCGGCTACAACGATAATCGTCAGGAACCAAACGGCAAATTTGTTTCTCAGCGAGAAATTAATAATGCCTTTCATAGCAGGTTTCTTCACTCCTTAGGGCTTTCTCTTATTTTAGTGGTTATTACTTGGATGGGCTCCGAGAGAAGCCAGAACAAGCTGTTTCAGCTCCAGGTAGGTGCTGCGCGCTGCTTCTTCTTCCTCTAAATAGCTGAGGTTATGCAGCATGCCGGTCAAAATAGCCTTGCGGGGCTCCGGTCTCAGAAATTCCTCCTCCAATATGGATAAGGTTTCATACGCAGCTTCCTGCACCTTGGTTTCAGACAAGTTCTCCGTCAGCTCTTGGCGAAGCTGCTGAAGGACCAGGAGCGGGTGACGCGGAGCCTCCGGAAGCTCATCCTTCTCTCTCTGAATCCATTCGTCCAGCGTTTGAGGGGGGATGAGGGGCGCCGATCCGCCATTCATATACAGATTGGCGGTATGATCGAACAGCTCCATCAGATGCCCGGCCACTTTCTCAAGCGAGAACGGAAAGGATGAGAATATGAGCATCAGCTGGATGCTGGAGCCGATCATGCCGTTGATCAGCAGCAGCATATCTCCGATATAAGGAGAGATACCCGGCCCATAGATATCCAGCAGCTTTTTCTGCATCAGAAGCAGCAGTCTTAAGTTGTTGCGGCGGATATGTTCATGCTCAAGAGGCAGCTTTCCATTTCGCGAGTGGTCCATGAACTGCATTTTCAAATATTCCCGCAGCTCCACCACCTGCTGGAGCAGAACGAGAATTTGCCGATACAGCCGTTCCCGCGGACTTAACCCTGCTTCATGCTCCACCAGGAGCAGCTGGTCCTCCAACTTCTTCAGGCAGTAAAGCGATATGGCCGTCTCCAGCTCCTCTTTGGACTTGAAATGGAGGTACAGACTACCTTTCGAGATGCCGCAGGCATCGGCGATATCCTGCATGGAGGTGGTGCGGGCCCCCTGGGTGGAGAACAGCTTGAGCGCCATTTGTAAAATCAATTGTTTCTTATCTGCCGATCGATCCGACAAAACGATCATGCACTCCCCTCTGACTTGCAAGTTCTCTTAATGACTTAATAGTCAAAGTTGATTATAGTATAAAAAAAAGCCCATTACAAATCTCATGTAATGAGCTTTAAGCCTACGGCCGAAGCCAAAATAACAGCGATGCATAACATGCGCGGCCAGCTGCGGGATTCCCCGTACAGAAACATGCCTACCAGCGCGCTGCCTACGGTGCCGATTCCGGTCCAAACGGCATAAGCGGTGCCCATTGGCAGGGAACCCATAGCCGAGCTCAGCAGCGCGAAGCTGCCGGCGAAGGAGCCGAACATCAGCAGATAGGACGAGAAGGCTCTCCGGCGGACAATCCGGTTCATGCCGATGACCCCCAGAACCTCGCAGCATCCGGCTAATACAAGAAAAATCCAGGCCATCAGTGCTCCGCCTCCTCTTGCCGGTCAGTAATCAGCTTGAGCCCCATGACGCCGCATAGCAGCAGGGCGATCAGCAGTACCTTGAGCGGTGCGAAGGGCTCATGGAAGAAAATCATTTCAGCCAGCACTGTGCCAGCCGTGCCCAGCCCGGTGAAGACGGCGTACACCGTCCCGACCGGCAGCCGTTTGGAGGCTTCTATAATCAAATAGAAGCTGGCGGCAATAGCAAGCAGGGTGCCCAGCCACTCCCACCAGCTGGAAGCATGCTTCAGTCCGGAGACCCAAACCACCTCAACCAGGCCGCCGATCAGAACGTATAACCAGTTTCGGTTCATTTTATCGAAAGCTCCTTTGCTCTTCGTGATGATGCGATCAGATGATGAATACATTGCATTGCCGATTTCTGGCAAGGTCAAGGTCATTTCTGCCGGGCAGAGCTGCGACCGCCTGGTTTATCCCTCGATTCCCCGCCAGTAAACCGGCCAGGCCAGCCCAAGTCGGCGCTCGGAACGCTCGGGGTAATCGTAGAGCATATCTACAAGCACGCCGTCCGCCAAGGTCATGTAGGCCGCAGCCGCCTGAACGGGGTCTGCAATGACCTTTCTGTCCGGCGATTCGGCCGCACCAGCCACACCGGCCGCTTCAGACTGAAAGATCCGGGTCATCCGCTGCTCCATTTCATCAAGAAACGGATAAGCGATGTCCAGCACCTCGGCTTGCAGAGATTGCGGTGGGAAATAACAGGTCCGAAGCAGAAACTTCAAGTCCTGATTATGGCGGTACTGCTCCAGCAGCAGGACAAGCAGTCCTTTCAGCCGCCCCTCCAAAGGCTGCCTGCGGTTAGCGGCGTAATATCGGTTCATACCGCGCTTAGCCTGCGCAACCGAACGCTTCAGCACCTGAAGGAACAAATCTTCCTTGCTCTGAAAATGCGCGTAAATCGAAGGTTTCTTAATGCCGCACAAATCGGCGATTTCGCGCAGAGAAGCTCCGTCGAAGCCTTGGGCGGCGAAACAATCCCTTGAGGCGTCCAGCAGTTTGGTTTTTCCGCTGCTCATGGTCAATATCAATCACCTTCCTAACGATCGTTAGGTAAATTTTTTCACGAAGAACCTCTTTTGTCAACTGAATTCAAAAACCTGACATTTCATGATGAATTTTGTTAGGAAGAATTTGTTTGTTCGTGTAATATAGACTAAGGCATATCTATAGCAAAATTTTTGGATATAGACAGATCAAGGGGAATGATATGAGAAAAGGGATACAGATATTTTTCATAACGGTCATATTAATTATTTTCTATCTGTTCGGCTTTAATTTCTTCGGGAAATTCGGCGGCACGCTGCTGAGTATCTTCCAGACGCTGACGGTGATTACGATCGGGCTTGCCATCTTTATGGAGAACCGCAACCCGTCGAGCACGCTTGCCTGGATCTTAGTCCTTGCGCTGCTGCCCGTCGTAGGCCTGGTTCTGTATTTCCTTATCGGACAAAACTATTTCAGAAGGAAGAAATATGACAAGAAGGCGATGGAAGACCAGGAAGCTTATGAGCGGATCGACCATAACGGCCTGATTATTAAAGGCGAGGATACCCGTTTCTCGCATGATCAGCAGAAGCTGCTGCGCCTCTCGCAGAAAATGGCCCGGACTCCTGTCTCGCTGGCCAGCCGGACCTGGGTGCTGACCAACGGTGAAGAAACCTTCTCTTCGCTGCTCCTGGAACTGAAGAAGGCGACTCACCATATCCACATGGAATATTACATTTACCGCGCGGATGCGATCGGCCGGGAAATCCAGCAGACGCTGATTGCGAAAGCCAAAGAAGGCGTCGAAGTCCGCTTCATGTATGATGCTGTAGGAAGTATTGGCCTGCCCAAGTCCTTCCTGAAGGAAATGCGGGACGCAGGCATTGAGATCGGCATTTTTGGCGCCGTCCGCTTTCTGGCCTTATCCAGCCGGGTGAATTACCGGAATCACCGCAAAATTGTAGTTATCGACGGCAAAACAGCCTTCATGGGCGGCCTTAACGTCGGAGACGAATATTTGAGCCGCAGCAAAACGTACGGCTTCTGGCGCGACACCCATATGCTCGTCAAAGGTGAGGCGGTGCGGACGCTGCAAATTATTTTTCTCCAGGACTGGAAGTATGTTACCGGTCAAACCATCATGGGGCTGGAGTATTTATCGCCCGAGCTTGAGCGCAATTGTACCGGCGCTGTGCAGATTATTCCCAACGGTCCGGATAACGAGAACGACTCGCTCAAAAATATCATCTTCAGCATGATCGTATCCGCCGAGAAATCGATTTGGCTGGCGACGCCTTATTTCATCCCGGACGACGACATTCTGACGGCGCTGCAGGTGGCGGCTCTTGCAGGGCTGGACGTGCGTATTCTGTTCCCGGCCAAGCCGGATAAATGGCTGCCTTTCCTGGCCTCTCATTCCTATTTCCCGTCGCTGCTCGAAGCGGGGGTCAAGATTTATGAATATGAGAAAGGGTTCCTGCACTCCAAGCTGCTGATTGCCGATGGCAGGCTGGCAACAGTTGGCACCGCTAACATGGACATGCGCAGCTTCCATCTGAATTTTGAGGTGAATGCGCTGCTTGTCGGCACGGAAAGCGTGGACAAGATGGTCGCCGATTTCGAACGCGACCTGTTATCGACCCATCTGATCGAACTAAATGCTTTCATGCGGAAAAAGATCGTGGTGCGGTTCATGGAATCGGCCGCCCGCCTGATGTCCCCGCTGCTTTAGAAATGCTGCGGTGATCACGATCGCTGAACCGCCTAAGATGGTCCGTCCGTATTTCTAAAAGGCTGACCGACTGTTAAACAAGATAAAAACCTCCAAACCCACTTAAACCGTGGTTTTGGAGGTTTTTTGTGTTATCCGCTTGGCTTACGTTGAGCAGGGCTCTACCCTTAATACGTTGTGAAGCCCAGCCAGTTCTGCAGGTTAAATACAATCTCTTTAAACCACACGCTCTTCTGCCGATAAGCCTTGTAATCCAGCGAGTAGGTAGCTCCATCGTTGTTCCAGAGCCGCTCGAAATACTGGTCGACCGAGCGGACCACCTCGCTGCTCTGCGGAGCTGCAATCCATAAGGCGTTCTCCAGGTTGTAGTCCCTGAGATTCCGCGGGGTCAGGTTGGCCGATCCACCGATCAGAATGCCCTCGCCCGAGGCTTTAGCGGCATAGACCAGCTTGGTGTGATACTGCTCTTTGGTGGTGTTGTACCAGCGGATTTCGATCCGTCCCTCCGAGCGGGAGACCAGCTTCTCGGCGACCGGCCGGTTTGGAATGCCCGTCTTGTCGCGGCCGAAGGCATTTTCATTCGGGTCGAGCAGCAATTTGACCGCCACCCCCCGTTTGGAGGCGTTCAGCACAGCCCGGATCACCTTGGAGTCGCCCAGGTAAAACATGCCCATCCACAGCGTATCCCCTTTGCCAAGCTGATCGAGGGTCTCGAGCACACGGCTGCTAATTTTCCCTTCGGTCAGGTATCGGACGCGTATCCCGCTCCCGTTTGTCGGAGCGCTTACGGCTGGCGGCGTCGGCCCCGGCACGATTGATGCCGGGGCCGATGGTGAAGCGGGCGCGGGAGTAGATGCAGATGCCGCGGCTTCTACTGCTGGAGCTGACCGGGATGCCGATACCGATGAGTATGCCAATGCCGATGAAGCAGCGCCAACTTCGTCGCCCAGGCCGGGCAGCTTACCGCCGCCCGAGAAGCGGAGCACGGACTGCTCGGTTTGCAGGATGTCCGCGCTCAGGGGCTTGGACTTCACCTCGAAAGCGATATTCGAATGATAAGCGCTGGCGTTATGTACGTTCCCGGTTGAGAGCAGCGCGCCGTTCTCCGTGAGGAGCACCTTCCGGTGATTAGCTTTCACGTTCAGCAGCTTCAAATAAGAGCGAAGAGTAATTTTCGGGCCGTCTGACGCCATCAGATTCGGAATCCAGCCGTTTCCGCGCTGGCCGAACCACTGGAAGAAGGTTCTCCACACAGCAGAATAAGCAGGCGTGGGATCGCGCAGCGGATTCACATCTGTAATGGCGACGCGGATACCGGCCTGCTTGAGCTGTTCAAACAGCTTATTTGGAGCAGAGCCATAGTTGATGTTGATTTCATCCGTAATCACAAGCGCCTGAAGCTTGGGGTACTTCTTTTTCTGATCGATAAGCCTCCGCACCAGCTCTCCGCTGACGTCCGGGAAAACAGCGCCTTTATGTACATAATCGTTAAAAAGGAACATATCCAGGACGATATATTGCCTGGCCTCGCCCGCCATTTCATACATGCGGTCCACAATATTTCGTTCCTGGTGGATTCCGCCCTGCCCGTCCGGGTAAGTCAGATCATATAGAAAATGGACGCTGGATACGGTATACTCGGGGCTTTCATAGGACACGCCGCGGGGCAGCGGTTTATGGGTCTGATACACGATGACGCCTGCCAGCCACAGCACCAGGATGACGACAAGTCCTGCAAGGGACAGGGCGGTAAGGCGTTTGCGCCGGCGGGCGGCAGCTGGTTCATCAGATACTCGGTCCGGCCAAGCCATTCCGGGCTTCTGGTCCTTGCGGCTGTTCATGTCCTTCTCCTCCTTGAGGGTAACTTGTGGTTTCCGTGCCATTAATATACCTTGAACCGACGTTTTTGAAGCAAAAGTGCTTAAGTAGATCCTTCATTTACGCCCCTTAGGGCGGGAGCAGCTTTCTCTTGCATTCAGAGTCAAAAATGATTACTGTTTACCCTATGACCGCCCACAAACCGAGTCGACTTTCGAGGCTGGTTCGGCAAGCGGGCAATGAACGTAAAGGAAAGAAAGGAAGAAATCAAGTGAAGCAGCGGCAGCGGAACGGGAATATTTACAGAGGACGGAGACGTCAGGGGAGATGGCAGGAACTAGGCAAGGAAAGCCTGCAGGAAGAGCGGAAGGAGATCCGGGAGGGAGCGCAGAGGGAAGCACAAAGAGAAGCACAAAGAGAAGTGGAGAAGGACGCAGGCACCGGGGAGGCTGCTCATGTCACTACAAGAAAGCTCCAATCCCTGCTTTCGGCCTCTTCCGCAGCTGTGACGGATACTTCAGGACGGAAGACGGAGCATATCCGGATTGTTCTGGAGGAGGACGTGGAAGGTGCCGGGATTACGACGGGATTGGAACGGTACCGTTTTCAGCATAATGCCCTGCCGGAGCTGGACTTTGATGCGATTTCCCTGGACACGGAATTTCTTGGCCACAAGCTGCGGGCGCCGCTGCTGATCAGCTCCATGACGGGCGGAAGCGCAGTAGGCGGCTCGATTAATGAGCGGCTGGCGGAAGCCGCCGAACACCGGGGCTGGGCGATGGGGGTTGGTTCGGTGCGGGCCGCGGTAGAGCGTGCTGAACTGGCGTCCACCTTCGCTGTACGCCGGTTCGCGCCGACCATCCCGGTGATTGCGAACTTGGGAGCGGTGCAGCTGAACTACGGTTTCGGCACCGAAGACGTGCGCCGGGCAGTCGAGATAGCGGAAGCGGACATGCTGGTGCTGCATCTGAACAGCCTGCAGGAGGTGTTCCAGCCGGAAGGGAACACAGCTTTCGGCGGGCTGCTGAAGCAGATCGAGCGGCTGTGCCGGGAGCTGGAGGTTCCGGTCGGCGTCAAAGAGGTCGGCTGGGGCATCGACGGCGAGACGGCGCAGCGGCTCCATTCAGCGGGAGCAGCCTTTATTGATGTGGCAGGTGCGGGAGGCACTTCCTGGAGCCAGGTGGAAAAATACCGCAGCGCGGACACGCTCCGCCGCATGGCCGCGGACACTTTCGCCGGCTGGGGCAACCCGACCGCCGACTGCGTCCGCGAGGTTCGCGGACGGCTGCCGGAGGCGGCCCTGATAGCCAGCGGCGGCCTGGTCAGCGGCCTGGACGCGGCCAAGGCCATCGCGCTTGGCGCCGATCTGGCCGGATTTGGGCGGGCGCTGCTTGCTCCGGCGGTGACATCGGAAGCGTCGGTGGACGAACAGCTCGCCCGGACTGAGCTTGAGCTGCGGGTGGCGATGTTCGGGATCGGCGTGAGCACGATCCGGGAGCTGCAGGAGACGCAGCGGCTTGTCCGGCTGCCTTGACTGGAAGGCAGCCCTTGTCCGCCGGAGGAACAGGCGGACGCGCGGACTTTTTTTCGCACATAAACACAGGGTCCGCAAGCCTTGCCCCCGTATTTGATCTAATATATAATAAATAGGATTGTTTGAAGGCAAGTTGGAAGAGACAGACAGGAATCCATTTTACGTATTATGAGGAGTTGTCATATAAATGGCTTTGAAAGCAGGAATCGTGGGTCTGCCGAACGTAGGGAAGTCCACACTGTTTAACGCAATTACACAAGCGGGTGCGGAATCCGCCAACTATCCGTTTTGTACGATTGATCCCAACGTTGGTGTTGTAGAGGTTCCGGACGAGCGTCTGGATAAACTGACCGAACTGGTAGTGCCGAACAAAACCGTTCCAACGGCGTTTGAATTCGTTGATATTGCCGGTCTGGTGCGCGGCGCCAGCAAAGGTGAAGGTTTGGGCAACAAGTTCCTGGCGCATATCCGCGAGGTAGACGCGATTGTTCATGTGGTGCGCTGCTTTGAAGACGAGAATATTACGCACGTCGACGGCAAGGTCAACCCGGTCAGCGACATTCAGACGATTAATCTGGAGCTGATTTTGGCCGACCTGGAGAGTGTCGATAAACGTATCGACCGCGCCAAGAAAAACATGAAAGGCGGCAACAAGCAATACGCGCAGGAAGTCGAAGTGCTGGAACGCCTGAAAGAGGCGCTGTACAACGATCAGGCTGCGCGCAGCGTGGAATTGTCCGACGAAGAGAAGCTGGTGGTGCGTGATCTGCATCTGCTCACCATGAAGCCGGTGCTTTATGCGGCCAACGTCAGCGAAGACGGCGTTGCTACTGCCGATTCGAATCCTTATGTTCAGCAGGTTCGTGATTTTGCAGCGGCTGAGAATGCGGCTGTTGTTCCGATCAGCGCGAAGGTAGAGGCAGAAATCGCCGAGCTGGAGGGCGAAGACAAGGCGATGTTCCTGGAGGAGCTGGGTCTTGAGGAATCCGGCCTGAACCGTCTGATCAAAGCGGCTTACAGCCTGCTTGGCTTGTATACGTATTTTACAGCTGGTGTTCAAGAGGTCCGGGCATGGACGATCCGCAAAGGAACCAAAGCACCGGGTGCGGCAGGCGTTATTCACAGCGATTTCGAGCGTGGCTTTATCCGGGCTGAAGTTGTGTCCTATGAAGATCTTGTTGCTGCCGGTTCGATGAACGCTGCCAAAGAGCGCGGCCAGCTTCGTCTGGAAGGCAAGGAATACGTGGTGCAGGACGGAGACGTTATGCACTTCCGGTTTAACGTTTAATCGAGCGGAGACCGGTAATAAAACCACAACCAAATGCGAGCGGAACGGGGCTTGGAGGAAAGCCGGCTTCGGTTCCCGCCGCGTCCGAAAGTCCCGCAGGAGGATCCTGGCGGGGCTTTTTTGTTGTATGGGGAAAGCAAGCCCCGCTTGATTCCTTGACCATTGATTTAAATGTGAATACTATGAAGCTATCAATCAGATGACTGGGGGAGCAGGATTGGCAGACAGAACCATTCAAGCGGCAATCGAACATTACCTGAAGACACAACAATTGTCGATCACCCAGTTTGCTGAACGCTCCGGCCTGAATTCCGGTACTCTCAGCAATATCTTAAATGGTCACCGTTTTTTGTCCGTTGGTCAGATGGACCGGATTACAGAGGCCATGGGACTGCCGGAGGGCTATTTCTACGATCAGTACGCCAAAGCATGTATCGAATCCGCGCCGAATTGGCGGCGTTATTCCCCTTTCCTCCGCCGCTCAGCGGAGCTTGGCAAAACGGAGGGAATGGTGTCCATCGTGCGGCGGATGCTGGAGAATCCGTCTTATGGCCCGCTGCTGTTTGAGCTTGCGGAGCATTTTCTGGACGAGGGAAAGCTGGAGGCGGCCGGTATTCTATATCAGAACGTCGCGGAAAGCGAGAAATATCAGCATTCGGAGCGGCTGGCCTTATGCGAATACCGGCTGTTTCAGATTGTGAGACAGGACTTGGAGGCAAAGGATGAGATTTTAAGAGCGGCGACAAGATTCGAGGGTTATTTGGAGCGGCTGGATGAAGCCGACCAAGCAGAGGCGCTGCTGGATCTGGCGGATACCTATGTCCATTTGCGTAAATGGGAGAGAGTGGAGCAGCTGGCGGAAGAGCTTGAACGGAAAATGCAGGCTGAGCAGGTGCTGTGGAATAAAGAGGGGAAGGCGCTGCCCCAAGGGCCGGCTAAATCGATGGGACAAGAAGACGAGGCTGCGTTCAGGCCGCTGCTTAGCTTTACTCTGCACAGTTACCGGCTGAGGGTTGTCGTTTACGAGAGACGTGGAGAATATGAGAAGGCGCTCTATTATCTTTCTTTGTGTACAGACTCAAGCAGGAGATACGCAGCTGAAGAGAGCATGGTTGATGAGGGCTCGGCTGCTGTGGGGAAGCCGGCAAGCATGAAACCGTTTGAGGATTGGGTACAGGCCGAGCGGCTTGCCTGCCGGATGCTCGCTGGAGAAACAGAGGTGCTGCATGCCTACGCCGATTGGATCTTAGACAGGGAGGATGCCGGCAGGCTGGAGGCGGTCTTTCGGATGGTAAAGGCCGCTAATACATATGGCTACGATCTGGACGACATCCTGAAACGCTGCCAACCGATCATCAACGGGTTAGCCCTGCCTATTGGCCAGGAGCCCTCTTGTTCTAAGGTCGATTGGCCGCAGAAGGACTCTGCGAAAGGTTCGGTGCTTTCGGCTAATCGGTTTGCCCAGGAATGGGGCGTACATTTCTTCATCGAGCTGGCGATGTACAATTTAAAGAAGCAGCGGTTCCCCTCGGCTGTTGCCCATCTGCTGCAAAGTCTTGCGTGGGGCGTTGCAACCGGAAACCACGCAGGTATCATCCGCTGTGTAGCATTGTTTGAGAAATACCGCGAACATGCGGGGGCGGAGGATATCACTCTCTTTCGGGAGCTGATCGAGAGATTGTATCAGCAGACAGAAAATAAGCGCCGTACTCCTGCGGACGGCGCTTAAGGTTTGTTTTTTTGAATTAAGTGAACCTATCTGAATGAGTTTATTCGGAACGACCCTGTTGTCGTCGGTACGTTTGTTTCGACTGGCTTCGGTTGATCCCGGTATCCGGTTACCTCTTCGCTCCACTCCCAGAAGCGGTTCGCCAGTTCAGGAGAAGAGGCCTTCGCCGATATTTTCGCCGGTTTGCGTTTATAGAAATAAAGACCCGACATTCCGGCGACTTCCGGGGAAGAGGCCAAATAAACGGCCGTATCCGCGCCCTGCTCGGGCGTCAGGAAGAACGGCTTCACCATCCGGTGAACAAAGGTGCCGAAGCCGGTGCTGCGGTTGACGCCGATCTGCGTCGATACGGCCCCGGGATGTACGGCATTGACCGTTACCCGGCTTTCCTTGAGCCGTTCATGCAGCTCCTTCATAAACCACAAGTTAGCCAGCTTGGAACGGCCGTAAGCACCCCACATCGTGTAGCGGCGTTTCATGTGCGGGTCGTTGTAATTCATTTTGCCGAATTTGTGAATGGCCGAAGAGACGATCACGATCCGCCCCTGACGGCTTTCGCTGAGTAAAGGAAGCAGTTCCCGGGTTAAAACAAAATGCCCGAGATGATTGACGCCCAGCTGGCGTTCAAATCCATCTTCGGTTTCTTCTCTCCTCAGGGTTAAGACACCGGCATTGTTCACCAGGACGTCAATGTGCGTGCAGCGGGACCTGATTTCTTCAGCGGCCCGGCGGATCTGCTCCATAGAGCCGAGATCACACAGGATCAATTCCGGATCATCTCTTTTGCTGCAGCGTTTGACATTCTCCAGAGCTGCGGTTCCCCGCTCCAGGCTTCGGGCCAGCAGGTAAACCTTCATACCGTGCTCAGAGGCGAGCATCCTGGCCGTAGCGAGTCCCATCCCTCCGCTCGCACCGGTTACGACGGCGATTCTTTGCCGTCCGTCGGCCTTGCTGTTATCTGGATTGGACATACTGCTTCACCTTCCGTTGATAACGTAATAGTTAAACACCAATTTAGTCAGACACCAATAAACGGTTATGCTTTCAGTCTAAAAGTTCTGGAAACAAAAATCAAGAAACCCCATCTGTTCAAATTTAAAGCTTCGTGATATAATAAAAAGTCGTTTACCAACCCGAAATTTCGAGAATAAATATACATTATGTCTATATTCCATAACCTTATGAGAGGTGAACTCCTTTGCTGGATAAACTTGAAGCCCTGATTGACCGTTATGAGAAGCTGAGTGAGCTGCTTTGCGATCCGGATGTGGCTAGCGATCCAAAGAAGCTGCGGGATTATTCGAAAGAGCAGTCCGATTTGCAGCCCACATATGAAGCTTATAATGAATACAAACAAGTTGTTGAAGAGCTTGAGGCTGCGAAAGAAATGCAGAACGAGAAGCTTGATGACGAAATGAAAGAAATGGTCAAAGGTGAAATCGACAATTTGACCGCCCGCAAGACAGAACTTGAAGAACAGATTCGCGTCCTGCTGCTGCCTAAAGACCCGAATGATGACAAGAACGTTATCGTCGAAATCCGCGGCGCTGCCGGCGGAGACGAAGCGGCGCTGTTTGCCGCCGATCTGTACCGCATGTATACCCGTTATGCAGACGCCCAGGGATGGCGCGTTGAGTTGATGGACGTTAACGAAAGCGACCTTGGCGGTTTTAAAGAGGTTATTTTTATGATTAACGGTCGTGGCGCTTACAGCAAAATGAAATACGAAAGCGGCGCGCACCGCGTGCAGCGTATTCCTTCTACGGAGTCGGGCGGACGGATTCATACCTCTACTTCAACGGTGGCCGTTATGCCGGAAGCCGAAGAGGTTGATATTGAGATTAACGATAAAGACATCCGCGTTGATACGTTCTGCTCCAGCGGTGCGGGCGGACAGTCCGTCAACACAACTAAATCTGCGGTGCGTGTAACGCATGTCCCTACAGGAATCGTAGCCACGTGCCAGGACGGCAAATCGCAGAACTCCAACAAGGAGAAAGCCCTGCAGGTGCTGCGTACCCGGATTTACGATATGATGCGTCAGGAAGAAGAAGCGAAATACGCCGGCGAACGTAAAAGCAAAGTTGGTACCGGTGACCGCAGTGAACGCATCCGGACCTACAACTTCCCACAAAGCCGTGTAACCGATCACCGCATCGGACTTACGCTGCACAAGCTGGACCAGGTCATGAATGGGGAAATCGAAGAGATTCTTTCTGCCTTGACCATTGCCGAACAGTCCGAACTGCTGGAAAAAGGAGAATAACGCTTTGAACAGAGACAGCTTTGTCATGTCTGCAGCGATAAATATCAGAGAAGCCCTTCAGGAGGCTTCTTCTTTTTTGACGGCGGCCGGCATCAGCGAGCCGGATGCCAATGCCAGACTGCTGCTCAGCCATGTGCTGGGCTTATCGCCGGCATCCCTGCTGGCCGCGCAAAGAGAAGGGTTTCCGAAGGACCGGAAGGCGGAGTGGGAACAAGCCATTATCCGCAAAGCCCAGGGAGAACCCGCCCAATATATTACGGGGGAGCAGGAGTTTTACGGGTTAACCTTTAAGGTGAACCCCGCCGTGCTGATCCCCCGGCCGGAAACGGAGCTGCTGGTAGAGCGCATCGTCCAGCTTGGGACGGAGCTATGGCCGCAGGAGAAACGAAAGGCCGCAGGGAATTCGGGAAGCGGAGGGGCAGCATCGGCTGCACCGATAGAAGCAGCTGTACGAACAGCAGCAGTGCCGGATTCGGATGATCGGCCGCTGGTGGCCGATATTGGCACGGGCAGCGGCGCCATTGCTGTGGCGCTGAAGCATCTGCGGCCGGAGTGGCGCGTGATGGCAAGCGATATTTCGCCCGGTGCGCTGAAGACGGCGCAAAGCAATGCGGCGGAGCTCGGTCTCGATATCGATTTCCGCGAAGGCAATCTGCTGGAGCCTTTCCAGGGTATGAAGCTGGACATCCTTGTGTCCAATCCGCCTTACATCCCGGCGGCCGTCATCGAAGGGCTGCAGCCGGAAGTCAAAGATTTCGAGCCGCGTTCCGCTTTGGACGGCGGGACGGATGGCCTGGATCCGTACCGGATCATGATGCAGCAGCTTTCGCTGCTGCAGGCGCCGCCGCGGCTGATCGGCTTTGAACTGGGCATGGGACAGGCGGAGGATGTAGCCGTGCTGCTCCGGCAAACCGGTTATTGGAGCCGGATCGAAACCGTGAAGGATTATGCGGGAATTGACCGGCATGTCATCGGCATTGACGGAAACGAATAACATTTGTTCTGACTGGCCGGGATAGTGTAACATTAAGGGGAGTTTGAACGTAGTTCATATGTCAGGATGTCAGTCACTAAGAACTTTGCGATAAGACAGAGTTCAGGCAAAAAGGACTCTGGGGGGATCCGTGTTGATCATAATCAACAAATTAAAGAAGATGGACTGGGTGATCGTGGTCATCCTGGGGCTCCTCATGGTGCTCAGTATTATCCTGATTCACAGCGGGGTAGCGGGATGGAAAGACTTCAGGGGCGCCGACAAAAGGATGGCGCTTTATTATATACCCGGTTTCATTGCTTTTTTCGGAATTGCACTGCTTGATTATAAGCTGTTAATCAAATATTATCCGTATATTTTAGGTCTCGGTCTGCTGCTGCTGCTGCTGGTTAATTTCATAGGCAGCAGTATTAACGGTGCGCAGGGCTGGCTTAAGCTCCCTGGCGGACTCAGCCTGCAGCCGGCCGAGCTGTTTAAGCTGGTGCTGATCATTACGCTGACGGCGCTCCTTATTAAGAAACATCGGGCACGCTTGTCCTTCTGGAGAAACGTGGTGCCGTTGACCCTGGTTACTTTGGTGCCCTTCGGACTCGTTATGGCTCAGAATGACATCGGTAACGGCCTGAGTTATCTGGTCATTTTGCTCGGCCTGCTTTGGATCGGGAATTTGAAATATTCGCACACCCTGATCATTCTGGTGGTGTTTGCGGCAGTTGTCGTTGTCGGTATTAAATCTTATATCTCGTTTCATGATCAGATCGCAACTTCACTGGCAGGGACCAGCAAAGCGCACTGGCTCGACCGGATCGACCCTTGGCTGCTGCCGGATGAAGCGAGCAAAGACGCTTCTTATCATACCCGCAACGCCAAGATCGCAATCGCTTCGGGCGGCATGTTCGGCAAAGGCTATATGCATGGAGATTTCGTGCAGAGCAGCCGGGTTCCTTATACCTATTCCGACTCCATCTTTGTGGTGGTAGCTGAGGAATTCGGGTTTGTGGGATGTTCGGTGCTGCTGCTGCTGTATTTCATATTGATTCACCGCATGATTCTGATCTCGCTGGAAGCGAAGGAGCGGGGCGGCCCTTATCTTATTGTAGGCGTCGTAGCGATGCTGCTTTATCAGATCTTTGAGAACATCGGTATGTTCATCGGCATTATGCCGCTGACGGGGATTACACTTCCCTTCATCAGCTACGGGGGAACCTCCCTCCTTATCAACATGGCAAGTTTGGGCGTCGTCATGAGCGTCCGCTTGCACGGACAGGAAAAGGAAGATTCCCTTGTTCAAAAACAGGGTTCCCAATAAAACATGAACTAAAAAAGAAAAACATAGACAAAAAGCCGCTCATCACCCAAGTGGACAAGCGGCTTTTTTGTCGTGCATTTAAGAAGGCAGGTCGGGGGAAGCTAAAGTTTGATTTCTATTTCTGAACATACGTCAGGAGGAGAGACAATTGGATTTTAACCTAATTTGGAGATCGGTAGTTTTGGCTTTGATTGCTCTGTTATTATTCCGATTAAGCGGACGAAAATCAATTTCCCAAATGACGATTCCACAGGTGGCGATTCTGTTGATGGTGGGAACTGTTTTGGGCTCGGGGATCTCCGGGAAATTAGGCAATGCCTTGGTTTCCGGAGCCATTTTGTTAGGCATACTGGTGCTGGTCGAATGGATCACCTTGAAGTGGAACGGAGGGGAAAAGGTGTTTAAGGGAGGCTCGGTTGTTGTTATTCAGAACGGCAGGCTGGTTCAGTCCCATTTAAAAAAGCTCCGGATTACGGTAGATGATCTTGAGAAACGCATGCGGGCTGCAGGCATTTCACGGATTGAATCTGTCCAATTCGGAACGATTGAGAATAACGGTTTGTTTGGTTATGAACTTATGCCCGAAGCCAAGCCGGTAACGATGGGAGATCTGGAAAGGCTTTTGAAGCAAAACTTTCCCCAGCTGAATCTTTCTGCTCCGGCCAGCCAGGCGCCTACCCTTTTTTCAGAGCTTGAGGGCGGGCATAACGAGGATATCCCTTCCAGATTGCATTAATACCGGCGAGGGCCTCTGTTGTCCCACAATAGGCTAGTTAATCTGCTTTATTTGTTTTGAAGTTCTTTAATTAATTCTTTCATTTCGCTGATTTCCCGGGTTTGGGACTCGCTGATGCTGTTGGCAAGCTCTTGAACCCTCGGGTCAGACAGGTGAGCACGTTCACTGGTTAAAATGGCTATGGAGTGATGGGGGATCATAGCTTTCATCCAAGCCACATCTTCTATTGTTGACTGGCTGCGTACCAGCCATAAGGATACGCCAAATATAACAGCGCTTGCGCCAAGGATGACAGCATTCAATTTCCGGTTGGTATACATTTTCCACATAAAAAGAAGCATGACAATCGCCATAGAGGCTCCCATGATAAGGGCCATATACACGCGGGTTTCACTGAAGAAAATATGATCGAGCTTAAAAACATTTAAGTACATAAGCCCGTACATAATGAAGGTCGAGACTACAATCATTAGTCCGAATTTTCCGTAAGTCTTCATAAAGTATCCTCCTCGTTTAAAATGTGACCTCCCTTGCTTTTACCACAACCTTTTGGTTTGAATCATATTTAATCATATTTAATAGGTTTATAGATTCGCAATCCGGGCATACTGGCTGATAGAAAAGAGATCAGCGAGGAGGACGGTTTCAATGGGGAATGGGATGAAACGCGGCGGTAAAGGGAATCACTCGAAGACGGCGATGCTTCTGATTTTCTGTTTCATGATTTTGCTGATGTCCTGGGACAATCAGAAGACCGATGCTGCGGCTGTACAGACCGAAATCCCTCAGGAATCGATCCGCCTGCGCATTTTGGCTGATTCGGATAATCCGACTGACCAACTGGTGAAACGAAAGGTACGGGACGCTGTAGTAGCCCAGATGAACAGCTGGGTTCAAACGCTGGACAACCCGCAAAGTCTGGAGCAGGCGCGTGCTGTAATCCGGGAGCATTTGCCGGAGGTCGAACGTCAGGTAGCCGCTACTCTTAAAGCGAATGGCGAAAGTTACAGTTATAAGGTTGAGATTGGCAATGTTCCTTTCCCGGCAAAAATGTACGGCGGCGAAGTCTATCCGGCCGGCAACTATGAAGCGCTTCGCATTACACTCGGCTCCGGGCAAGGCCAAAACTGGTGGTGTGTGCTTTTTCCGCCTCTTTGTTTCATTGACGGCAGCAGCGGAGATGCCCTGGCACAAAGCCAAAGCGCCGATACCCAAACCGCTTCTGCGGCATCGGCTAAGACCAGCGACAGCCCGTCCAGTAACGGGGCGGCGAAGGGCGATGCGGAGCAAAATGCCGGACAAGCCGAGGCGCCGGAGGTACATTTCTTCATTTGGGATATGCTGCAGCAGTTTTGGGGCTGGGTAACCGGGCTTTTTGCCTGAGAAATGGATGGGAACTCAACATAATAGCAAAAAATATAGGGGCTGCTCTGCCGGGCGGCCCTTTTTGACTCGGATTTACGGATATTCCGATTCGGACTACAATAGAGGTTGATTGTTATTCACGACTGTGTATGCAGATTCTAACCAATAAAGAAAGAATGAGTTGACTAACTTATGAGAGACGAATTTCAGCAAAAAGGGCATCCGCCGGAAGGCGCGGAGGACCCTTGTTCTTCCAAACTGCAGATGGGTCCGCATACGGGGAAAGGAAATGGAGAAGGCGTTTCTACCTGTTATTGGGATGTCCGCAGTCTGTCGGAGGCGGCGGAGGCTGGACAAGCGCAAGAGCCGGAAATCCGCGGGGCGGAGACGGCGATTGTAGAAGCCGCAGCGCTTCTGGCCTCCGGAGGGACGGTGGCGTTCCCGACGGAGACTGTATATGGACTTGGCGCGGATGCGCGTTCCACGGAAGCGGTAGAACGGATTTTTGCCGCCAAGGGACGTCCGTCCGACAACCCGCTCATCGTGCATATTGCCGATGAAAGCCAGCTAACGGAGCTGGTGACGGACGTGCCGGAGGCCGCCAGAAAGCTGATGGCGGCATTTTGGCCCGGGCCGCTGACCATAGTGCTGCCCGTGCGCGAAGGCGCCGTCAGTCCGAAGGTGACGGCGGGATTGTCCACCGTGGGCGTGCGCATGCCCGCCCACGACATTGCGCTGCGGCTCATCGCCGCAGCGGGCTGCCCGGTGGCGGCGCCAAGCGCCAACCGGTCAGGCCGGCCGAGCCCCACGCTGGCAAGCCACGTGGGCGAGGATCTCGCCGGCGCCATCGACGGCATCGTTGACGGCGGGCCCACCGGGGTGGGCCTGGAGTCAACGGTGGTCGAATGCGGCGCAGGCGGCGAAGTGACCGTGCTCCGCCCAGGCGGGATCACGGCCGAAGCGCTCGCCGCAGTGGCGGCGAGCGTCACGCTCGACCCCGCCCTTCAGGGCGGCGGGGTCGCCCATGTCCCGGCGCAGCCGCGCTCGCCGGGCATGAAGTACACGCACTACGCCCCGAAAGGGCGGTTGTGCGTGGTCAAGGGAGCCGCGCATCAGGCTGCGGCCCGCATCCAGGCGGAGCTGGATGCGGCCGCCGCGCGCGGCGAACGGACCGGGGTGCTCGCGTTTGACGAGCACCTGGAGCTGTACCGGGCTGACGCGGTACAGTCGCTCGGCAGCCTTGCCGAGCTGGCCGAAGCGGCGCACCGGCTGTACGCCGCGCTCCGCCGCTTCGACGAGCAAGGCATCGGCTTTATGGTGGCCGAGGCCTGCCCGGAGGAAGGGCTCGGCGCCGCCGTCATGAACCGCCTGCTTAAAGCGGCGGGCCATGAGGTTATTTACGTATAAGGCTGGCCCGCTGGCCGAATACCCGGGGATGTTTTTTACGGGGAATGTTTTTTACTGGGGATATTTTTTACTGGGAATGTTTTTATCTCGGAATGTTTTTATCTGGAAATGCTTTTTCAAGATTACTTTTATTTACGCCTATTGGCTTTTAGTTCTCTAACAGCCCACACCTAGAACGAAGGGAGGAAGCTCTGTGATCAGCATCGGACTTGGAGGCTGGGGTGATCATGATGTCCTGTATCCTCCCCGAACGCCGGCCAGCCAGAAGCTGACGATATACGCCCGTCATTTTCCGGTTGTGGAGGTCGACAGTTCCTTCTACGCCGTGCTCGCGCAGGACACTTATCAGAAGTGGGTCGATCAGACGCCGGCTTCTTTCTCTTTTATCCTGAAGGCTTATCAGGGCATGACGGGCCATTCGCGGGGGAACATTCCCTTTCAGGACGCCGGAGAGATGTACGACGCTTATCTGAGGTCCATTCGTCCGGTTGCGGCATCCGGCAAGCTCAGAGCTATTTTGTTTCAATTCCCGCCTTGGTTCGACTGCAGTCCGGAACATGTGAGACAGCTTCGCGCCGTTAGAAAAAGGATGGGAGAGCTGCCCGTTGCTCTTGAATTCCGGCATCAGAGCTGGTTTCTGGGCGATTACAAGGAGCGTACACTGGAGTTCATGCGGGAAGAAGGGTGGATTCATATCATCTGTGATGAACCGCAGGCAGGAGCAGGGTCTGTACCCACCGTGCTGGAACCCACCGACCCTGAACTCGCCATCGTCCGCATGCATGGACGCAACACGTCCGCCTGGAATCAAAGCGGAGCGCCGAATTGGCGGGAAGTCCGTTATTTATACCGTTATAGCGGGGAAGAGCTGGCCGAATGGGCCGAGAAGCTCGGAATCCTTTCCGAGAAAGGCGTAAAGGACATCTGCATGATCTTCAATAATAACTCTGGCGGAGATGCTGCTCCCAACGGCCGGATGATGATGGAACTGCTGGGTCAACAAGCTTCCGAGCTGCCGCCGGAGCAAATGGATTTATTTTAGGTGCCGTGCCCGCTGGAGCTAAAGCCTGGTATCTTGACTTGGGACCGGAACTGACTTGACCCGTGCTGACATGGCTCGAACAAGGAAGTCCGCTGTCTGTCGACAGCTCTGCAAGTCATGATTGCCCCCTTGTCCGCATATGGTTGTACAAACCCTAATGCAGACTTGGAGGCGTACACGCATGGATTATGCTACTGCTCAGTTTGGGCAGCTTGTAACGATAACAGTGATGGCCGTAGCGCTTGGCATGGATGCTTTCTCACTCAGCGTGGGGATTGGCATGAAGGGCGTACGGCGCTTCGATATAGCCCGGATCAGCGGACTGATCGCCATTTTTCATGTATTGATGCCGCTGCTCGGGATGTTCACCGGTCTTTATGTAGGGCATCTGCTTGGAGCAATTGCGCGTTATGTTTCGGGAGGATTGCTGGTTCTGCTTGGCGCCCATATGGTCTGGGCCTCGTTCCGTGAGGAAGGAGCCAAGCCGATTGACCATACAAGACTATGGGGAGTTGTTTTGTTTGCACTCAGCGTTAGTGTGGACTCTTTCTCCGTAGGGGTTTCGCTCGGCATGTTCCGAAGCAGCCTGCTGCTGACGGTTTTGACTTTCGGCTTTTTCGGCGGATTGATGTCCGTAATAGGACTTTGGCTGGGAAGCCGTGTAGGGAAGAATCTCGGCGATTACGGGGAAGCGCTTGGCGGGGCTATTCTGCTGGCGTTTGGTCTGCTCTTTATCTTTTGATACAATAAATATAATTACAGAAAAATGGGGGGAGACTTATGCGTATCCTATTTGTTTGCACAGGCAACACCTGCCGCAGTCCGATGGCCGAAGGCATGTTCAGACAGATGGCGCTTGAGGCCGGTCTGCCGGCAGAGGTCAAATCTGCGGGAGTCGCGGCAATCCCCGGAATGTCCATGACCAGACATGCGGAAGCCGTGCTCAGAGATCATCAAATTACGGATCGTCTGACCTCAACCGCGTTAAGCGAAGAACTGGTCGAGTGGGCGGACGTCATTTTGACGTTGACACAGGGTCATAAAAGACAGCTGCTTTATGCTTTTCCGGATGCTGCCGCCAAAACCTTTGTGCTGAAAGAATATGTAGATGAGCGGGATAATGCCGAAGGAGAACTGCAGGAACTGGACGGGCTGCTTGCAGAGCGAGCCTTGCAGGCTGCTTTGGGAGGCAAGGTATCGGAGGAAGACTCCCGGAGAATTACAGAGCTGCAGTACCGTATACCTGTTTATGATATTTCTGACCCTTTCGGTGGTAACCGGGAGGATTATGAGAGAACAGCGGCGGAAATTCGGGAAGCTTTGAAGAAGCTCCTGAGCAAGCTTCAGAAACAGCAGAAGCAGAAGGATCAGTAATTTCAGTAATTTCAGTAAGGTCAATAAGTTCAGTAAGTTCTCGCTGAAGTTCGACTTTTAAAAAAAATTAAAACCTCCAACTCCACTTTACAGTGGCTTGGAGGTTTTTTGTTCCGATTTTGGGACTGGATCATTTGGATATATCCTTTTGAGACAGTCCTTTTTTTGCTGACACCTGTGAGGAATAAGCCATTCAAATCCATCGGCCCGGGGCCGTTATTGACGCTGTTAGAAGTCTGATCAACCTTTAATTATGAATTTTTCCAAGTTGCAATTCTGACCGCTATGCTTTATGCTAAAGGCAACAAGATCAGTTCCGGTGTAACTGGCGACGGATGTGGATGAAACCACGGTGGAGCATCGGAATATACGGCCGGTCGCCTGGGCAAGAGCATGACGCACGAATGTGCGTTTTGCTCTTTTTTGCATTTTTACCGACGGTCAGTTCCTGATCAGGCAGAACTCTAAGATACTTCCGGCGTGCAGGGAGTCCGGCTGCCTGCGTGGAAGTTGGTCCGCTCTCATTATATAATGGGTTCAAGTAGGGTTCGTCCCTTGGACCATTAACGGCGAATCCGCCGGAATTTAGGGGGTATCATCGTGGAACCAACCTTTCAGCTGGACCAATTGGCCGATCAGGCCGCCGAGGTATTGAAGGAGCTTGCCGAAACGGCTAATCTTGGGCCGGGAAAAGTGGTTGTCATTGGCACAAGCACCAGTGAGATTGCCGGTCAGCGTATCGGAACTGCCGGTGCCCAGCAAATTGCAGCTGAGCTATATAAGGGATTTGAACAGATCCGCTCACAATACGGCTTCGAGCTGGCTTTTCAGTGCTGCGAGCATTTGAACCGGGCGCTGGTAGTGGAACGGGCTGTGTTAGAACGCTTAAACTTGACAGAAGTGAGCGCGGTCCCGGTACGTACAGCGGGGGGATCGATGGCAGCTGAAGCCTATCTGCAGTTTGCCGAGCCTTGCTTGGCAGAAAGCATGGAAGCCCATGCCGGGCTGGATATCGGGGAGACGCTGATCGGTATGCATCTTCGCCGGGTAGCGGTTCCGCTCCGGTTGTCCCGGCGGTATGTCGGACAGGCGAGAGTCAACGCGGCGATGACCCGTCCCAAGCTGATTGGCGGGGAGCGGGCCGTTTATCGCCTTCCCCAGACGGACGGCGAGCAGCTCTGCGATTAAGACGGCGGAGAGTTTTGCGGCTTGGCCTGAAATTGGATTTGTGCTTTTAAATTTAAATTTAGATTTAGATTTGAATTTTGGAATTTAGAATTTTGATTGACCATGGGAAGTTATTTAATTTATCTATACAGGGAGGATTTTTGGCATGATGGAGTATTTGAGAAAGCAAGATCCGGCGGTTCTGGAAGCGATGAACCTGGAGCTGAAGCGCCAGCGCAACAACATTGAGCTGATTGCGTCCGAGAACATTGTCAGCGAAGCAGTTATGGAAGCTATGGGCTCCGTGTTGACGAACAAATATGCGGAAGGTTATCCGGGCAAAAGATACTACGGCGGCTGCGAACACGTAGACATCGTGGAAGATCTGGCCCGCGACCGCGCCAAAGAGCTGTTTGGCGCCGAGCATGCCAACGTGCAGCCGCATTCCGGCGCACAGGCTAACCTGGCTGTATACCTCGCAGCTCTGAAGCCTGGCGACACCGTACTCGGCATGAACCTGGCTCACGGCGGTCACTTGACGCACGGCAGCCCGGTTAACGCTTCCGGTTTGCTGTACAACTTTGTGGCTTATGGCGTGCAGGAAGACAGCTTTACAATTGATTATGAAGAAGTCCGCAAAGCGGCCTTCAAGCATCGTCCCCGCCTGATCGTAGCCGGCGCGAGCGCTTATCCGCGTACGATCGACTTTGAAGCTTTCGCCTCCATCGCCAATGATGTCGGCGCTCTGTTTATGGTAGACATGGCTCACATTGCCGGTCTTGTTGCCGCAGGTCTTCACCCGAACCCTGTGCCGCATGCTCATTTTGTTACGACAACGACGCACAAGACGCTCCGCGGTCCGCGCGGCGGCATGATTCTGTGCAAGAAGCCTTGGGCGCAGGCGATCGACAAAGCGATCTTCCCGGGTATTCAGGGCGGTCCTTTGATGCATGTCATCGCTTCCAAAGCGGTTGCTTTGGGTGAAGCTTTGGATCCTTCTTTCAAAACCTACGCCGAAAATGTCGTAAAAAATGCCAAGAAGCTGGCGGAAACGCTGCTTGCAGAAGGTTTGAACCTTGTATCCGGCGGCACGGATAACCATTTGATGCTGATCGATACGCGCAACCTGAACATCACTGGTAAAGATGCCGAGCATGTGCTTGATTCTATCGGCATTACCGTGAACAAAAACGCGATTCCGTTTGATCCAACCAGCCCTTTTGTTACCAGCGGTATCCGAATCGGTACACCTGCTGCTACTTCCCGCGGCATGGATGAAGAGGCCATGGTCGAAATCGGCCAGATCATTGCGGCTGCTCTGAAAGCGCCGCAGGACACTGCTGCGCTTGAGAAAGCTAAAGCACGCGTTACAGCGCTGACCGACCGTTTCCCGCTTTATCCGGAAATGAAATATTAAGCTGAAGCTATTAAAGTCCGGGATAGTTTACCGACAGCCGGACTAATAGGTCTTAAGGCCCGTCCGCTCCTTGGGAGCAGATGGGCCTTTTTTGCTTTTTCCCGATCTTGAAAGAGTCAGAGGAGCAGAAATCAGGCAGGAACAGAAGTAGAAATCACAAGGAATAATAATAAAGTCCAACTTTTTTGTAAGCGATTTCAAAAAGAAATAATAGCACCGAAATTGTCGTTGAATTATCCAAGAAGACATAATTCCCTGCATTCAACGGGCCGGGGCTCGAATTTATACTGAAGCTATAAAGAAGGAGGGGAGCATACATGTCTTCGCTTACGTTAGCGCAGTCGAGGCGCAAAAACAAAAAGTCCGGCAAAAAAAGCTGGTATTTATTCGGCTTAGCGGTTCCTTTTATCATCTGTATGCTGCTGTTCAGCTATTTTCCAGTTTACGGCTGGATTTACGCTTTTTTTGATTACAAGCCTGGTATCCCGCTTTCGATGACGCCGTTTGTCGGATTGGACAATTTCAAGGAGTTTTTTGATTCTTCACCGGATTTAATCAACGCCCTCATTAATACGCTGGCCATGAACTTTCTGAATCTGTTGTTCTCGCCCTTGGCCATTGTGTTTGCGATTATGGTGAATGAGGTCGGCTCGGGCAAATACAAGAAGTTTGTGCAGACGTTCTCTACGCTGCCGAATTTCATCAGCTGGGTGCTCGTCTACTCGCTGGCTTTTGCTTTCTTCTCCAGCGAAGGGCTGATTAATACGTTATTCGGCAAGCTGGGGTTCAGCTGGGCGGTTGATCCGCTGGCCCATGAAGGCATAACCTGGTTCTTCCAAACGATGCTGACCATCTGGAAGACGCTTGGCTGGAACGCAATTATCTACATCGCTGCGATTGCCGGCATTGACTCCGAGCTGTATGATGCGGCCCGGGTGGACGGAGCGAACCGTCTGCGGACGATCTGGCACATTACCATTCCGGGTGTTATGCCGACGTTCCTGGTTCTGACTCTGCTGAACATCAGTAACATGTTAGCCAGTTCGTTTGACCAATATTTTGTGTTCTATAACCCGCTTGTGGCCGGAAAAATCGAAGTGCTGGATTATTACGTCTACCGGATGGGGATTATCGTGGGGGATTATCCTTACGCGACGGCTGTCGGCATTTTCAAAACCGTCGTCAGCGTCATTCTGTTGTTCTCCGTCAACCAGCTGTCCAAACGGCTGCGCGGAGACAGCCTGATCTAAGCAGAAAGCTAAGGAGTGAAAGGAATGAGCCTGACCCGCATTCGTATCTTTGATATTTTGAACTACTTGCTGCTGGCCTTGTTTGTCGTGATTTGCGTGTACCCGTTTTATTACGTGCTGATCTATTCGATCAGCAGCCCGGCCAAGGTGGCCCAAGGGATCTTCCTGCTGCCGGCCGGCCTGGACTTTACAACGTATAAAAGCATTCTCCAGCTGCCGTACATCGTCAATTCGTTTTTTATTTCGGCAGCCAGAACCATCGTCGGAACCATGCTGACCATTCTCTGCTGCAGCCTGTTCTCCTACTTGATCAGTAAACCGGAGATGGCGCTGCGCAAGCTGGTCTACCGTCTGCTCGTCGTGACGCTGTATATTAACGCCGGTTTGATCCCGTGGTATATCACGATGAAGATGCTGCACCTGAACAATAACTTCCTGCTTTATGTGCTTCCAAGTGCGGTTTCCGGTTATTATGTCATCCTTATGAAGACTTATATCGAGCAGATTCCGAAAGCGCTGGAAGAGTCAGCAATGATTGACGGGGCAGGTTATTTGACCTTGTTCTGGAAAGTGATATTCCCGCTGTGTAAGCCGATCGTGGCTACCGTTGCGATCTTCGCCGCTGTCGGTCAGTGGAACAACTGGATGGATAACTATTTCCTGGTCCAGAATCAGAACCTCAAGACGATGCAGCTGATTCTGTATGAATACCTGAATTCGGCGAACGCGCTGGCCACTATGGATGCGGCGAGCATTACCCGCAACGCCCAGAACGTTGTGCTGACGCCGGAATCGATCAAGATGGCAACGACCATGCTCGTAGCACTGCCGATTCTGCTGGTTTATCCGTTCCTCCAGCGTTATTTCGTCAAAGGCATTATGCTGGGCGCCGTGAAGGGCTGAGGATCAGTGAAAGAGTTGCGAGAAATTGTATGAACGATTTACGAGAGCTTTGAGAGAGTTGAGAAATGCAGGAGTTCTTCGGAATAGAGGACTAAGGGCCCCAGGGCGCCTTTGGCGGTCCGGCCCGGTCCATATTCCCATCCAGAGGTATGTACAGCCCTTACCCGGCTGTGTATATAATAATTTGTAAATACAGGGGGGACGTGCAAAATGAAGAAAAGGAAGTACTCCATATTTTCGCTGGCGGTTGTCCTGACCAGTTTGTCTTTGGTTATCGCGGGCTGCGGAGGAGGAAACAACGCGGCTTCGAACAATTCGTCCACAAATGTAAGCGCATCCGGCGGTGATGATTCCACCGGAGGCAAAGAGCCGATTACGCTGACGATCAGCACCGACCAGATGTTTTCTTCGGGGGCTCCGGGCATTCAGAAGAATCCGGTGGCTGATGAAATCAAAAAGAAGACCGGCGTCACCATGGACATTATCAGCAGTGATCCGGAGAAGATCAAGGTTATGCTCGCCGGCGGCGACCTGCCGGACATCATGATTGTTCCGCCTGAGCAGGGAAGAGCGGCCATGGATGGCAATCTGGCCATGCCATTAAACGATCTGCTGGAGAAGGACGGACAGGATATTCTAAAATATAAGTCAGCGCTTGACGTGATCAATAAACGTCTGGACAATACAGACGGAAATTATTATTTCCTGCCGATTAACGTTGTTCCGGACGCTAAACAGTATGTGACCTATTCGCCAAACGTGGCCTGGTACACCCGCTGGGACCTGTATAAGGAAGAGGGTTATCCAGAGCTCAAATCCTTTGACGACATGATTCCGATGATTGCCGATGAGCTGAAGAAACATCCGAAGACCGATGAAGGCAAAAAGGTTTACGGCATCTCCGGCTGGACGGACTGGGGCCTCTGGTCTTATCACGTTCCATTCATTTATGAAGAAGGCTGGACGGAAAATACAAAGAATACCGTCACCAAACCGGACGGCTCTTACGTGCACCGATTTGCTGCGGACGGTCCGCTGTGGAGAGGCGTAGAGTTCTATAACAAGGCCTACCGCGCCGGAATCCTGGATACCGATATGTTCACGCAGAAAATGAGCGACTATGAAGCCAAGCTGAAAGCCGGCCAGCTACTGAGCATCCATATGGGCTGGGAAATCGACGCTGCCAACGCTTACTTCCGGGCCAAAGGCCAGGATGATAAAGGCTTTGAAGCGCAAGTAGTCGACGGAGCCACCAACCAGGCTTACGGCCTGCAATCGATCGTCGGCGACAACGACCCTTGGATCATTATTACCAAGAGCAGCAAGAACCCGGAACGCGCCATGGAATTCCTGAACTACTTCCGTACCTATGAAGGAGCACGCCTGCTGCTTAACGGAGTACAAGGTGTTCACTGGGATGTAGAGAACGGCAAGCCGGAAATCAAAGATGACATTATTCAGCAAATGACGACCGATGCGAACTTCGCAGCCAAAACAGGCGTGGGTTTGTATGGCAAATTAACGGGAATCGGCGGCAGCGCCATCGATCCTAGTGACGGTGCTTATGTGGATCTGAGAAACTCCGACAAGTTCATCCAGACCAAGCTGACTCCGCTGGATAAGGAATACAGCGAGCATTACGGCGGCAAGTTCCCTGGCGATGCATGGGATAATCTCGTCAAAGAGGGTAAAGCCAAACCGCTCAGCTCGTCCTTCATCCCGGCCATGCCGGCGCTGCAGCCTCAGGGCAGCGACGATCTGGCCAAGAAAGAGAGCAATATTGAACAAATTCTGATCCGTGAAATTCCGAAAGCGATTATGACGGACAGCGATGAGGAGTTCCAGAAGCAGAAAGACCGGATTATGGGTCTAATCAACAAAGCCGGTTTCGAGGAAGTCGACGCTTTCTGGAAGTCGTCCTACGAGCAAGGCTTGCAAACCTATAATGAATTGACCGCCGGAACAAACGGTTAAGTTCTGCACTTAAAATCAAATACCGGCCTGCATCGGATGCGGGCCGGTATTTTGGTGCTTAAATTAAAGCGTTACAGTGTTATGATGAGGCTATAGCGAATGGACCGATCAAGGAGCAGGAGGGCTGCAGCATGTTTAAAGTGATGATCGTCGAAGATGAACTGTTGGTGAGAGTAGGGCTTAAGAATTCCATTCCCTGGCATGAGTTCGAGATGGAGGTCGTCGCCGATGTCGCGAACGGGAGGGAAGCGCTGAATGTATATCGGGCAGAAGAACTCGACCTGATCGTAACGGATTTGAAGATGCCCGTCATGGACGGCCTGGAGCTGATCTCCACCATCCGGGAGGAGAATTCAGAGATCCGGATTCTCATCCTGTCCTGTATCGAAGAGTTCGAATATGCCCGTAAGGCGGCAGGACTTAAAGTGTCCGGTTATATACTGAAGCTCACCATGTCCCTGGACGAAATGGAGCACGTTCTCCGCGAGGTGCATAAGGAGCTGCTTCAGCGAAAGCGAGCCGTGCCCGAGCCGTTAAATCATCCCTTAAATTTGAAAATGCTGAAGGGGAAATTGATCAAGGATAATATTTTCTATGGTTTCCCGGCAAGCGGGGATCTGGAAACGGCCCTGCGTCAGGTCGATCCACGCATTGAGTCCGGCCAAACGGTGATCGCGCTGCTCGAGACCAGTCACTATTCCCGTTTACTAAAGCGTTTCCAGGATGAGCGCGGGGAGCTGATTCATTTTACAATCTCCAACATTTTGGATGAAATCGTGAATAAACATCACGCGGGAGAAGCCTTTCATGACAGCGACAATCACTACCTGATTTTGTTTACTTATCCTGCGGATATTTCGGAAGGGGGCATCTACAGCCATATCCGCGACGTCTTCGACAACATTGTCCGGGCCATGCATTCCTATCTGGATATCCCGGTCTTTATGGGCGTCAGCCGGGTTTATCCCGGTTGGAGTATGCTTCGCCAGATGTATGAGCAGTGCAGTTCTATTGTCCAGAACCGCTTTCTGTCCGACGGCTTTCTGAAGTTCGCCTCCCAGTGGTGCAGCGAAGATCTGGAATTGTTATGGAAACGGAAAATGCTCCAAAGCTGCTCACTTTGGCAGGGCATGGGCAGCCGCTATGCGGAAGATTTGCAGCAGGAAATGGCGAAGCGGCTGGGTCAGCCGCTGGCCGGTGAGGAAGCATGGCGTCAGATGTTCATTGAACTGATCAACTGGTCTTATGCGTATCTGGAGATTCCGAAGGAGCATGCCGAGCTGCTGGAGCTCTCCGAAGCAGAGCGGATTAGAGCATGTTATACCATTGAGACCTGCATTCAGGAGTGGGAGAAGCATCTGAAGGAAGCCTCCAAAATGAAGGATATGGTCCGGACCGTCAGCGTCGAGGTGGAGAAAGCTGTACGATTTATTCAGCAGAATTATGGACGGGACATCACACTTAAAGAAGTGTCGGATTACGTCCGGCTCAGCCCCAATTATTTAAGCCTGCTCTTCAAGAAAAGCATCGGGCGGAATTTAACCGAATACCTGACGGAATACCGGATCGAGAAAGCGAAAGATCTGCTGCTGAACACCTCGCTCAAAACCTATGAGATCGCCGAAAATGTCGGAGTTGCGGACAGCGCTTATTTCAGCCGCATTTTTAAGAAGTATGCCGGGGTTTCCCCGTTGGAGTTCCGGAAGAAAAAAGTGCTCAGCAAGGAAGTAAGCGCCTATGAGAATTCTTAACCTCTTTCGGAGCGACCGTAATTTCAATTTCAAGCTGAAGACCCAGCTGACCGCTTCGTTTCTGATTATGACGTTGTTCATTATCTGTCTGTTCTCCTTGTTCGTCTACAAAAGCGTCTTGTATATTCTGAAGAATCAGTCCGAGGAGCTGCTTGTCCGGCAGTTCAGACAGTCGGAATACAACATCCAGAATGTCAGGGACCAAACAGAGAAGGTGGCGGAGCTGCTCACGATCAACAAGGATCTGCAAAGCTTCGTGGATAACCCGTCTGATCAGCGGGCAGACCGGATTAACCAGGCGAACGAGGTGATCAAGATGATGGACGGAATTTTGGGCACATATCCTTATCTGTACAGCATATCGCTCTACAGCAAGGATGGCGAAGCGCTGGCGACAACGGGCAGCAGCAGCTGGTACAGCACAAATCAGGACGAGATCCCTTTCTATACCTCCAGTCTCTACAGGGACATCACGCAGAAAGGGATCGGCCTGCTGTGGGAGGGCAGTTATGACTCCCAGCAGTTCGAAACGTTAAACCGGATCTATGCTTTCAAACCGTCAGTTCCGCTGATTACGATGGCCCGCAATGTCAATGTGCTTGGCCGCAGCAACCGTTCTGCCGTGCTGGTTTTTAACATCCGCCAGGCCGATTTCAGTCCAATCTTCAACGGGGACTGGAACCTGAAAGGTTCCCAGTACCTGGTCGATGATCAGGGGAGGACGGTGTCCAGCACGGAACCGGAAGCGATCAACACCGTCGTCCGCTTCGCTGATCAGATTGACCGGTCTCGTTCCTACGGCAGCTTTATGACGAAGAACAACGGACAAACCACGCAAGTTACCTACTACCGGATCGGAGGTACCGGCTGGACGCTGATCAACGAGACGCTGGAGACGGAGTTTCTGCGGAATATTTCGATTCTGCGGCAGGTCATCATTACGATTATGCTGGTGAGCATCGTGCTTGCCTTCATGCTCTCCACCTACTGGATCTACCGGATTACAAGACCGCTTACCCATCTGGTCCGGGCGATGAGGGAAATGGAAATGGGGAAGATGGGAGTTGTGCTTGACGATACGCCGAGGACGGAGCTGGGCGTGATCGGCCGGAGATTCAACAATATGTCTTTAAGCATCGAACAGCTGATCGGGGAAAATAAAAAAATCGAGCAGGGCAGACGCCAGCTCGAATTGGAAGCGCTGCAGTTCCAGATCAACCCGCATTTCCTGTACAATGCCTTGAATACGATCAAATGGATTGCCATCGTAAGGAAGGAAACCAGTATCGTCGAAGCCATTACAACGCTGGGCAATCTCGTCAGATCCATTTATAAAGAGAATGCCTTGTTTATTCCGCTTGAGGCGGAGCTGCAATATTTGCACAATTATTTGAAGATTATGAACACCCGTTACGGAGAAGGGGTGGAGGTTTCTTTTGAGGTGGATGAACGATTCTTCTCTTACAAGATCATCCGGTTTATTTTACAGCCGATTGTAGAGAATGCTTTCGTGCATGGAATGAGCTCCATCGGTTACAAAGGACAGATCACGATTGGGGCTGAGGAGAAGGACGGGGATCTGTTCATTACCGTCCATGACAACGGCCAGGGGCTCGATGCGGACAAGCTGGAGGACATTCATGCGCTGCTCAAGATGAACAGCCTTTCGCCCAACCCGAAGGGAAGCATCGGTTTGTCCAATGTGAACCGGCGGATCAAAATGCAGCATGGCGACCGTTACGGCATATCGCTGCACAGTCAAAGCGAAGAAGGCACGACCGTGCTGATTCATGTTCCCGTTGTGCTTAACTCAGGGGCAAAAGAGGAAGATTGTACTGAAAGTCATAAATAAATCCATAGGTTTTAACAAATGTGTTCTCTATAATAGGCCTTGACCCAAAATTTTGTAAGCGTTTCATATTTACAAGAGGGAAGGAGCTTGAGCAGATTTGAGAATAGGGATGAAACAGCTGCGCAATTTGTTCCTCGTAACGGTTGTCGCCGTAGCGCAATTTGGTTTGAGTGTACCTCGCAGTGAAGCCGCAAAACCAGAGCCTGAAGCCGCACAGACGGAAGAGGCCGGACTGGCTCAAAAGCCTTTGATGGGCTGGAGCAGCTATAGTCTTCAGGTTTACAACGAGAATGGGATCGACTGGGTGTCGGCAGACCGGATTAAGGCACAGTCCGACGCCATGCATGAGAAGCTTCAACCATATGGATATAAGTATATCAACATCGATGCTGGCTGGAATGGCAGCTTTGATGAATACGGCCGGCCGCAGCCGAAGGAGTCCCTCTATCCAAACGGGATCAAGGATGTCATTGATTACGTTCATAACAACGGACAGAAGATCGGGCTCTACATGATCCCCGGCTTGGGCAAGGAAGTGTACGATCAGAATTTGCCGATCTACGGCACGCCTTACCATGCACAGGATATTGTAGCCCTGCCTTTGAGAACCGCAGACTACTGGGGCATTGACTACAAAATTGATTTCTCGAAGCCGGGCGCAAAGGAATATATCAAGTCTGTAGCTGATCAGTTTGGAGAATGGGGCATCGACTTCTTGAAGTTCGACAGCGTCACTCCAGGGTCGGGCATTAACAATACTTCCATCGACGCGCGCGATGATGTCAGAGTGCTCTCCGAGGCGCTAAAGCCTTATAACATCTGGCTTGAGCTGTCTTGGGCGCTGGATATCAATTATGTGGAGACCTGGAAGAAATACGCCCAGGGCTGGCGCATCGAATGGGACATCGAAAGCTATGACGGACCGGGTACCACGTTAACGAAGTGGGAAAATATTGCCCGCCTCTTCCCGGACGCAGCAAAATGGGCCCGTGAAGCCGGTCCCGGCGGCTGGAATGACTTTGATTCGCTTAACGTCGGCAACGGGTCGATGGACGGCCTGACGCCGGATGAACGCAAGACGGCAATGACCTTCTGGGCCGTATCGTCGGCTCAGCTCTATATCGGCAACGATATGACCAATCTGGACAGCTACGGACTCAGCCTGCTGACCAATCCGGAGGTTATCGCGGTTAACCAGGCTGGTCATCCTGGACATCCGGTGTCGATGGATACCGACCAGCAGGTTTGGTATGCGAACAATGGAGACGGCACGTTCAGTGTTGCTCTGTTTAACTTGGCTGACTCGGCCGCTCAGATGAAGGTGGACTGGAACGAGATCGGCTTGAGCGGCAGCGCTTCGGTCCGTGATTTGTGGAGCCATACCGATCTGGGTACTTTTGCGACAGGTCTTGATGACATCACGCTTGAGCCGCATGCCTCCAGACTGTTCAAGGTGACGGCATTAAACGGCAAGGTCAGCGTGAATGATGATGAATCCGGCGTGAGCTACAGCGGAAGCTGGACCCGGAACGGCGGGCAAGAACTCACCAAGGGCAGCCAGGATGCGGTGATCGACTTTACGGATTCACCGTCGGTTCAGACGGCAGAGATGGCTAATGTCGATTCAAATGCAGCTAATGTCGATACAAATGCAGCCGATACAGCTGCAGCTGCTGCTAATGCTGTTCTTGCTGCAGATGAAGCGAATACGCAGCAAAGTGCCGCTTCAGAGGCAAACCCCACAGTCTCTCAAGTGGTGTACATCAACGATACGGACAGCCGGATTGTATACGGCAAGGAAGCGGATACCGGAAGCGGCAGCTGGGGCTACAGCTCGGGCAGATCCGCCGAATGGAACGATTATAAAGGTGACGTGCATTACGGAGAACATGGCGAAGTCACGTTTGAATACGGCTTTACGGGCACAGGCATTGAGTTCCTGACGGAGCAGGATCAATCCGGCGGCGACATTGATATTTATCTGGACGGAGAGTTCAAGGAGACGGTCAGTGCGAACGGTTCCCCTCATCTTGGACAGTTCTCTGTCTATCAGGTATCCGGTCTGCCAAACGGGCCTCATACGCTGAAGGGGGTCATGAAAGGCGGCAGTTATCTGATCGTGGATGGTTTCAAGGTCACGACGGATTCTTTGCTTGCGGAGAACACAGCTACTTTTGACAAAAATGATCCGAAGGATCTGCCGGTGACCCTGACCTTGGGCGGTGACTCTTTCACGGGTATTTCCAATGGGGATACAGATTTGGTCAGAGGAACGGATTACACCGTGACGGGGGATACGGTCACCCTGCGGAGAGCTTATCTCCAGCAGCGGCAGCCAGGGCAGACGAATTTGACCTTCCACTTTGACGGGGATGTCACACAGACGCTTCCAATCGAAGTGGTGCAGGCGTTCGCTAACAGCGAGATCAGTCCAGAGAAGGCCGACTTTGACAAGCGGGCCTCCCGCCAGGCCGATCTGCCGGTCACCCTGCAGCTTAACGGCAATCAGCTGGCTGGCATCTGGAACGGCAGCAGCAGCCTGGAAGCAAACGTCGATTACACAGTAGGAGACGCTGGAGTAGTCATCAGTAAAGCCTATTTGTCCACACTTCCTCAAGGGGTTACTGAGTTGACCTTCAAATTCTCGGCCGGAGCCAGCGCAAGTCTGGAGGTAACCGTAACCGATTCGTCCATGACCGAACGGTACCAGATCTTGAATGATGATGATTCGAGCATCTACTATTCGGATGGCTGGTCCACCAACGGAGGACGCGGCTTCGGAGATTATATGGATAATGTCCACTATAGTGAAAATAACGGTGAATCCTTCGAAATCACCTTTGATGGAGTAGGGGTTCAGTACATTACTGAATTGGATCCATCCCAAGGAGATGTCGATATTTACCTGGACGGCCAACAGGTTGCAACAGCTAACACGTATGCGGCTGAACGCTCTGCCCAACAGGTCGTTTACCAAGTGTCGGGCCTGCCTGAAGGTACGCATACGCTGAAAGGAGTCAAGAAATCAGGCCGGTTTATGCTGGTGGATGCCATCAAGGTTCAATTGCCTGATGTCATATCGAAGACTTCTTTTGAATTTAATACGAACCCAGATGCCCAAGAAGATATTAGTGTTCAGGTGCTGACAGACATCGGCAATCTGGATGGCGTTTATAACGGTTCACAGCCGCTGGCAGCAGGCGAGGATTACACGGTGAATGGAAGCACAGTGACGATCAGCAAAGCTTATCTGGCCGCCCATGCAGCCGAAACTGAATCGCTGCGTCTCACTTTCGCTTTCAGGGGCGACTACCGGGACGATGTGCATGTTACGGAAGCTAACGGCGATTCTTATCAATACACCTTCGAGGGCACCGGCATCAGCCTGATCGGTCCAACCGGACCGGAGCTGGGCAAGATGGAAGTTTACATTGATGGCAAGCTGAAGGGCACGGCGGATGCCTACAGCAGCGTACGCAAGACTCAACAGCCGTTGTTTAGCAAGTCGGGTCTGAAATCCGGCACTCATACGGTTAAGGTTGTGAAGACATCCGGCCAAATGCTGCTGGCCGATAAACTGGAGTTCGACGTGGCGAACGAGGGTGAAGGACCCAATCCTCATTCCACTTCCAAGGGGAATAACGGGAATCATGGGAACGGTAATAACGGGAACGGCAATCATGGAAACCACGGAAGCAATGGCAACAACGGGAATAACGGCAGCAACGGAAATGGAGGGAAAGGTCCCGGCGGAAAACAGGGGTGATCACGGTGAAAATGGACATAGTGACGCCCAGCCAGAGGATTAAGGCTAGTAAGAAATGATGTCTAGTTCAAGGAAAGCAGGTCCTAAGCCGAGCCGGGGATGCGTTTGTCCCCGGTTCGGCTTTCCTGGCGCTTATGCAGAAGAGGATGGGAGGAGCAGAAATGAAGCTGTTTTACGATAAACCGGCGCGTGTGTGGACCGAAGCGCTGCCACTGGGGAATGGCAGACTGGGCGCGATGCTGTACGGCGGTGTCGAAGAAGAACGACTGATGCTGAACGAAGATACGCTCTGGTCGGGTTATCCAAAGGATGGGAACAATCCTCATGCTGCCAAGCATCTTGCGGAGATGAGAGCTTTGGTGCAGCAAGGGCGATATACCGAAGCCGACCAATTGGGCAAAAAGATGATGGGCCGCTACACGCAGTCCTATTTGCCATTAGGCGGTGTAACGCTCCGCTTTGAGCACGGAGATACTTGCAGCGGCTACAAACGTGAGCTCGATTTGGCCGAAGGCCAGGCCGCCGTGGAATATGGCATTGGCAGAACCAAATACAAACGGGAGATGATTGCTTCGGCCAGCCATCAGGTCATTGCAGTGCGTCTGACGGCCAGCGTGCCGGGCACGCTTGGTTTTCAAGTTACGGCAGACAGCCCTTTGCGCAGCCGTACGGTGGAAGAAGAAGGTCAGCTTGTCCTGCGGGGCACAGCGCCTGAATATGTCGCCCCCAATTACTATAATCCGGATCTTCCCGTCATGTACGGAACAGCCGAGGAGCACCGGGGCATGTCGTTTGAAGCTAGAATGACCGTCACGGATACCGATGGCGTACTAGAGACCGATGATGGCGGCATCCGGGTTACCGGCGCCAGCCGGGCTACGCTGCTGATTACGGCGGCGACCTCTTTTGCTGGATTTGATCAGATGCCGCAGGATAACATACGCCCGTTCCGGGAAGCAGCCAGCCGGCTTGCGGCAGCGTCCAAACTAAGCTACGAGGAGCTCCTTCAAGCGCACGCTGCGGACTACAGCCGGCTGTTCCGCCGCGTGGAGTTCTGTCTTGGAGAGAGCGGGCAGTCTGGCGGCCAGGGTGCCGTTAATCCCGGCAGTTCAGAGACGCCGACGGACGCCCGCATTGAAGCAGGCGGAGCTGTTGACACCGGACTGGTTGAGCTGGTGTTTCAATATGGACGTTATCTGCTGATGGGCAGCTCACGGCCGGGCAGTCAGCCCGCCAACCTGCAGGGCATCTGGAACAAGGAGACTCGTCCGCCCTGGAGCAGCAACTGGACGCTGAACATCAACGCCCAAATGAACTATTGGCCTGCGGAAAGCTGCGGCCTGCCCGAGCTGCATGAACCGCTGCTTGATTTCATCGGCCATCTGGCCGAGAACGGGCGGGAAACAGCGCGCCTCCATTACGGAGCGGACGGCTGGACTGCGCACCATAACTCTGATATATGGGCGCACACCGCCCCGGTGGGTGAGTTTGGCCACGGGGACGCCGGCTGGGCGCTTTGGCCGATGGGAGGCGTATGGCTGTGCCAGCATTTGTGGGAGCATTTTGCGTTTGGCAGGGACCTTGCGTATCTGCGGGAACAAGCTTATCCCGTCATGAAGTCCGCCGCATTGTTTTGCCTGGATTGGCTGTATGAGGATGAGGAAGGCCGGCTCATTACCGCCCCGTCAACCTCTCCCGAGCATAAATTTGTAACACCGTCAGGCGATGTGGCGGCCGTGAGCGCGGCGTCCACGATGGACCTGATGCTCATCTGGGACTTGTTTACAAACTGTATGGCGGCCATCGACGAGCTGGGTGAAGCTGCGGAGTCGGAATTCCGCTCCGCGCTGGAACAGGCCAGAGGACGGCTGTACCCGCTGCAGATCGGTAAATACGGGCAGCTTCAGGAATGGTATCAGGATTTCGAAGACGAGGATGTGCATCACCGGCATGTGTCCCATCTGTTTGGCGTTTACCCGGGGCGGCAGCTGACGGAGCGGACCGCCCCTGAGCTGTATGCGGCGGCCAGACAATCGCTGGAGCGGCGCGGGGACGATGGAACAGGCTGGAGCCTCGGCTGGAAAATAGCCCTTTGGGCGCGCTTCAAAGACGGCAACCGCGCCTGGGCGCTGCTTGACCGCTTCCTGAAGCTGGTCAAGGACGGCGAATCCGAGAATTATCATCATGGCGGTGTATACGCCAATCTGTTATGCGCGCATCCACCGTTTCAGATTGACGGCAACTTTGCGGTGACGGCCGGCATAGCCGAAATGCTGCTCCAGTCGCACGAAGGCTTCCTGGAGCTGCTGCCTGCCCTGCCGGACTGCTGGGCCAGCGGGTACATAAGCGGCCTGCGCGCCCGCAGCGGCTTTGAAGTCAGCATCGCCTGGAAGGATAGCCGCTGGACGGAAGTGACGATTCGCTCGCACAGCGGCGAGCGCTGCGTGCTTCAAGCCCCGGATGGCCTGCGCGTCGTGACGGAAGGCCAGGCGGTGGAAGCCAAGCGGGAGGATGCGGCGGGGCTGTGGAGCTTTGAGACGCAAAGAGGCGGCTGCTATACCCTGACGCTTGGGGATTTTTGGGCAAAAAATTAGAGTTCAATCAATAGAGTTCAATTCATTAGAGTCCACTTATTGGAGGTTATAGGGATGAGAAAGCTGCACCTGCTGAGCAATGCGCATTTGGACCCCTCTTGGCAATGGGAATGGGAGGAGGGCGCGGCTGCGGCCGTGTCGACCTTCCGCGCTGCTGCCGACTTTTGCGAGGAATATGACGGTTACGTGTTTAACCATAATGAAGCTATTTTATATAAGTGGATTGAGGAATATGAACCCCACCTGTTTGAGCGGATTCAAAGGCTGGTGCGGGAAGGCAAGTGGAACATCATGGGCGGCTGGTATTTGCAGCCGGACTGCAATATGCCGTCAGGCGAGTCGTTTGTGCGGCAGATCTTGACGGGACGCCTGTATTTCAGTGAGAAATTCGGGGCGCGGCCGACGACCGCAATCAATTTTGACTCTTTCGGGCATACCCGGGGACTGGTGCAGATCCTGCAGAAAGCCGGTTATGACTCCTATATCTTCATGCGCCCCGAGAACCGGGTGATTGTGCCCGGACAAAACTTTATCTGGGAAGGTTACGCCGGCTCCAGCGTGATGGCGCACCAAATCGCAGACGGTTATTCCACGCTGCTTGGCAAAGCGCATGAGAAGATTGGCAAATGGATCAAAGCCCACCCGGAGACGGAGGTCGGCCTGATCCTGTGGGGCGTCGGCAACCATGGCGGCGGGCCATCCCGCCTCGATCTGGATGCCATTGCGAAGCTGATGGAGGAAGTGAAGGTGGAAGGTGTGGAGGTTTCGCACTCCACGCCGGAGCATTTTTTCGCTGAGCTGAAGGAGCGGGGAGAGCTGCCTGTCTATGATCAGGACCTGAATCCGCGGTTTGTAGGCTGCTACACCTCGATGATCCAGATCAAGCAGAAGCACCGGCAGCTCGAGAATCAATTGTTTATGACGGAGAAAATGCTTGCCGCCGCCGAAGCCCAAGGGCTGCTGCGATATCCGAAAGCCGAGCTGGACGAAGCGGTACACGATCTGATGTACGCCCAGTTCCACGACATACTGCCAGGCACATCGATTCAAGCTGTAGAGGATGCTTCCCTGCGGCTGCTGGAGCATGGGCTGGAGATTTTGGCGAGGCTGAGAACAAGGGCGTTCTTTGCGCTGTCGGCCGGACAACCCAAGGCGAAGCTGAAGGAGTATCCGGTGCTGGTCTACAACCCGCATCCGTATCCGGTCCGGCAGCTGGTGGAATGCGAGTTTATGCTGGAGGATCAGAACTGGGAGGATTATTTCTCCGTTCCAGTCGTGTACCAGGGGGAAGTACGTCTGCCGTCCCAAACGGAGAAAGAGCAAAGCAACCTGAATCTGGACTGGCGCAAGCGTGTGGTTTTTGAGGCAGAATTGGCTCCGTCCTCGATGAACCGCTTTGACTGCCGGATCGAGCGGGCCGACCGCAAGCCGGAGCCGGAGCTGAAGCCGCAGGATGGAAAGTATGTCTTTGAGAACGGCCGGATGCGTGTGGTGATCAGCACGTTAACCGGGCTGGTTGAGGAGTATGTGGTCGACGGGCAGCCGCTGCTGCGCGGCAGCGCGTTCCTCCCGCTTGTCATGGCGGATAACGAGGACCCTTGGCGCATGGATACCGATTCGTTCCGGGATGTCGTGGGTTCATTCACCCTGATGAACCCCGGACAGGGTACGGATTTCTCCGGGGTGAAGCAGGCGCTGCTGCCTTCGGTACGGGTTATTGAGGACGGCGAGGTGCGTACAGTGATTGAAGCGGTGCTTCATTACAATCACTCGTATATTTGCCAGACCTACAAGCTGCCGAAGCAGGGCACAGAAATCGAAGTGAATCTGCGCGTTTACTGGAACGAGAAGGATAAAATGCTGAAGCTGTCGGTGCCGACGGCGCTTGCTGACGGGCGGTACCGGGGGCAGACTGCGTTCGGCATCAGCGAGCTGGCGGCGGACGGAACTGAAACCGTAGCCCAGCGCTGGATGGCTTTGGAGGGAACGGGAGGCGCCGGGCCAGAGCTGGCCGTGACCCTCATCAATGACGGCATCTACGGCTCGGATTGCCGGGACGGCGAGGTTCGCTTATCCCTGCTGCGCGGCGCTGGCTACTGCGCCCACCCGATCGGGGATAAGACGATCATGCCGCAGGACCGGTTCCTGCCCCGCATCGACCAGGGTGAACGCCAGTATACGTTCTGGCTGAACGGCGGACCGCGCCGGGAACGGATGGCGCGGGTAGACCGGGAAGCGCTGGCGCACGGCGAACGTCCGTATGCGCTGTCCTTTTTCCCGTCGGGTGAAGGGCAGCAGCCGGGCAGCTTCATTCGTCTCCAGGATGAAGTCGTTCAGCTTAGCGCGTTCAAGAAGGCGGAGCAAGGCGAGTCCTACATCCTTCGTTTATTTGAGCCTACAGGCGAAGCCAGAAAGACAACGCTGGAGATTCCTTCACACGGCATTTCAGCCGAGATCCAGCTGGAGGGCTTCGAAATCAAGACGCTGGCGTTTGATCCGGCGAAGCATGAGTTGCGGGAAGCCGAGCTTTGCGAAGGGTTATAACGCACTGTGAAAGGTTATAACGCAATGCGAAGGATTATGAAGGACTGTGAAGGACTGTGAAGCACTGTGAAGGGAAAGGATTGCGAATGACATGTACAGGAACTTCTAGATGGAGGGAACAACCTATGAAAGAGCTGCAGGAGGCGCAAGACGTCCATGCCGAAATGATCCGGCGCAGAGGGCTTCCGGCAACCGCCCGGAAGGCAGCGGAGGGAAAGCCGGTAACGGTCGCTTTCCTCGGAGGCTCCATTACGGAAGGGGCCGGGGCTTCACAGCGTGACGTGACCAGCTGGAGGGCATTAACGGAGCAGTATTTGCGGGAAAAGCTTGACGGTGCCGGCAGACCGTTCATCAGCGTAAATGCGGGCGTTGGCGGCACGGACTCGACGCTTGGCGCTCACCGGCTGCAGGAGCAGGTCTTCCAGGCCGCAGAAGGCCCGGTTGATCTGCTGTTCGTCGAATTCAGCGTCAACGACGGGGAAGACCGCGAGGAGTCGCTGCGGGGCATGGAGGGCATTGTCCGGGCCTGCCGCCGGCTGTCGCCGGCAACGGACCTCTGCTTTGTATACACGGCCGCAGAGAAGAATCTGACCGGAATCCGTCTGTTTAACATCGCCGTCCACGAAGAAGTCGCGGAATACTACGATATTCCTTCGGTGGATTTTGCGGCAGGCGTCTATCGGCTGCTTCAGGCGGGAACGGCCGAATGGCGCGAGCTGGCGCCGGACGGCGTCCATCCCAATGATCTGGGGCATGCGCTGTACGCCCGCTTCATGCAGGAGTTTCTGGAGGCGGAGCTGCCGCTCCCGCAGAAAAACGACCCGGCACAGAACGAATCCGTTCACACGCCGGCTCACACACCAGCTCACATGCTAACTCACATACCGGCTCATACGCCTTCCGGACCTCTGATGCCCGGGAACTATGAGCATGCACATATGCTGGCGGTTTCGGAGCTTTCCTGGTCCGAAGCATTTCATTTGAAACAACTGCATCCAGACGATCCGTTAATGAACTGGAGGTATTCTACGGAGCATGTTTATACCGAAGTGCCCGGCGCTGCGTTCACCTTTACAGGGCAAGGGAGGGGAGCCGGTGTTCTGCTCCTATGCGGCCCGGATACCGGAATGCTTGAGTACTCTATTAACGGCGGCTCATTTGTACAGGTGAATCCTTTCGACGACTGGTGCTTGCAGGCTTACCGGCCTGTGCCGGTGCTGTTTACTCCTCTGGATTCGCCGGGCGAGCTGCAGGTAACGGTGCGGAATACTGCATTAAAGGATACCCGCAGTCAGGGACACGGGCTGCGTATTCTGAGAGCGCTTGTTCATTAGCGATATGAAACCCGGATGGCGGGGTCTGCCGTCCGGGTTTCTTTATCCCTTAACCAGCTGCAGACATTTTTTTACTGGCTTTCCACCTGAAATGACTCGGAAACATCAGGAAATGAGCTCAAGGACCGATTTTCCCGAAAAGCTGACAGCACTAGATGAAAACGAGTTCGCCAAGTGATATAATGAACAGGATTTACGGACATGCTTAGGAAATAGGTACCGTAAGATGTGAATAATGGGATTTGTACGGAGGGAATATAATGGGAAAATTGATCATTTGCGACCATCCCCTGATTCAGCACAAACTGACGTTTATCCGCGATATGCGGACAAGCACGAAAGAGTTTCGCGAATTAGTGGATGAAGTAGCTACTTTGATGGCTTATGAGATTACAAGAAACCTGCCGCTTCAAACGATAACGGTTCAAACGCCGGTGGCGGAGACGGAAACTCAGGTCATTTCAGGCCGTATGCTCGGACTCGTTCCGATCCTTCGTGCGGGATTGGGTATGGTTGACGGCGTATTGAAACTGATTCCGGGGGCCAAGGTCGGTCATGTCGGTCTGTTCCGGGATCCGGAGACGCTGCAGCCAGTCGAATATTATACCAAGCTGCCTACGGACGTGCAGGAGCGTGAGCTGATCGTCATTGACCCTATGCTGGCCACCGGCGGATCGGCTATTGCGGCTATTGACGTCCTGAAGAAACGCGGCTGCAGCCAAATTAAAATGATGAACCTGATTGCGGCTCCTGAAGGCGTAAAGGCTGTGCAGGATGCGCATCCGGACGTGGATATTTATGTGGCCGCCCTGGACAGCCATCTCGATGATCACGGTTATATCATTCCGGGACTTGGCGATGCCGGGGACCGTTTGTACGGAACTAAATAATCTATCAAACTAGAATAGGGATGCCGTCCGGCATGACTATGAAGCAAATAGACCGGTTGCGGGATCCCATTCTATGAATAGGATAAGTAGGAGTAGAGCGAGATTGTCTGCTTGGCTCGAAGTGCATTGAAACAGTCATAAGGGAAATAGAAACGGGGGATTTGAGTGTCTAAGATTAAAGTGATGACGATCTTTGGCGTCAGACCGGAAGCCATCAAGATGGCGCCGCTGATTCTGGAGCTTGAGAAACATCCGGAGCAGATCGAGTCGATCGTATGTGTAACGGCCCAGCACCGGGAAATGCTGGATCAGGTTCTCGAAGTGTTCCAGATCCAGCCGGATTATGACCTGAACGTGATGAAACATCAGCAGAGCCTGAACGAGATTACGATCCGCGTTCTGCAAGGGCTGGAAGGCGTATTGAAAGAGGCCAAGCCGGATATCGTCCTGGTTCACGGCGACACGCTGACGACTTTCCTGGCCAGCTACGCGTCCTTCCTGCAGCAGATCAAGATTGGTCATGTCGAAGCCGGACTCCGGACCTGGAACAAAATGTCCCCTTATCCGGAGGAAATGAACCGTCAGCTAACAGGTGTCCTGGCCGATCTTCATTTGGCGCCGACGGACTGGTCCGCAGGCAATTTGCGCAAGGAGAACAAGGCAGAGTCAAGTATTTATATCACAGGCAACACCGTTACGGATGTGTTTCAATATACGGTAAAAGAGGATTATACCCATCCTGTACTCGACTGGGCCAGCGGCAAACGCCTGATTCTGATGACGGCGCACCGCCGCGAATCGCAAGGGGAGCCGCACCGCAACATTTTCCGCGCGGTGAAACGGATCGCTGACGAGTTTGAAGATATCGCCATCTGTTATCCGGTGCACCCGAGCCCGGCTGTATCCGGACCTGCGCATGAGATTCTCGGCAATCACCCGCGCATCAAGCTGATCGACCCGCTGGATGTTGTGGATCTGCACAACTTCTATCCGCATACCCATCTGATCCTGACGGATTCGGGCGGTCTGCAGGAGGAAGCGCCGTCCTTTGGTGTTCCGGTACTTGTTCTGCGCGATACGACGGAACGCCCGGAAGGGATTGAGGCAGGCACGCTTGAATTGGTCGGTACGGATGAAGAGAAGGTGTATACACGGACAAAAGCGCTGCTCAGCGATACTGAGACTTATCAGGCTATGAGTCGGGCCGCCAACCCGTATGGAGATGGAAAGGCATCCCAAAGAATTGTCAATGCGATACTTCACCATTTCGGTCTGAGAAGCGAGCGTCCTGAAGGATTTCACAGAAAGTTCACAAATGAAAACGGGCAAGTGTTGTAAAAGAAATACGTACAGCATACAGTTAAACTGTACGGTTTGCAGGGGTTTGCAGAGTTGAAAATGAAAATAGGGTTTCAAAAGCGCTTTCTTGCAGGCTCTGACAGCAATTCCCCTCAATTGACAAAGTTTATTTTCTATTAGTAAAATGAACTAGAATTCCGAGGGTGGGACAGAAAATGGACAAACCTGAAAGTGGCGGTTCCGCCTGGAAAATGGCTGGTGTAGTCAGCTTGATAGGCGTAGATTTTGCTGTCTGCACGATGGCTGGCTTTTATGTCGGCTCGTGGCTGGGTAATTTGCTTGGCAATCGCGGAATTGGTGTCGGAATTGGGGTGCTTGCAGGGATGGCAGCCGGAGTGTTTGGCGCTGTGGCTGTAATTAGAAGAATAATGAGGGAAAACGATGAATGAACTAACTAAATATCGAGTACTCGTTGTCCGAATTGTTCTGATTTTCGCTGCTTTATGCCTGCTCATTTCCGTAATACTTCCGGAGCATCGGGCTATCGCTCACGGTTTGATTTTAGGTTCCGTTGTGAGCTGTATTAATGTCATTCATATGGCTTACAAAGTTCGTTTGATTATCGAGGCAGCGGTACTGGCTGCGGAAGGCAAAGGCAGCAGGAGGCGCGCAGGGCTGGGGTTTGGTTTTCGCCTGGCGACATCGATTCTGGCTATTCTGATTCCTCTTGAGTTTCCTCATTATTTTAGTGAGCTTGCCGTATTGGCCAGCCTGGTATTCGCCCATTTCTTGCTTCAAATTCTGGGGATTATCTTCTCTATCAAAGAGGAGAGAATGAGAGATGAACTGGCCCGGAAAGAGAAAGCTAAACAACAACAGAACTAGAACTCCCGACTGGGAAAGGGGTGAGAATTATGCATAAGTCACCGATTATTGAATGGCATGGGCTTCACATCGATTTGTCCGTCATTCTGATGCTTGTCGTTTCTTGTCTGGTTGTGTTCCTGCTGGCTTTCATCGCTACGCGGAATTTGTCGGTTGAGAATCCGGGCAAACTTCAGAGTTTTATGGAATGGGTCGTTGATTTCGTCAAAGGGCTGATCTCAAGCACGATGGATATGAAGAAAGGCAGACCGTTCCTCTCGCTTGGGTTGACGCTCATCATGTTTATTTTTGTGAGTAATATGCTGGGCTTGCCGTTCGGTATTGTAACGGAATATGACCACAAAGAAGCGGCTCATATTTTCGGTAAACCTATTATTTCCGTCACGGAGGAGTTTGATAAACTTCAGGCTGCTCAAGCTACGAGCGGTGAACATGAAGAGATCGAGGTGGGTGTCGCCTGGTGGAAATCGCCTACGGCCGATGCCGGAGTATCCATGGGTCTTGCGATCATGGTCTTCCTGATGGTTCACTTCCTGGGCATGACACGAAATACCAAAGGTTATTTCAAACACTATCTTCAACCGTTTGTTTTCTTCCTGCCGATCAACTTGATTGAGCAGTTCTCCAAACTGCTGACGCACGGTATGCGTCTATACGGGAACATTTTTGCAGGTGAAGTATTGATCTCCGTGCTCCTGAAGCTTACCGTTTTGGGCTGGGGAGGCTGGATTGCTTCCGCCGCAGGTCTCGTAGTATGGCAGGGCTTTAGTATATTTGTAGGCTCCATCCAAGCCTTCGTCTTTACGATTCTGACGTTTGTGTACATTTCGCAAGCGCTGGAGACGCACGACGAGCATTAGCGGGTGGTTGGTCTTGAAGTAAGGGTAGTAGCGGCCGGGAATGGATCTTTGTTTGTTCCCAGCCTGAATATAGCTTTATAAAAAATGACATCTTTTAAGGAGGATTTTTTAAAATGGGAGTTATGGCATTTATCGCTGCTGCGATTGCAGTAGGTTTGGGCGCACTCGGCGCAGGTATTGGTAACGGTCTGATCGTAAGTAAAACAGTAGAAGGTATTGCTCGCCAACCGGAAGCCAAATCCACGCTGCAAACAACAATGTTTATCGGTGTAGGTCTGGTCGAAGCCCTTCCAATCATCGGGGTAGTTCTTGCGTTCATTTTCTACGCAGCTGCTTAATAAACGGACATGAAGAGATATGGCGGGGAAGGCAAAGCCGTCCACGCCATATCTCTTTCACCTGAATTGACCTTTAAGCCCCCGCACGACGGGAGCTAGAAAGTACCGATGACTGGAAAGGAGTGACTGGGATTGGAATTCTCATGGGAATCTCTCGTACTTGCGTTAATAGCGTTCCTGATTCTCTACTTCTTGCTTAACAAGTATGCGTTTGGTCCTCTTTTCTCCGTAATGGAAAAACGCCGTGAGCTGGTGCTTCAGCAGGTTGAGGAAGCGAAGCAGACGCGTGAACAGGCCAATGTGTATGTAGAAGAACAGAAACAAGCGCTGCAGCAAGCTCGTAAGGATGCGTACGATATTATCGAACAGTCCAAACAAACTAGCAGCAAACAAGCGGCCCAAATTATTGAGCTCGCTAAAGAAGAAGCCGGACGTCTTAAAGACGAGGCCGTGCGTGACATCGAGAACGAGAAGAATAAAGCGGTTGAGCAGCTCCGTTCGGAAGTGGGCGTTGCCTCTGTAAAGATTGCGTCCAAGCTGCTTGAGAAAGAGGTTAAGGAAGACGGCGTGCAAGAAGAACTCGTCGACCAATATCTCAAAGAGGTCGGTGGCCGCTCATGAGCAGCAAAGTAGCGGTTATCGCCTCCCGTTATGCCAAAGCGATTTATGAAATTGCGGCGCAGGAAGGCCGCACGCTTGAAGTCGAACAGGAACTGAAGGCGGCGGTTGAAGCGTTGACGTCCGACAAGGATATCGTCAATTTCATCGCGGCTCCCAGCATTACGGAGGAAGCGAAATGGCAGGTTATTGAAACGAGTCTTGCAGACAAACTTTCTAAACCGGTTATCTCCCTGCTCAAATTGCTGGTAGAACGCGGCAGAGTTGGCGTTTTGCCGGAGCTGCTTGAAAGCTATATCCGCATTTCCGGGGAAGCGCTTGGCCTTGCTTCGGCTGTAGTATATACGACTTACCCGCTTAATGAAGAAGAAAAACAGCAGGTGTCCGATCATTTTGGCACTCTTGTGAATAAGAAGATCCGCGTAGAGAACGTGGTGGATAACAGTCTGCTCGGCGGCATGAAGGTCGTAATCGGCGATACGCTGTACGACGGAAGCTTGGCCGGCAAGCTGGATCGGCTTGAGAAATCTTTTCGAAGACAAGCACTGTAGATAGGGGTGAAACACTTGAGTATCAGACCTGAGGAAATCAGCACACTGATTAAAAGTCAGATCGAACAATATAAGACGGAAATCGAAGTAGCCGAAGTCGGAACCGTTATTCAAGTCGGTGATGGTATTGCCCGTGTTCACGGACTCGAAAACGCGATGGCAAACGAGCTTCTCGAATTCGAAAACGGGGTTGTAGGCCTTGCCCTCAACCTGGAAGAAAGCAACGTGGGTGTCGTTATCCTGGGCCCTTACAGCGAAATCCGCGAAGGCGACCAAGTGAAACGCACCGGACAAATCATGCAGGTTCCTGTAGGCGAAGCTCTCCTGGGCCGCGTAGTTAATCCGCTGGGTCAACCTGTGGACGGCAAAGGTCCTATCGCTACAACGGAATTCCGTCCTGTCGAACACAACGCTCCTGGCGTTATCGACCGTAAATCCGTACATGAGCCAATGCAGACTGGTATCAAAGCGATTGACTCCATGGTACCTATCGGCCGCGGCCAGCGGGAATTGATCATCGGTGACCGTCAAACCGGTAAAACGGCTATCGCCATCGATACGATCATTAACCAAAAAGGCAACGGCGTGAAATGTATCTACGTTGCAATCGGTCAGAAACAATCCACCGTTGTAGGCGTGGTTGAAACCCTTCGCCGTCACGGCGCTTTGGATTACACAATCGTTGTAACGGCTTCTGCATCCGAGCCGTCCCCACTCTTGTACATCGCTCCTTATGCGGGCGTAGCTATGGGTGAGTACTTCATGTACAAAGGCGAGCATGTTCTGATCATTTATGATGACCTGTCCAAACAAGCGGCAGCTTATCGTGAATTGTCCTTGCTGCTCCGTCGTCCTCCAGGCCGCGAAGCGTTCCCTGGTGACGTATTCTACTTGCACTCCCGTTTGCTGGAACGTGCAGCGAAGCTGAGCGATGAGCTTGGCGGCGGTTCTATTACGGCTCTGCCGTTTATTGAAACCCAAGCTTCTGACGTATCCGCATACATCCCTACCAACGTGATTTCGATCACCGACGGTCAGATCTTCCTGGAGTCCGACCTGTTCTATTCCGGTCAACGTCCAGCGATCAACGTAGGTATCTCCGTATCCCGGGTAGGCGGTTCCGCACAGATTAAAGCGATGAAGAAGGTAGCCGGCACACTCCGTTTGGACTTGGCCCAATACCGCGAACTTCAAGCTTTCTCCCAATTCGGATCCGATCTGGATAAATCCACTCAAGCCCGTCTTAACCGCGGTGCTCGAATGATGGAAATCCTGAAACAAGGCGTGAACCAGCCGCTTTCCGTTGAGAAACAGGTTGTCAGCTTGTATACAGCTGTCAAAGGTTATCTTGATGAAATTCCGGTTGGCGATATCCGTCGTTTCGAAACGGAGTTCTTGTCCTTCGTAGAAAGCCAGCATGACGAAGTGCTGCAGTCGATCCGCGATACTAAGGATTTGACGGCCGAGAACGAAACGGCGCTGAAAGAAGTTATCGAGAAATTCAAAAAGGGCTTTGCAGTTAAGGCTTAATATATGAATATGCACGGGCTTTGGCGATTGCCAAAGCTTGTGTGCATACGGACCTATATGCTTGGGCGATGCCCGGGCTATGCTTACGAAGTAACTTTGGACTCCGTCCAAAGTTTTGAGGTGGTGAAATCATGGCAAAAGGAATCCGCGAGATTAAACGTCAGATCAAGAGCGTACAGAACACCCGTCAGATCACCAAGGCGATGGAGATGGTCGCTTCCGCTAAATTGAGAAGAGCTCAGGAGAAGGCACAAGCTGCCCGCCCGTACGAGGAGAAACTCAAGGAAGTGGTAACCAGCATTGCTGCCGGTTCCCAAGGGGTCAGCCATCCTATGCTGGAGACCCGTCCGATCAAGAGAACGGCTTACATTGTGATCACTTCCGACGGCGGCCTTGTCGGCGGTTATAACTCCAACATGCTTCGTAAGGTGATGGAGCGGTTAGCGCAGCATGCATCCAAAGAAGAGTATGGTTTGTTCGTGGTAGGACGCAAAGGACGGGATTATTTCAACCGCCGCAATCTTCCGGTAGTGGAGACGGTTGTTGAATTGTCCGACACCCCTTCATTTGCCGATATCAAGAAGATTGCAAGTGCAGCCGTTCAAGGCTTTGAGAATGAGCAGTTTGATGAAATCTACATTTGCTTCAACCGTTTCATCAACCCGCTTACCCAAGTGCCAACCATCGACCGCTTGCTTCCTTTTGAACGGGTGGAAAGCTCGTCAAACGGCGAACTTAAAGCTTCCTACGAATATGAGCCTTCACCGGAAGGCGTCCTCGAGGTGCTGCTTCCCAAATATGCCGAAACGCTTATTTACGGAGCACTCTTGGAAGGCAAAGCGAGTGAGCTGGGCGCCAAGATGACGGCGATGGGATCCGCAACGAAGAATGCGTCGAAGATGATCGGCGAATTGACATTGACTTACAACCGGGCTCGCCAGGCTGCAATTACCCAGGAAATCACGGAAATTGTCGCTGGCGCCAACGCCCAGTCTTAAATTTAAAGGCTATGATGACAGTTTGCGGAAAGCAAGCTACCGCTGCATTTTCCCGAGCTGTCATGTGCTTGATGCCGGAATTGCAGCTTAAGCAGTTCTCCGCAAACATTGAGGAGGGAAACAAAAGATGAACAAAGGACGCGTTGTCAGCATTATGGGTCCGGTCGTCGACGTTGAATTTCAGCGCGGTCAACTTCCGGAGATCTTCAATGCTATTAGTATCCCGGGTGATGCCGCTGCCGGCCGCCCGAATGATTTGACCCTGGAAGTTTCCAACCATCTGGGCGACAATCTGGTGCGTTGTATCGCCATGTCTTCTACAGACGGTCTGGTTCGCGGCGTTGAAGCCACTAACCTCGGGGCTCCGATTTCCGTACCTGTAGGCGAAATAACGTTAGGTCGCGTATTTAACGTACTTGGTGAAACTATTGATAATAAAGGACCGGCAGAAGGCGGAACTAAAAATCCGATTCACCGTGAGCCTCCTACTTTTGAAGAGCTGTCCACTCAATCCGAAATCCTGGAGACAGGTATTAAGGTTATCGACTTGCTCGCTCCTTATGCCAAGGGCGGTAAAATCGGTCTGTTCGGCGGTGCGGGCGTAGGTAAAACCGTTACAATTCAGGAACTGATCAACAACATCGCGCAGGAACACGGCGGTATCTCCGTATTTGCGGGTGTTGGTGAACGTACTCGTGAAGGTAATGACCTGTACCATGAAATGTCGGATTCCGGCGTTATCAGCAAAACAGCGATGGTGTTCGGACAAATGAACGAACCTCCAGGTGCGCGTCTTCGCGTTGCTTTGACAGGTTTGACCATGGCCGAATATTTCCGTGATCAAGAGGGCCGTGACGTACTGCTCTTTATCGATAACATCTTCCGCTTTACCCAAGCGGGTTCCGAAGTATCCGCCCTGCTCGGACGTATGCCGTCCGCGGTAGGTTACCAGCCTACTCTGGCAACAGAGATGGGTCAATTGCAGGAGCGTATTACTTCCACGAAGAAAGGTTCCGTTACGTCGATCCAGGCTATCTACGTGCCTGCGGATGACTATACTGACCCGGCTCCAGCGACTACTTTTGCTCACTTGGACGCCACTACAAACCTTGAGCGTAAAATTTCCGAGAAAGGGATCTTCCCTGCGGTCGATCCGCTGGCTTCCAGCTCCCGGATGCTTTCGCCTGAGATTGTTGGCGAAGAGCACTATAATGTAGCGCAAGGCGTTAAACAAATCCTTGCCCGCTACAGAGAGCTTCAAGACATCATCGCCATCCTCGGTATGGACGAATTGTCTGAAGACGACAAACTAGTTGTAGCACGTGCTCGTAAGATCGAGCGCTTCTTGTCCCAGCCTTTCCACGTTGCCGAGCAGTTCACCGGTATCAAAGGTAAATATGTTCCGGTTGCGGAAACGGTTCGCAGCTTTAAAGAAATTCTGGACGGCAAGCATGACGAGCTTCCGGAAGCAGCCTTCATGTATGTAGGTACTATTGAAGAAGCTGTGGAGAAAGCAAAAACTCTGTAAGCTTCTAGCTGATGGAGATCCTTTGCAAATAGCCTAAGGAGTGATGAGCGTGAATACTTTTTTGCTTGAAATCGTCACACCGGAGCGCGTAGTTTTCTCCCAGCAGGTGGATAACGTCATTGTACGCGGCACAGAAGGGGAATTCGGCGTCATGGCCGGACACGTGCCTTTGGTCACGCCTCTTCAGGTCGCGCCCATTATCGTTAAAGCCGGCAGCAATAGAACCTCAATCGCCGTTCACGGCGGTTTTATTGAAGTGCAGAAGGAGAAAGCGATCATTCTGGCTGAAAGTGCTGAGCTTTCCCAGGATATCGATGTGGAACGCGCCAGAGCGGCTAAAGAACGGGCTGAACGCAGACTCGCTAACCGCAGCAGCAAGGACCATGTTGATCACCGCCGGGCAGAATTGGCCCTGCAAAGAGCCGTTACCCGGATTAACGTGTCTTCGAAGAGCAAGGAATAGCAAACGAAGGAAGGCTGGACCTCGATTGAGGGGTTCAGCCTTTTTTATTTTTCAAACCATTTCCCAGGATTTATAACGAATTGATTAGTTCTTTATTCCTGTTTTATGAGTTGAAGGTCGGCTCGATTTTGGATGATTATGGTCAATAAGTCCCAATCATTTTTAATACGGATTTCATGTTTATGTGTTATTTTCTGGATATGTACAGATGGCCACAAACAATCCGAAAGGCTTGGGCAGAATAAAGGAAACCGCTTTTATAAAAGCCCAGCCGGAAGGGCCAAATCGGAGATGGGAACTATTTCTGCCTTACAGCAAAACGGTTTTCATATAAAATAGAAAAAAATCTACAAAAATACGTTTTGCATTCATAATATGACAATAAAAAACTGGATTATTACTCGTTTGGCAAGTATGATATAGAAGGTCTATTTATTTACAGGGTCTGTATATGCCTCGAATCGAAGATTTCGGGAGCTGTTAACCGAATGACGGCTGGCGGCATAACATATCGTACACGAGGAGGAAGAGATGGGTTGGATGCTTCGCTGAGTGAAGTCTCATCTGCAGCTGCGGTAAGTTCGCTAACGGCGATTTTGATTTCCCTGATCTGTATTTGCATCTCCTGGTGGGCTCTGCAAAATTTAAAGCTGGATTTGGTGATCCGGCATCCAAAGGGACCTCAGGGCAAGCTGCTGCAGCTTCTGCTGGCGATTGTTCTGGGTAAGTTTGTTGCGGACTTTATTATTCAGTACCTGGGTTATACCCATATGCTGCGTTACTTGTTTTAACTTTTAAGGACTTGGGTTATATGATGTTAGGCCACGTGAGCCACAATTTTTGTCGAATAACATCAAATTGAACTGCTAACAATGGTGAATAAGGGTCTTGATTTTTATTATTCTTAATAAATGCCCAAGGTGTACGGGTCTTGATTCCTACGGCCTACCCCTCCGGCAAAAGTACCTTGTGCGCCTGGAATTAACAATGCTAAGATGAAATTTGTGGTTTCTCAAAAAAAACTTTGTAATTTTTTAAAAAATGGAGTTATTCCAGCATTCCAAAATTTGCGGAGCAATCCGCCAATTCATGGTGAGAAAAGAGAAAATGAACGCGCGGAGGGAACCGTATGAGTAAATTTATCGTCCGCGGCGGCAATGTGTTGACCGGGAACGTTAAAGTTAGCGGAGCAAAAAACTCAGTGCTGCCGATTATCGCAGCTTCTTTATTAGGTGAAGAAGGAGTCAGCATTATACGTGATGCTCCACCTCTGGACGACGTAAGGACGATCAGCCGAGTGTTGGAATCCTTGGGGGCAAAGGTTACATATGACCAAGAGGTTATCACTGTAGATGCCCGCCAGCTTTCTTCTTACGAAGCGCCGTATGAATGGGTGCGCAAGATGAGAGCGTCCTTCCTGGTCATGGGTCCGCTTTTGACCAGACTCGGACATACCCGTATTTCGCTGCCAGGCGGCTGTGCGATTGGCACCAGACCGATCGACCAGCATTTGAAGGGCTTTGAAGCGATGGGCGCCAAGATTCAGCTCGGTCAAGGTTATGTGGAAGCCACTGTAGATGGCAGACTTCGCGGTGCGAAAATTTACCTGGATGTCGCGAGTGTAGGTGCGACTGAAAATATTATGATGGCCGCTGCTTTGGCAGAAGGTACAACACTTATCGAAAATGCGGCGAAAGAGCCGGAAATTGTCGATCTCGCCAATTATTTGAACAGCATGGGAGCGATCGTTCGCGGCGCAGGTACGGAAATGATCCGTATCGAAGGCGTCGAGAAGCTGCACGGCGTTGAACACACCGTCATTCCCGACCGCGTGGAGGCAGGCACTTACATGATTGCTGCTGCGATTACGGGCGGCGACGTATTTGTGGAGGGCGCGATTGCCGATCACTTGAATCCGGTCATTGCCAAGCTGGAAGAGATGGGCGTTCAAATTGACGTGAAAGAGAACGGAATTCGCGTTACCGCCAAACATCCGCTTAAATCCGTAGACGTCAAAACACTGCCTTACCCTGGATTCCCGACCGATATGCAGTCGCAAATGATGGCGCTGCTGCTGAAATCGGAAGGCACCAGTGTAGTAACCGAAACCGTATTTGAGAACCGCTTTATGCACGTTGAACAGTTCACGCTGATGAATGCGCAGATTAAAGTGGAAGGACGTACGGCGATCGTTACCGGTTCCTCGAACCTGGTTGGAGCTAAGGTCTGCGCAACGGACTTGAGAGCCGGAGCGGCTCTGATTCTTGCAGGCTTGGTAGCTGAAGGCACAACAGAGGTCAGCGGTATCCACCACATTGACCGCGGTTATGTGAATTTGGCCGAGAAATTGTCCGGACTGGGCGCTGATATTTGGCGTATTGAGATGGGCGAAGAAGGCAAACGTCTTGAATCCAGCCATGCTGTGGAAGAATTGCCGAAATTGAAAATTCAAACGAGCGGAGTTTAAGTCACTTTATTCCTTGGACCCGCCGCTTTTAGCAGGCATAGAGCCGCCCCTTGTGGGCGGCTTTTCATTTTTAGGCTTTAGCCTGTTGAGCACGTGAAACGTGCGAAATATAAAACCACCCGCTATGCGGGTGGAGGGATCTAGGGTTACACCAATAAGACCATCCGGATAAAATTGAGATGTTCAGGCTCAATTCGAAAGGATGGTCTTATATGGAAAATAAAAATTTTAGTTTAGCGCACACAAAGTGGATGTGTAAGTATCACATTGTGTTCACCCCGAAGTATAGACGTAAAGAGATCTACAATCAAGTGAGACGAGATCTAATTGAAATCATGAAGCGTCTATGTAAATACAAGGGAGTAGAGATATTAGAAGGGCATATGATGCCGGATCATGTCCACATGCTGGTGGCGATCCCACCGAAAATATCGGTGTCTTCCTTTATGGGCTATCTAAAAGGGAAAAGCGCACTCATGATATTCGAGAAGCATGCCAACTTGAAGTATAAGTATGGGAATCGGAAATTCTGGGCGGAAGGCTACTACGTAAGTACAGTGGGGCTAAATGAAGCCACCGTCGCCAAGTACATTCGAGAGCAAGAGGCACATGACCAAGCCGTAGATAAGCTGAGTGTAAAAGAGTATGAAGATCCATTCAGCAGCAACAAGGGCAAGAAAAAGTAAAACCAGTTTAACTGGTAAGTGAAAGAGACAAATAACACTGAGCCTGAACGCTTTGTGGTCAGGCTAGCGTCTTTAGGCGCAGTTTGGTAACAGGGGGTTATACCCCTAGTGCAAACCACCCGTTGGACGGGTGGTTCTGATTTTTTACAGGACCCATATAGAAGAAAAAAAGAACGCAGCAGCCCCTGCAGCCGTTATAATAGTTAAGGTAGATTATGAAAGCGCAATCACAGTTTGCCAGAGCAGAAAGGATGAGGAAGATGGCGTTGATTCAGTGTCAATTTTTTTCGGAGGTTCTGGGGCTCAGCACGCAGATGACTGTCATCCTCCCACAGAAAGCTGCAGGGGAAATCGGCGTGGAGAGCGCCCGAGGCGAAGGGAAATACCCGGTACTTTATTTGCTGCACGGGTACAGCGATGACGACACCATTTGGCTGAGACGGACCTCTATCGAACGGTATGTATCCGCGCTGGGGATCGCAGTGGTGATGCCTAACGTGCATCAAAGCTTTTACAGTGATATGGAATACGGAAATCCTTACTGGACATTCCTGTCCGAGGAACTGCCAAGATTGGCTTCGTCTTTCTTCCCGCTGTCGGAGAATAGAGAGGACCATTTTGTGGCGGGCCTGTCGATGGGCGGCTATGGAGCCGTCAAGTGGGCGCTCCGCTGTCCGGACCAGTTTGCGGCGGCTGCCAGCTTGTCGGGTGTGCTTGATCTCGCAGGTCATATCAAATCCAACCCATTTACGGCAAGAAGCCTGCAGCTGGTGTTCGGGGATCGGGATATAGCCGGAACGGCCGACGATCCGCTTTGGCTCCTGGAACAAGCGGCAGCTTCGGACGGGCCGAAACCTCTGCTTTATCAATGCTGCGGAACAGAAGACTTCCTCTATGAGGGCAATGTGAAGTTTAAGGAGCTTGCGGACCGGGCCGGTTATGAAGTGACGACGGTGTTTGATCCGGGCAATCATAACTGGGAATACTGGGACGCTCATATCCAGAAGGTTCTGGAGTGGCTGCCGCTGAAGGAACGTACAAGTTTGTGAGGACAGCGGTCTGCGGGCGATAGAAGAATGCAAGAAATAGAAAAGACGAAAGACGGAACATTTGAAACGGGGACCGGCCATGGGCTGGTTCTCTTTTTTGGTTTGTTTGATTAAGCGGCAGACCGGGATTCTAGCTATCTTTCAGCTTTCGTTTGCCTCTAAAAGGTTCTAGCACCCCCTGAAAACTCATATCTATAAGTATACTGAATGCCGCAAACTAGAGAGTAAGCATTGGTTAAAGCAACACGAGAATGCTATGCGGAGGTTTAAGCCCGGAAATGAGCAAGGACAGGACATCGCTAACCTTTAAGTTAACCGATCAAGAACAGCCTCTATACGAGCAGCAACTATACGAGCAGCAACTATACGAACGGAAACTATACGAGCAGCAGGCTCAACAAGCTTCAGAGGAAGTTTGGGAGGCTATGCGGGAACCAAGCGGCGGACAAGGACAGCCGGATATGAAAAATAAGCCGCTGCGCTGGCCCTCCGGCGTCCACGGGCCCCTTCGCCTTCGCCCCGGCGTCCGGCGTCCGCCCCGCTGGGGCTTCCGCAGGCCTCCCCGCTGGGGCGGCCCGCGTCGCCGGAGGCGCCTGCGGCTGCCGATGGCCGCCGCAGGGATTGCCGCGCTGGCTGTACTGCTGCCAGCGCTCCTGGTGCATCGCGGCGGCGCCAATCCGCCGCCGCAGGGCACCCCAGCGGCCGGCCAGCAGCAGCCGGCCGCGCAAACCCCGCCCGCCGCCGTGCAGCGGGCGGACGGGCCCCCGGTGTCCGTGTACCTGTCGGACACCGGGGGCGTGGAAACCCTGCCGCTCGAGCAGTATGTGCTCGGCGTGCTCGTGGCGGAGATGCCGTCTGACTTCGGCATCGAAGCGATGAAGGCCCAGGCGATCGCCGCCCGGACCTTCATCGTCAAACGGCTCGCCGCTGGCGACCGCAGCGGCGTCCCGGAAGGCAGCGCCGATGTGACGGATACCGTCACCCATCAGGCGTACCTGTCCAAAGCCGAGCTCACCGCCTGGAAGCAGGCGGGCAAAGGCGCCGCGCTGCAGAAGCTGCAGCAAGCGGTGGACGAAACGGCCGGAATCATCATGACCTATGACGGGCAGCCGATTTCGGCGTTATTTTTCTCGGCAAGCGGCGGTTACACGGAGAACTCCGAAGACTACTGGAGCGAAAGAATTCCTTACCTGCGAAGTGTCGCCAGTCCCTGGGACGCGCAAATAGATCCTTCATATAAAGAAACGGTGCAGATGCCTCTTCAAGAGATTTACAGCAAGCTGGGGCTGAGCGCAGCTTCACTTCCGGCGTTGGCCGGTACCGGTACCGGACAAGCGGCTCAGACGGCAGCCTCCCTATTTACCGTACTGGACCGTACCCAAGGGGACAGCATCAAAGAGATTCGCATCGGCGGCAAGCTGTTTACCGGCCGCGAGGTGAGAGAGAAGCTGGGGCTGCGATCGAGCCATTTTGATATAAAGATGCAGCAGAACGAAGCTCTCATTACCACTTACGGTTACGGCCACGGAGTTGGCATGAGCCAGTGGGGCGCGAACGGAATGGCGAAGGAAGGCTACACCGCCGCCGAAATCCTGAAACACTACTACACGGGAATCTCCTTAGTCCCCTCTACCAAATTTATAAAATGAACTTCTGAGCCAACTGTAACTAGCGGAGAGGTCGAGTGATTCTGAAAAAGCGGAGCGTCCGGTTAAAAGCTTTCCAAAGGAAAGCTGCTTCGGAAGAATAGGCTGTCTCCGAAATTCTACCTTTTGGTCAATTCCAAGAATTTTGGAGACAACAGCGGTTGTAAGAACACTCGACCGCGCAGCTATAGCAGAGTAGCATTTTAGAAGTGAATTTCTATAAATCAAAACTTTTGAAAAATTTACTATAAACCAAGTATAAAAGATTCAGCCCCGGTAACAATGTGTTACTGAGGTGATAATCATATGAATGAACAAAAGAACAACAAACCAAACCAAGAAGAATCTCCTAAAAATGTAATGGGAGAACCGGTCGCTCCGGTATCGGCTTGGAAGAAAGCATTGTCGAAGAGATGGGTATACCCCGCAGCTTACATGGTCGCAGCAGCTCTTATTCTAACGTTAGTTTGGGTCTATCAGGACGCCAGCCACAAGCAGGCGGCCGAGAACACCACAGCTACCGTAACGGATGATGTGAGCTCGGCCGAAACCGCTACTGAACCGGCGGCAGACCCGCAGGGTGGTCAGAATGACGAACAAGCGGTAGAAACTACAGCGGTAAGTGAAGATTTTGTATGGCCGGTAGCTGACGCTACTCAGGTGTCCATCGTTAAGCCGTTCTATGATAAAGACGGTTCCACGGAAGAGCATGAAGCAGCAATGGTACAATACAAGGATGAATTTATGCCTAACAGCGGAATCGACATCGCGCGCAGCGACAATGCTGCTTTTGAAGTCCAGGCTGCCCTCGGCGGCAAAGTGACGAAGGTGGAGCAGCATGCTTTGAACGGTTACACCGTTGAAGTTACCAACGCCAATAACCTGAAGACGGTTTATGAAAGCTTGGCCGACGTGAAGGTGAAACAGGGCGACGAAGTGAAGCAGGGTCAAGCGCTCGCATCTGCCGGTAAAAATGAAATCGGCAAAGCGCTCGGCAACCACCTCCACTTCGAGGTGTATGAGAACGGCGAAGCCGTTAACCCGGCCTCCCTGCTGCCTGACAGCAGCGCCAGCAGCAAATAAAACAATCGGCGGCGTATAACCGCCTCAAGAAGCAGCCGGAGAGAGCGACTCTCCGGTTTTTTCTGTCTTTTTACGAAAAATTGCCTGCTTGTACCCTTCAAGGCCGTGAAGGCCCGAATGCCGGACTGGCGCGGTTTTGTTCTTGTCCCAGACCGGCGCGGAGGGTTTACATTCCCCTGATCTTTAACCCCGCGCAGGCTGAAGGCCGCGTGAAACAAAGAATATCTAGGCCCGCCCCTCATATAATGTACCAAACTATCTCGAGTAGGGAGGCGGGAGCGTGCACGATTACATTAAGGAGCGTACCATCAAAATAGGCCGCTGCATCGTGGAGACCAAACATACGGTCAGGACGATCGCCAAGGAATTTGGCGTCTCGAAAAGCACTGTGCATAAGGATTTGACCGAACGGCTGCCGGAGATCAATCCGGATCTTGCCGACCAGGTGAAGCACATTCTGGAATACCACAAATCAATCCGGCATTTGAGGGGAGGAGAAGCGACCAAGATCAAATACAAAAAAGGCAGCTCCAAAAATCGGGAAATCGTGACAAGCGTCCAATAATACTCAGCTCCGCAAAAAAATGTGTTTAAGTCTGTCCAAATTCGGGTAAATGATAAGTTTAAACCTTGTAATGAGGCTTTGAGGATTGAATAGCTCCCCCGAAGTATGATATTTTAAAATATGGAAATAGAATGCGGGTTTTTCCAAGGAAAAGACGGATTCTGTCGAGAAATCGCAGTTTTTCACCATATTTTTTAATAAAATAACGCTTTGGGGGATGCAGGAATGGGCAAGGATATCGGGATTGACCTCGGAACGGCAAATGTGCTGATACACGTGAAAGGAAAAGGGGTAGTGCTTGACGAACCGTCGGTGGTCGCTATTGAGAGCGATACCAAGCGTGTCCTTGCCGTGGGGGAAGATGCCCGGCGCATGGTGGGCCGTACACCCGGCAATATTGTAGCCATTCGTCCGCTGATGGACGGAGTTATTGCTGATTTTGAAATTACGGAAACGATGTTGAAACATTTCATTAACCGTGTCGGAGGGAAGAACTGGTACAGCCATCCCCGCATTCTGATTTGCGCGCCTACTAATATTACGTCCGTTGAGCAGAAGTCGATTCGTGAAGCGGCGGAGCGCAGCGGTGCGAAAGAAGTTTTTATGGAAGCAGAACCTAAAGCTGCGGCTATCGGCGCAGGTATGGATATTTATGAACCAAGCGGCAACATGGTAGTGGATATCGGAGGAGGAACGACGGATGTGGCGGTGCTCTCCATGGGGGACATCGTCACAGCTTCCTCGATTAAAATGGCGGGGGACAAGCTTGACGACGCTATTATCCGTTATATCAAAACCAAATATAAATTGATGATTGGCGAACGTACAGCCGAAGACATCAAGATTAACATCGGAACCGTGCATCCGGGCGGACGGGATGCGGGTATGGATATCCGCGGCCGGGATATGGTCAGCGGTCTGCCGCAGACGATCAGCATCACTTCCGGAGAAATCCAGGAAGCGCTGTGGGATTCGGTATCTTCCATCGTATCCGCGGCTAAATCCGTGCTGGAGCGCACACCGCCGGAATTGTCCGCAGACATCATCGACAGAGGCGTCATTCTGACCGGCGGCGGAGCGCTTCTGCACGGGCTGGACGAGCTGCTGGCGACAGAACTTCGCGTACCTGTACTGGTAGCTGAAGATCCGATGCATTGTGTCGTTAAAGGAACAGGAATTATGCTCGACAATTTGGACCGGGTTGTAAAGAAAAAGTTTTAATAACCGATAAATAGATGAACAGACAAATAGATTTAGGAATGATGTTGTAGCAAGCTGCTACATACTATAGAAAGATTAAGAATCGGAGGCATCTTCCATGCTTAGAGGACTATACACTGCGGCCGCCGGCATGATCACCCAGCAGCGACTGCATGATACAGTGACCCAGAATATCGCAAACGTGAACACAACAGGATACAAGCAGGTGAACAGCGTTGCCCGCTCGTTCCCTGAGGTCCTGCTGTCCGCTGTTGGCGGCAAACAGAACAGCAGCGCGCCCATCGGCAAGCTGAACACAGGTGTATTCGCAGAGGAGACACTTCCTACCTTTACGCAGGGAGATGCCAGGGAGACCGGCAAGACAACGGATTTTGCGCTGGTGGCAGATCTTCAGCTTCAGAACCCGGACACCGGCGAGAATTATGTGTTTGATGCCAGCGGGAAGTCGGTTCAGGAGGACGGAAGCGTCGTTTACCAGCCGCAGGCTTTCTTTACGGTGCGTGACGCTGAAGGAAACGTGAAGTACACGCGCGATGGAGATTTTCATGTCGATGCAGCCGGCCGGTTGTTGACGGCGGAAGGTTATGAGGTACTGGGTACCGATAATAATCCGCTGACCATTGGCGGTGCTGTAGATCAGCTCAAAGTAGATAATCAGGGAAGAATCGTTAATTCGGATGGTACGAATGGCCCGCAGCTGTTAATCAGCGTGGCTAACCAGCCTAACCAGCTTGTCCGGGACGGGAACGGCGTGTTTGAAGCAGCCGATCCAGCCGCGGCGGGAATCAACCCGACGGCGGCGGGCGCCCAGCTTGAAGTGCGTCAGGGCTCGCTGGAGACTTCTAACGTCGATTCTGCGCAGGCGATGGTCGATTTGATGACCGCACAGCGCGCTTACGAAGCTAACCAGCAGGTCATCCAGTATTATGATAAAAGCTTGGACAAGGCCGTCAACGAAATAGGCCGGGTATAGGAGGTGCCGTATGAATAACTCAATGATCAGTTCCATGGTGTCACTGGGCAGCCTGCAGCAGCGGCTCGATCTGCTCGCCGACAACATTGCCAACCTGAACACGAATGGATATAAGAGTAAAGACGCTTCTTTTGTAGATACGTTAACCCGCGTTCAGCAGCAGGCCAAAGATATGACCCAGCTGACCGGGCGGAGCACCCCATCCGGCTATAATTTAGGGTTTGGGGCCAAGATGTCCGGCTTAAGTCTGGATTTCACGCAGGGAGAGATTAAAGATACCGGACTGCCAACCGATTTGGCCATTCAGGGCAATGCGCTGTTCCGGGTGCGGGCTGCGGACGGCAGTGACGCCTGGACAAGAGTTGGCGATTTCCAGCTTCATCCTGACCCGGCGAACCCGGGTCAAGCTGCGCTGGTGACGAGCCAAGGCTACAGCGTGCTGGATACAACCGGCCAGCCGGTTTCGGTGCCGGCGAACAGCAAGCTGCAGATCGCGGCTGACGGGACACTTACCGTTACGGACGCAACGGGCACTTTTGATTTCGGCCAGCTTCAGCTGGATTACGTCAATCGTCCGGAAGGACTTGTAGAATTGACTGATAACATGTACGGTTTAGTAAGCGGAGCGGTTCAGGGTGACGTGTTAACGGCAGTGGATACCCTGGCTGACGGGGATCCCCGTTTGAATAAGGTCTCCGTACGGCAAGGCGCACTTGAGCAGTCCAACGTGGATTTGTCCAAGGAAATGACGGATATGCTTCAAGTGCAGCGCGCTTATCAGCTTTCCGCACGCGCCTTGACCTCGAGCGAAGCCATGATGAATATGGCGAATCACTTGCGTGGATAAGGTGGTGCTGAAATGAATGAATACACCGGACCGGAACAGCAGGAACGGACAGACGGACCGAGACGGTCGCGAATGCAGAATAGAAGTGGAGAACAAGAGCAGCGCGGTGAGAGCCAAGCGGATGTGAAGGAAGTGGAAGCGCCCAAAGCCGGTCGGCGGAAGCGCCGCTGGGTGTGGAGACTCGTCTGGACCCTTGTGATCCTTATTATTCTGCTCGCAGCCGGATTCGGCGGTGTGGTGGTAGGGTATGTATTCTTCGGTAAACAGCCCTGGAGCGATCTCCTGGAATGGAGCACCTGGCGTCATGTTTATGATCTGGTGTTCTCTCCTTAAGACATCAGAAAGCTTCAATAGTACATTAGTAAGCTTTAATAATGAAATAAGTTTGGCTTGTACAAATAACCTCCGCATTCCGGTTTGAAGCCGGTCTGACGGAGGTTATTTTGCGGAAAAACATCCCTCCAAAGGCGGATTTGCGGTAGACGAAGGTAGTTTCCTTTTTGGTGGAGGAAAATGTATAATGGTGTGGGATTGTTATACAGCAGGCAAGGTTGGGTAATTCAAAAGGGCTGTATCCTTTATTCGGCACAGCCGCCGTCCTAAAGGATAAGCCCCTTATCTGAACCTTCGCTTCTGCAGGGACGAAGGATAATTACAGTATGGCCCTCTTTTGTCGATTTATTCAGGGCCTTTATTTGAAAGGGGTAACAACTAACCATGATGGACGTACGTGAAATTCAGCAAATTATTCCGCACCGCCCTCCGTTTCTGCTGGTGGACCGGATTTTGGAGATGGAGCCGGGCAAGCGGGCTGTCGGCATTAAGAATGTAACGATTAATGAACCTTTCTTTACAGGCCATTTCCCGGATTATCCGGTCATGCCAGGCGTGCTGATTACGGAAGCGCTGGCTCAGGTCGGGGCAACCGCGATTCTGACGCTGGAAGATAATAAAGGGAAGATCGGTTTTCTGGCCGGTCTGGACGGCTTCCGTTTCCGCGGACAAGTCGTGCCGGGAGACACCCTGCGCCTGGAAGTCGAGATTATCCGGGTGAAAGGCTCTATCGGCAAAGGGAAAGCTGTCGCCAAAGTCGAAGATAAAGTGGTGGCTGAAGGCGAAATTATGTTTGCTTTGTCTTAATTTGTAGAGAAACATATACTCAACAATCTTACCTATAGGAGGAATTGTGATGAGCAACCCATTGACCGTTCTGGACAAAGTACAAAGCTGGCTTGAGGATGCCAACATTGACGAGGCCACGAAACAGGAGCTTCGTTCGCTTGAAGGCCATACAGCCGAACTGGAGGATCGTTTCTATAAAGATCTGGAGTTTGGCACAGGGGGACTGCGCGGCGTGATCGGCGCAGGCAGCAACCGGATGAACCGTTATACGGTTGGCCGGGCTACGCAGGGATTCGCGGCGTATCTGCTGGCCAATGCGCAGGAGCATGGCAATAAGGCGCCTTCGGTCGTCATCGCCCATGACTCGCGCCACTTCTCGCCGGAATTTGCCCTGGAATCGGCACTGGTGCTGGCCGGCAACGGAATTACAGCCAAGTTGTTCCGTTCGCTGCGTCCAACTCCGCAATTATCTTTTGAGGTACGCCGCTTGAACGCCGACGGGGGTATCGTGATTACAGCGAGCCATAACCCGCCGGAGTATAATGGTTATAAGGTATACAACAACACCGGCGGCCAGCTGGTTCCGCATGAAGCGGAGCAGGTGATTGAGCAGATTCGCCAGGTACAGTCTTTCGGCGAAGTCAAACGCCTGACCCAGGAAGAAGCGGAAGCGAAAGGTTTACTTGTGTGGCTGGATGAAGCCGAAGATGAAGCTTTTGCCGATACAGTCGCTTCGGTCAGCGTGAACCGCGAGCTGCTGCAGAACGGAGCAGGCAAAGACGTTGTAGTGGTTTATACGCCGCTGCATGGTACCGGCAACAAACCTGTACGTCAGGTGCTGGACAAGCTGGGCTTCTCGCAGATTCATATCGTGCCGGAGCAGGAGCAGCCGGATCCTGAATTCTCCACCGTGAAATCGCCGAATCCGGAGGAACGGGAAGCTTTTACGAAAGCGATTGAACTTGGAACTAAGATCAATGCCGATCTGCTGATCGGTACTGACCCGGATGCAGACCGCATGGGAGCCGTGGTCCGTACGAAAGATGGCAAATATGAAATATTAACCGGTAACCAATCGGGTGCAATAATCGTTAATTATTTATTAAGCCAGTTGAAGGAGCAGGGGAACCTGCCGGCAAACGGCGCCGTCGTCAAGACGATCGTCACAAGCGAGCTTGGAGCGGTAATCGCTGAACACTACGGGTTGACCGTATTCAACACCCTCACCGGCTTCAAATACATTGGCGAGAAGATGAACGAATTCGAGAAATCTGGTGACCACACCTTTGTCTTTGGTTATGAAGAGAGCTACGGTTATCTGGCCGGCAATTATGCCCGGGACAAAGACGCGGTTGTAGCGGCATCATTAATTTCCGAAGCGGCGGCATACTACAAACAGCAGGGCAAAACGCTGATGGATGCGCTTGAGGACATTTACCGGAAGTTCGGTTATTACCGGGAGGCCTTGTCTTCCCTGACAATGAAGGGTAAAGACGGCGTAGCTAAGATCAACGATCTGATGACCGCTTGGCGCGTAAGTCCTCCGGATGCCGTGAACGGCGCCAAAGTTACGAAGGTGCTTGATTATTCGAAAGGTCTGGACGGCCTGCCGAAAGAGAATGTACTTAAATTCCTGCTCGAAGACGGCTCGTGGTTCTGTCTGCGCCCTTCGGGAACCGAACCTAAGATCAAGTTCTATTTCGCGGTTAAGGGGTCGACCGATGAGGAGGCCAAAGCACGTCTGGCTTCGCTGCAGGAAGAGGTTTTATCCCGCGTTGAAGCGTAAGCTTGATTAGCGGTTATGGCTTGTGGCGGGACTTGTGCCCGCCTTATATACAAATTCAGGAATGGACAGGCCTTGGCCTTTCCATTTTTGGATTTTTAGCGGGAATGTGCGGAAGCCGTTCCTACATTAATGAGGAGGTTCTTTCGTGTATTCAACATGGAACAAGTGGAACAACACCACCCGCAAATGGCTGTGGACTTTGGTTGTTGTGGGATTGGTGGCCTCTCTGCCGATCATTTATGAACGGGTAGAGACGGAGAATTCCGCCAAGCAGGTACAGTTTGTATTCAATTATCGCAGCTTGCTCGACATTTCGTCTTACCAGGTGAACCAGCAGGAAGCTTTGTCCGCTGAGCTTGATAAGCTGCGTGACTCGGGAGTGAACACCATTGCCGTATTCGAGAGCAATCTCGACGAGCTGAAGAAGTCGCGCCGGATTATGGTTTATAACTCGCAGGATGTAGCGGAGATGAATAAGTCGGCCGTTACGGCCCAGGATAATGCTACTTATATCGCTTTTACGTCTGATGAGAATGCGAAGATCTACGCGCCGATTATTGAGGATGCTTTCAAGCCGTTTGATATTGCGGTCACGCCTTGGAGCGTGAACGGTTTGCAGGGTCTTCGCCTGAACACCTCGCCGGAGGATGCAGGCCTCAAGACGCTGCAGCCTGATCCGCAGGCGCTTGAGCTGATCCACAGCAAAGGATTTATGATCCTGCCGCGGATGAATGACAACGGTCCTTACAGTCAGGAGATCGTGGACAAAGAGCTGGATTTGTTCGCCGGCTACGGCGTGAACCGGATTTTGTTCGACGGCAGCTCGGTTAAGGGCTATGGCGATAATGCGGACAAGAACACCCTCCAGGCTTTTGCCGACTCCCTCAAACAAAGAGGAATGGGCATTGCCGCTATCGAAGGTTTGAAAGAGCAGCAGAAAGGGTTTGCCAAGCTGGCTTACCTGCTGGACTACAATGTAGTTCGCCTGCACTCGATCAGTGACACGGATATCACGCAGTCGACCTCTACGTTGTCTGACCGGATTGCGCTGGCCGTGAAAGACCGGAAGATCCGGATGGTGTATCTGAATGCTTCGCCTGCCCGCAATCCGGAGAAAGCGACCATTACAGACCCGATCGACAACGTGATTAACACCCTTCAAGAGCCGGGTAATGCGGTCAGCCGGGTTGAGAAGGACGGATACCAAATCGGCACAGCCGAAGCGTTTAAGGTAGTCGATCATTCGTGGGAGAAAGCAGCCAAATTGTTTGTGGTGCTGGGAGCCGTTGCTTTTACAGCGATGATGATCTCCTTGTTCCTGCCTTCATGGACACTGGCTCTGTTGATTTTGGGTCTGATCGGCAGCGCAGGTTTGTATGTGCTTAAGCCGACGCTGCTCGAACAGATGCTGGCGCTCGCCGCAGCGATCAGCGCACCTACGGTAGCAACGATTCTGGCGATTCGCAAGGTTAAGGAACTGGGCGCCGCCCATCCGGGGATGAGCACCTCGCGCAGACTTTCGCACAGTCTCGTATTGTTTATCAAGTCCGCGCTGATCAGCTTGAGTGCTGTTCCGTTTGTGGTTGGTCTTCTAAATAACATTACTTATGCGCTTGTTCTGAACCAGTTCCGCGGTGTAAGCCTGCTGCATGCCGTTCCGATGCTGCTGGTCGCCATTTACGTATTCCTCTATCAGGGAGAATCGGTTATGGCCGAGCTGCGCAGATGGCTGCGTATGCCGATTACCGTGCTTTGGGTCGTCATTGTCGCCATTATCGGGATTGCCGGTTTGTATTACCTGTCACGGACAGGCAACTCGGGCAGCCTGCTGCCGGGTGAAGCTTCGTTCCGCGCGTTCCTGGAGAATACGATTGGTGTTCGCCCGCGGAATAAAGAATTTTTGTTTGCGCATCCGCTGTTTATCGTCGGGGTCTTTGCGTCCCTGCGGTATCCGAAGGTGCTGTACATCATGATCGTGGCCGCGATGGGGCAGCTGTCCATGGTGGATACGTTCGCTCATATTCATTCGCCATTCTTTATTTCCTTGATCCGCGGCGTGCTGGGGCTTGGCTTCGGCCTGATCGTCGGACTGGTCTTTGTCCTGATTTGGCAAATCCTTGAAAGGTGCTGGAAGAAATGGTCGCCTCTGTTACTCGAAAAATAGTGTTGTCCGGTTACTACGGCTTCCGCAACAGCGGGGATGAAGCGGTGCTTCGCTCGATTTTGACCGCGCTTGATGAAGAAGGCAAGAAGGCCGGCATAACGTTTGAGCCGATCGTATTATCTGCAGATCCGGAATGGACGAGCAAAATGTATAAAGTTCGCGCTGTACCTCGGATGAAATTGTCCGAAGTCAGGAAAGCTATACAGGAAAGTGATGGCTTGATCAGCGGCGGAGGCAGTCTACTCCAGGACGCTACAGGCCCGGCTTCCGTCCCTTATTATTTGGGGGTCATCAAGCTTGCGCAGTGGCTGGGCAAACCGACCTTTGTCTATGCACAGGGCGTTGGCCCGGTGAACCGCAGGCTGTTCCACCGCCTGATCGCTTCTGTGTTCAAGAAATGCCGGTATATCTCGGTCAGAGATATGGAATCGGCGGAGCTGCTCCATACCATGGGAGTGAAGCAGGATCGGGTCGAGGTTGTCCCTGACCCGGTTATGGGCATGCGGCTGCCGGAAGAGGCCGAAGGAGCTGAGACGGCTGCTCCAGAGCCGCAGGGCGTGCAAGAGAAAGAGCTGCCGGTGATCGGCATTTCCGTCCGCTTCTGGAACAAGGAGCGCACGGAGCTGTCGGCCTTGGCCGAAGGGCTGGCGCAGCTGGCCCGTCAGCGCAGCGTCCATCTGCGTTTCCTGCCTTTCCATCTGCCTTCCGACGAAGAAGCTTCCCGCTTCTGTATGGAACGGATCGGCGATTTGGAAGGCACCGGCAGCTTGGTCAGCATAGCGCCGGCTACGGATAATCCGCAGGATATGCTGCGGGAGGTGGACGGCTGCTCGCTGCTGATCGGCATGAGGCTGCACAGCCTGATCTACGCCGCCTCCAGAAGCGTTCCCCTGCTGGGCATTTCTTATGATCCGAAGATCGATCATTTTCTGGCCCGTCTGGGCAGTGTCCCTGTGGGGACAAGCGATCAGCTGTCAGCAGAGAAGCTGGCCGCGAAAGCCCAGCATTTTCTGGGCAGCATAGGCGACTGGCAGAAGCAGCACAGCGGCCAGATTGCCGGGCTTAAGCAGGAAGCCAGGGTTCCGGCCCGGCGGATTGCGGATTATTTTTTGAAGGATAAAGGGTGACTGAAGGTGGATCAAGTGAATCAGGTGAATCAGAATAAGGCGATTCCGAACCATTCGGTTCCAAACAACTCGGTTCCGAATGAGGCGGTACCGACGGTGGATTTATTCGGCATCCGGGTGAGCAAATGGGGGATGGACGATACGGTCCGGTATTTGGCCCAAGCGATTGAGTCGGGCACGCCGCATCAGGTGATTACGGCAAATCCCATTATGGTTATGGCTGCGCTTGAAGATCCTTCCTATATGGAGATTATGAAGAAGGCGGAACTGATCGTGCCGGACGGCACCGGGGTCGTCTGGGCGGCAGGCAAGGCGGGGAATCCCGTGAAGGAGCGGGTGGCCGGTTTTGATCTGCTGCATGAGCTGATGAAGCTGGGCGAGCAGCGGGCTTGGAAATTTTACCTGCTAGGCTCCTCGCCGGAAGTGATTCAGGCAGCAAAAGATCGGTTACAAATGCTTTATCCGGGTGTGAAAATTGTCGGATGGCGCGATGGATACTTTAAATCCGAACAAGATCAGGAAGTGGTTGAAGCTATTCAGGCGGCTGCACCTGATGTTCTGTTTGTGGCACGCGGAGCGGATACCCAGGAGCCCTGGATCGCGAAGTATAAACAGCAGCTGGCCGTGCCTGTGATGATGGGTGTCGGCGGAAGCTTTGACGTCATTTCCGGACGCTCCAAGCGGGCGCCGAAATGGATGCAGAAGCTGCGTGCCGAATGGCTGTACCGGCTCATTAAGGAGCCGACCCGCTACCGCAGAATGCTTGCGCTGCCGAAATTCGCCGTAAAAGTACTGAGGGAGAAAGAAAACCTCGGCTAATTCCGGGAAAATGGGCTAATTCCCCGGGATATCAGCCTACAATCGCGCTTTGGAGAGGTTGGTCTTTGGTGGCTTTCGGAGTATAATTCATTCGGTAGAACAAATGGGGGTTGAAATTGACATGTTGATGATTTATATCATCGGGTTTGTGCTGACATTAGCTTTGGCACTGGTCCTGACTCCGCTGGTTAAGAAGTTTGCTTTCCTTATTGGGGCAGTTGATAAGCCAAACGCTCGCAAGGTGCACACCACCATTATGCCGAGACTTGGAGGACTGGGAATTTTTGCAGCTGTTATGGTTGCTCTGTTTGCCGTCCTGCCGTTCATTCCTGACGAGTACTTGTCTACGCGTGACGTAAATTTCGTTAAGGCCTTTATGGTCGGCGGCACGCTGACTATGCTGCTCGGTGCGCTGGATGACCGCTTCCAATTGAACGCAAAGCTGAAATTTGTGGTTCAGATTGTGACGGCTTGTATCGTTGTTTTTGGATTTGATATTCGAATCGAATTTGCCAATATTCCATTTCATTCTTATTCTTCCGTTGAAAGCTGGATTGCCATTCCGTTTACGATTCTCTGGATCGTGGGCGTGACCAATGCGATTAACCTGATTGACGGTTTGGATGGTCTTGCTGCAGGTGTATCTGCCATTGCCATCGGTACAATTGCCGTTATGTCCTTTATTATAGGCAACGAAATTATTGCTGTAATTTGCTTGCTGCTGCTGGGCAGTATTATCGGATTCCTGTATTTCAACTTTCACCCGGCGAAGATCTTTATGGGCGACTCCGGTGCGCTGTTCCTGGGCTTCAGCCTTGCGCTCCTGTCCCTGCTCGGATTCAAACAGGTGGCGATCGTTTCCTTCCTGACACCGCTGATTCTGATCGGCGTGCCGCTGTCGGATACGATGTTCGCGATTGTGCGCCGCTGGATGCAGAAGAAACCAATCTTCTCGCCGGACAAAGGCCATCTGCATCACTGTCTGCGCGAGCTCGGCTTCAGCCACCGCCAGACGGTACTGATCATTTACGGGATCGCCGCATTCTTCGGCATCCTGGCCGTCATCCAGTCCTCGGCTGCGCTCTATTCAGCCAACTGGGTAACCTTCGTCGTCATCTGCATCATGGCTTTCTTCCTGCAGATCGGCGCAGAAGTCATCGGCCTGATCGGCAAGACCAAACGTCCGCTGCTGAACTTCCTGATGCGCCTGCGCCTCAAGGTAACGGCGGAACGTGGATCGAAGTAAAATCATACCGGACAAGTCCCTTCACCCTTTAGTGAAGGGCTTGTTGTTACCTAGGCACCAGGTCCCCTTTTCCGAGAAAAGGGGACTTTTTTATGCCAATTTTCTTCAAATTTAGAGGGGATTGTCCGATAAAAGAGGTAATACTATCGAGGAAAAAGGAGAGATTATGTACATGCAGCGTCTTAACAAGCCATTAATTTGGCTGCTAATGATGACCCTGATATTCGGAGCTATTCCTGCAGGGTTGACTCAAAATGTGCAGGCCGCCGACGTCATAACGTCTACAAGATATTTCAGTCCGGACATATTGGATCTCCGCAAGACGATTAGTCTTAGCATGGAGCCGACTAAGGCGGATGAGGACATTAACAGAACAAGTGTATACTCTACGACCATGCCTTCTCTAAAGATTGAGGGATCATTCACAAGCGTATCAGGAAACAGCTTGTCCATAGTCGTTCAACAGATCGTTCCGGATACGACAAAATCGGGCAAGGATTCTGTAACGGGACAACCCCTTTCCTATTACGTCGAAGACCCTACGCATTACACCAATGGTGTGGTGACGGTAGATCCAAGCTCTACTACGGGACAAAGGTTTATTGCTGACAATCTTCCGCTCTATCCTGGTTATAACAAAATCACCTTCTCGGGTAAGCAGGGCGAGCTGACGCGGTCAGAATCTTTCTATGTCTTATTCGATAAAGTTCCTTATTTACAAAGTCTTGTTGTTACTGGTGGGGGAGATAATCCGGTACCTCTTAACGAGGGAACTCCTGTGGTTGTGACGGAATCTCCGATTGCCTTGCAGGGGGTTGCTCAGAATGCAACGCGGGTGACAGTCTCGGTGGATAATGGAACGGTTCTCAGCGCCTCCCTGGACAGAAGCTCGGGCAACTTCTTCGCCTCCGGGTTGACCGTGAATCCGGGAATCAACAATCTGAATATCAATATATACAATGATACGGATTCAGTTTCGATTAAACGCTCCATCTATCTATATGATGAATCCACTCCATTTACAGGTCTGTATTTGATGGATGGAAAGCAGTCACAGAATCTGATGGAGAACAAGCCGCCGCAGATTGTTAAAGAACTGGATACCCCTTCTATCATCGCGCAGGTTGTCATCCCTTATTCTGTGAGCAGCGATAAGTTTATGGATGCACTAACAGCAGGTGACGCAACCGTCAAACTGAAATTGGGAGATTCGGCTCTGAAGCCAGCTCCAGCAGAAGTGCCGGTACCATTAGGTGCTATTACTTTGCTGAAAGCCAACCCTTTTGATGATAAAGGACAACTTTTGGATGATCCGAAATCCGATGAAGAAGTGGTTGTACCGGGATCGGATGGAGTTACTCCTCAATATCATCTTGTCACTTTTCAAATTGACCTTAGCAAGTTTATCCCAGTAATTGTTCCTGTTGCTGGCAAGACTAATGTGGTTGGTCTTCATGTAACAATGGACGGTACTCCAGAGGCAAATTTTGATAAATCGATTTCGAGAACCTTTGATTATTATCCAGACAGTAATCAAATCGTGAACATTTATTATGCGCCAAAATTTAATGAAACAGAAGCAGGTACAACATCTGCAGCAGATATGCCTGACTATCTGTCGAAAGTCTCCAAGGAATCATTAGACGGGGCGACGGTTAATGCCAGCGATTACTACATCATGGTTGAATCGCTTAAGCCGAGACAGGCGGGCGAAGCTTTGTCAGGCCGTTATCTTCCTTTAGGTACAAGAGATGTGAATGTCCTGCCTTTAAACATACCTATTAGAAATATAGCTATTAAAGTTAATGGTAAGACTACTTATTACGAGGTTTATAAAGTTACCGGATTTGCGAGCGGCCAGCAAAAGGTGCGGCTGCAATTCGATCCAACGAACCCATCAGACAGAAGAGATGTAACGATCTCGTTTATCTCCAAGGCCTCGATTTCAATCAGTAATTTGCAGAATGGCCAGAGCATTGAGGTGGATTCTACAACGCAATCCAATCCTGAGGTTGCTGATGAAACCATCATTCCAATCCAAGGGCAATATATCGGGTTTCCTAATATATCGAGCGCCGAATATTTTGTTAATGGCCTGCAAGGGGATAATTTAAGTGCAGATTCAGAGACAGGAACGGATTCAGAAACCGAATACGATTTGGGAGTAACAAAAGCTAATCCTTCGTTCTCCCTGAAGTTGCGTGTATCTAACAAAGGGCCGCTTGTTTACGGGGAGAACGTCATTGTGTTCTCTGGTGTTTATCTGGACAGTCAGGGCAGTCCGACTACAGTGCAGACCTCTTTGACTATTTACATTACGGATAAGAACGGATCGACGCTTGAGCAGTTTCATCCGAATGTAAGACCCAAAGATATTCCTTTCCCAACGGATTTGGGGGATGCCACACAGCAAGACAACATTGATCAGATTTTGGCTAATTCAACCTTGTTTACCTATGACTCAACCAATGATAAGTATGTTACAAGTCAAACGCAGTATGACTTGGTAGCGAGAGGTGGCGGGGTCAGTGTCCTGAACTTCTATCGGGGTTCTCAGGTGATGTTCAGTATTAATTTCAATGAAACATTGAAGCAGCCTTTCCAGTTTGACATGGATGGTAAAACTATAAAGTACGACATTGTTGGTACTTCCGAGGACTTTATTCTTCGTATTAAAGATATTCCGTTTGATATTCCAGGCAGCCAATTCTATACGTTGGAGCTGGTGAATGATACAGGAGCGCGGACTACGAAGAAGATTGAAATCGAACGGGTAGTCGAGCCTTTTCGGGTGATTTCACCGCAGCCGACTTCAGGAGATCAAATTGTTGTAAACAAGAACTTTGTTCACATTGATATTGAAGCGGCCGGAGCCACTCAGGTATTGATTGGCAAGGAGGCTGCTACTCCACGGGCGGACATCAAGGACCGGTTCATTTATGATTATGTTGGACTCAAGCCCGATAAGCAGAACGATATCAAGATTCAAATCGTACGTTCGGATACGACTCTGAATGGTGTGATTTCGGTATATTACACGACTTCGGTCGGTGTAAATACAGAATACATGGCGGAGAAAGTAAGCAACAAATATACGGTGTTCAACAAAAATCTGACCCTGTCATTCCCTAAAGGGACTATTCTACAGACCATTCCGACGGGCACGGAAGTGACCAAATTCTATCCAGACAACAAGATCTTGTTTGGTATTGCCGATCCGGTGGATGGTGCAATTACCCATCAGGATGATTATGGTAACATAATAAATAATATACTTTTACCGGAAAGTAATCAGCCGGTAATGACAATTCCGGATGCTATCAGGCTTCAGTTCACCACTACAGCAAGAACAACGAACTTCTCGCTGGTGTCCTCTATCTACTGGATTAATGGAGGTCTTGCGGAATTTGGAAGCAAACCGCCGATGAACGGGGTTTCCCCGTATTCGGTTGAAGGGTCATTCACCCGGTTTGAACAAGAAAGGAAATTGGTGCCATCGCAACGAGGTACGCTCACTTTAGCTTATGATCCCAATATCGTCGATGATGCGGGCACAACGATTACAGTATTCCGCTACGACGATGGCGGTATTTGGGAGAATATCGGCGGCGAAGTGGATACCAAAGATCATACTGTAACCGTTCCGTTTGACGAGTTTGGCTACTATAAAGTGATGAAGCTTCGTATGGGGTTTGCCGACATTACGAACCATGGCTGGGCGCGTAACATTCTGAATGCTTTGTATTCCAAAGGAATTATGAATAACCTGCGGACGGATGCGTTTGGTACGGATGACCGGACAACACGCGGCGAATTCGCCACTTTGCTTGTCAAAGGTCTGAATTTGCCGATTAATTCAGACACATCACTGACGCCACGAACATTCTCGGATGTTGCTCCAAATCTGATTACGGCAACTTACAGTTATGACTATATTGAAACGGCCGCCAGAGCGGGGATCATCACCGGGCAGACGGATGGGTTCTTTGGACCTGAGCAGCCGATTACAAGAGAACAGGCGGCGGTCATGATTGCAAGAGCCCTGAATCTGAAACTGGCATTAAATGATGATAAACTGAGTGCCACATTAGCCAAGTCTTTTGTTGATTCAGGCAGCATAGACAATTATGCTAAACCGGCTATATCGGCAGTCTCTAAAGCCAAGATTATGACGGGTAGTGCTACAACTCTTCCTGGCTCAACCAAGCCGGTCTACAGCTTCAACCCTAAAGGTTACATGTCACGGGCAGAAGCGGGTAAAATCGCAGTTGAATTGCTTAAGAAGAGCACGGGTATCTTCCCTAAGACTTTTAGTTAAAAGTGATGTGACAATAAACAATAAAGGGGCTTTCGGCCAGACGGCCGGGAGCCCTTTTCACAGGACAGCCGTAATTACCAATTACATCTTTTTGTAATTTAATAGAATTTAGGATACAATAACAGAAGGCCAGACATTTTTTGCAAAAGGGTGAAGGGGAATATGAAACCGATTTTATCAAAACCGCAGCTGAACTATACGAAAGCTAAGACGAAATTTGAGGATAGAGCGAAAGTTTTGGAGAAGAAGATCGAAGAAACACAGAAGCTGCAAGAAATTACGGAGCAGGTTATGGAAGGACTCGTATTGGAAACAGGATTTCATGAAGCCTATGTGGCCCTGACTGAAGCAGAAAACGAGCTGATCGAATGGTCCCGCGTAACGATGAAACATGAGAAGGAATATAAAGATAACAAAGGTGCTATCGATAATTTCTATTCCAATGTGAATGCCAATCCTGAGCTTCGTGCTCAGTTGATTAACCTGGCTATGAAGGTAAGATAAATACAAGCTGCTATTATATAGTAGAAATTATTCAGAAATTCTCTAAAGACATCCTGACACAGGATGTCTTTTTCTCGTTTCAGCTGCATAAATTTAGGTTATTGTATTGGGAAAAGTTGCTTGATGACTGGGAGAATTAGGGGTGATATACTGAATTCCGTAACAAGCCATAATTGCTAAATTGTTCAATAAAAGGCGCGCGGTAACAGTAATTAAAGAAATGTAATTTTTTTTGCGAAAGGCGCAACTTTTTTGAAACTACAGCGTTTAAGATGTAGAGCGTTACGCAAGGGCGACCTAATTAGACATGGAAGAGTGTCCCTTATAGGGAAACTTGTCTATCTATTAGAAAATTTAGCTTTACGGCTAAAGTCGCACATTGTATAATGTGGAAGGTAGGATTAGGAAACTACTCTATTTCTACCTGTGGAAATGTTTACAAGTTTCTGTGACGAACTCACAGACATCATTCATATGAAGCTTGCTCAACTCGGGAAAGGGGGTGCACGGCTAATGAGTAACACGAGCTATTCATCTAAAGAAAACTCTTTACACATGAAAGTTATTCAAGGAGGAGAAAAAAAGGTTATGAAGAAAATTTTATCCGTAGCTCTGTCTACAGCAATGGCATTCTCCATGTTTGCTTCTGTAGCATTTGGTGCTGACGCAACTTTGACGCCAGACCAAAAATTCGATGCATTGAAAACTGCTGAAATCGTTAATGGTTTGCCAGACGGCTTGGCTCATTTGGACAAAACGTTGACTCGCGCTGAACTGGCGAAGATCATCACTAAATCTTTGGGCCTGAAAGAAGTAAACGGCGTTTACACTTACAAAGATAAAAACTATGGTCCTAACCACTGGGCAGCTCCATTCATCGAAGCTGTAACTAGTGCTAAGATCATGCAAGGTTCCGTAGTTAACGGTAAGCAATTCTTCAACCCTAACGGCAACGTAACGGCTCAAGAATTGGCTATCGTTCTGACTCGCGCTATGAACCTTGAAGTTCCAACAACTGGCGTTGACAACGGCGCTGCTGTATGGGCTAAAGGTGAAGTTCAAGCTGCGATCAACGCTGGTTTGCTTGAAGCTAACACTAACTGGACTGCAGCTGCAACTCGCTCCCAAGCAATCGTTGCTGCATATGCAGTTTGGGAGAAATCTCAACTTCCTACAGTATCTGACGCTAAAGTAATCGACGCAACTCACGTTGACGTTACACTTTCTACTGGTGAAGTTGTGAAAGTAGAATTGCCAACTGCGTTGACTCCTAACGTTGAAACTCCAATCGAGTTCAAAGATGCTGCAGGTAACACGCTTTCTACTAAAGTAACTTATGTTGTAACTACTGCAACTAAAGTTGACAGCGTAACTGCAACTAACCTTAAAGAAGTAACAGTTACTTTTGACGGTACTGTAGATGCTGATACTGCCGAAGACGTGTCTAACTACTCTTTGAAGTCTGGTAAGACAATTGATTCCGCAGTATTGAGTGATGACGAGAAAACAGTAACTCTTACTGTTACAAACACGCTCGCAAATAACAAAGCTGATGCTTTGACCGTTACAGGAATCAAAGCTGGATCCGCTACTGTTAGTGCATCGAATGTAGAATTTACAACTGTTGATAATACACTTCCAACGGTTGATTCTGTTGAATCTCTTGGTACTAAATCAGTTAAAGTTGTATTTAGCGAGCCGGTAAGTGGATTGACTCAATCTAATTTTACATTGGATGGAAAATCGTTCTATGGAAAAGTTGAATTGGGTGCAAAAAATCGGTCGGCTATTCTAACTCCATACTCTACTGGGGCACTTGCTGTAGGTGATCACCAGTTGACTGTTTCTCAAGTTCGAGATTATGCAAACTTTGTAGCACTAGCTAAATCTTTTGACTTCACTGTAGTTGAAGATAAAGATGCACCAACTGTTTCTGAAGCTTCTGCTACCTTGGAAAATGTTACATTGACATTCTCTGAAGTTGTTGATCCTTCCACAATTTCTGGTTCTAAAGTGTACTGGATGTCTGGTAACTCCAAAAAACAAGCTACTGCTGCTGACCCGATTCGAGTTGCAGACAATAAGTATAAATTCACTTTTGGAACAGGAACTAATTCCTTGCCAACTGGTCCAGTGACTATCTATGTTGAAGGAGTTAAAGACTACTCTGGAAATCAAATCGCAGCAAATACTTCAGTTGTTGTTAATGCTGAAATTGATACAACTAGACCTGAAGTGAAAAAGATTGTTGCAGTTGATTCAAAGACTATTGATGTAACTTTCTCTAAAGAGTTGTATTCTTCTACAACTGGCCCGATTTATACGAACTCTAACTTTACTGTAACTGATGCTGATGGCAAAAATGTTATCGTAAAACGCGCGACTCCGGTACAGGACCCTATTACTCATCTCTATACTAAGGTGAGAATTGAACTGTATGGTAGCTTGTCCGCAGGTGAAAATACAGTTACAATTAAAAACTTGAGAGATAACACTAAATTGCAGAACACTATGCTTGATTACACTGGTAAAGTTAATCTTGCGGACACAGAAGCTCCAGAATTAGATTCCACCTTGGTTAATAAATCCGAACGTACTGTTATTCTCGGATTTGACAAACAAATGGATGCTAGTACACTTTCTGACTACTCGAATTATAATGTAGTTATTAACGGTACTCGTCTTCCGTTGACTTCTGATCTTGCTGACATTACTGTTCTTCAAGATAGCCATGCAGTAGCAATTAAATTTGTTGAAAGTTATAAGGGCCAAACTCTTAACTTCAATTCTCTCACAAGTAGCTCTACTCAAAACGTCCAAAAACTTTATGTTCTAGGCGTGAAGGATCAGGCAGGAAACCTGTTGAAAGAGTTCACTACTTCTAATAATGAAATTCCTGTAGGTGCAGATCAAACAGCTAACTTAGGAACTTATGACACTGATTATTCAGGTTATAGCGCTGCATTGACTGCTCCAGATACTATTGAAGTTAAATTCAGTGCAGGTATCGTCGATGCCCCAATTTCTGCTTTTACTGTTTCAGGAAAAACTATCAGTGATGTTCAAGTTGATGGTACTTCTACAGTGAAAGTTATATTGGCTAGTGATTATGGAACATCAACTTCTGGTTTGAATGTTAAGGTTGATCTTAGTCAATTGACAACTCTTGCTGGGTATGTTGGTGGTGCAACAAATATTAAGACTGTCAATGTACTTGATAAAGTAGCTCCAGCAATCAAAGCTAATGTTTCAGGTGGTTATACTAACCTTCAGGTGTCTGGCGAAGATATTACTGTTGACTTCACTGAGAATGTTGTGCTTGATACTATTGCTAGTGCAGACCTCTTGGCTAGAGACTTTGTTGTTACTCGTTATGTAGATGGCAAAGAGTTAACACCAGGAGTTGATTATTCTGTTACTGGAATTACTCCAGGGACTGCTACAACTTCTCTGAAAATTCATTTGAAAGATACCGATTCCAGAATTGACGATAGCTTCTACACCGTTGCATTCAAAGGCTCCGAGTATCTGACTGATGTTTCTCCAGTTAAGAATGAGGTAACCTCTTTTGATGCAACAACTACAGCTGATAAAGTAGATTATGCTGCAGTTGCTACAGTTGGTGTAACAGGCCCTCGTAGCATCGAAGTTGGTACTACAAACAAAACAGAGAACTATGTAGCTAAAACAAGTGATCAACAAGGTGAAATCACTGGATCTACCTATGCATGGTCTTTGAGCGGAACTCCGATTGGAGTATCAATCAACCCAACAACTGGTGAACTTACAGTACAACCGAGTGCAAGTGAGGGAACGATTACCATTCATGTGATTGCGACTCTTCCAGACTCTTCGACCGTAAGTAATGATTATACAGTGTCTTTGACAAAAGAGGCAGCAGTACCTACATCTCTTAACATTAGCGGAACTAATACTGTAGCAATACCAGCAGCAGGAGACACTAACGAAACTCAATTGACTGCTACTGTATATGATCAGTATGGTGCTGAAGTAACTACACCAGCTCCAGTTATCGATTGGACAATTGTTGGAGGCGCTCCTACAGGTGTTACAATTGATTCAACAGGTAAAGTTACAGTAGATGAGGATGTATCTGCAGGTACTTTTACCGTAAAAGCTACATCTGGTGATGTGTCTAATCAGCAAGTTATTACAGTAACTCCTTAATGAATAAAAGAGCCCTTCGGTCTATATGACTGAAAGGCTCTCAAAGTGTCGAGAAACCCAACGTCTTAAAGACGTTGGGTTTCTCTTTTTTTCATTCCTCGTTGTTTGAAAGCTCAGAACGAGAAGGTTACCCCCTCTTTTCCAGGCGATCCAGGTGGATCGCCATCTTCTTCATGTTCTGCACGGCGGCCGTCATCAACGCCTGTTCGGTGACGTTTGAGCGGACTCTCATTTTTTAAGGAAATTCCAAAAAGTTGTCTATTTCATAGCCTTGTTTCCTGAAGAATTCAATCAGGGCGGCTTCAAAGAGTTCATGCTGTTTGAGGTTTCGCTCCGTGCAGAAGGTAACGGCCAGGTCCTGCAGGGTTTCAGACATCTGAATGGTTTTCCTTGTAAGTTTTCCCGGAATCATGTAGTGAGGTAAGGTACCTTTTTGATTCGGCTTTATCCAATCTGAAATTCTGTCTTTGTTTGACGCTAGCCACCGCAGAATAGGCTCGTAGTGCTGAATGAACGAAGCCCAATCATGCAAAGAGTCCGAAGAGGGTTGTAATTCCTTCCTGTACGTCTGATCTGCGGATGACCATATGTATCCCTTTGCCCTCATGTATTCTGCTAATTGCCGGTTATCCTTAAATCCAACCGTCGAACAGATCTGCTGAATGTCGAAATCAGGCTCGTTCATCATCTCCACAATGATCGCCGCTTTATTTGCAGGCGTGATCTTCCCCCTTGCTAATCTGCCCGATAAAACATAGGTTTGGTTCAAATGATCCCATTTAAAGTTCCTACGGCGCATGTAGATGTCGAGGGTTTTGAAGTTCTTATGTCCAAATCGCTCCGCAAGTTGATCCCGACGAATGCCTTGGGACAATCCTTCCAGTATTTCATTGACACGTGAATCATAGATTGGCTTTGTGTTTGGAGTAGTAGTTATCATTAGGTTCATCCCTTCTGCAAAAGATAAGAGGAAGCAATATGCCCCTTTATAGTACCGCTACAGCTTTTGCTAACTGATCGTAATTGGAGTGGACATAGCGCGAGGTTGTCTTGAGGTCGCTGTGACCTAACAGCTTCTGGATGTGAACGACGTGAACATCTTTCTTAACTAGATTGGAAGCAAAGCTATGTCTGAGGATGTGGCAAGTAATCACCTTCTTCCAACCCAGCTTAGCTGTGGTTTTGTGCAGAATATAGTTCACGTACACGTCCGAGACCTTGCCTGTTTTTTCGAGAGCGAAGAACCGTTTGCTGCTTATTTCGGGCCGAATGATGTCTTTGTACTCCGTCAGAATCGGCGATAGTTTTGCGCTAATGGGAACATTCCGCTCCTTATCCCCTTTCCCATGTTTGACATGGATGTTGAGGTTATCAATGTCCACGTCATCCAGTGTAAGGTTTAGGCATTCCGCAATTCGCAGCCCCGTGTAGAAGAGAAATTGCACGATGGTTTTGATGGTCGGATGGTCAATGGCTTGTACGAGTTCGTGGTATTCCTTCTCATCAATGTAGGTTCGCTCCTTCGTAGGTGCTTTCAGCGGATCGATGGGGGCTGCCGCATGGACGTTCGTCCAGTCGCGCTTGATGGCGAAGTTATAGAAGGAGCGCATCGTACATAAATGCCGATTCACGCTCGCCGGCTGATACTTACGCTCACGGCTTAACCCATTCAAATAGTCTTCTAAATCCTGCGTCTTTATATCATGAAGCATCACGATGCCATTATATCGTTCCTCCAGGAAGCGATTGATCATTTCCAAGTCCTTTTTGTATCCGCTTATCGTTTCATTGCTTGTGTTTTTTGCCTGGAGTCCTTCCAGGAATTTTGCTATGTACGTTCTGAAGGGAATGTTTGCTTCCTTTTGTGAATGGATGTGATGTTGGATTGTTGTCATATGTTTCGCTCCTTTTACGTGTGATTTGGACCGGAAACTACTTGTTATTCGTTTTCTTCTTCTTGATTTGTTTCTTACTTTGTGCCAGTTAGTGAACTTATTCATCTCCGACTTCAGCCGCTTTTATTCCCTTCACTGCTCTAGCACGAATTTTTAGAATCAAAAACAGTGGCTTCTTCCATCAGACGGTTAAACCGGGGCGAGTGCCCAGCCAATTTGCTTACCGCTGTGGGGTCTAGACCCTTTTTCAATAGTCTTGTACAGAATGTATGCCTGAACAGATGCGGGTACAGCTTGAAGTCAAGCTCTCTTGAAATGATAGAAAGCCAGTTCCGAACGGGATCTGATTTCCCTCACCTTCCCTCCTTTGCCCAGGACGAGAAGCGAAGAAGTCAGAAAGTCGATGTCTTGCCTGATGCCGACCAGCCCGCTTCCGGCTGCGATCTTCACCTGATCCTTCTTGAGCTGGGTGTACGCTTCTTCCACCCAATCCTTTTGGAGGAGGAAGTCCTTGTATACTTTGAGGCTGTTGATCTTCTTGTTGGTGGTGGCCAAGGCGAAGTGCTCGTCTACCAAATGCTGCTTGTATCTGACGAAGGCGAAGCGGGAGAGGGGCTGACTGATATCAACCGCCTTTTCGCCGAGGTACTTTTGGAACGCAACAACGTCACCCACGTAAGACTCAATCGTTTTCTCGGCTCTTCCTTCCTCAAAGAGCCAACGCCTAAAAGCCGGCGAAAGTTCATTCACTCGATTCATCCCCTTACACGCAAAAAAGCCATGAATCCTGTAGGGTGCATTCATGGCTTTAGACGTTTATTTGATTCTCTGTAAATACACGAAACGCTTCTCTGATCTCCATTTCATCGTATCCCCATGCCTGACGAATTTGTCTGGGGTCCAGGATTCGGAAATGCTCGGTGAAGACATTCCGCTGCAGCTTCCATCCTCTCCTCTGGAGCACTGTCTCCCAGAATACGTTCCCTCCGAGTGTCTTTGTCGGGATGTTTGGAAATAGCATGTAACCACTCTCCCCGTCTTTGTAACTCACGATAGAATTATATTTATGCCGTGAGTTCTACCCTCTTAAATAGGGGCTAAATGCTTGTCCTGCTTCTACTTTTTCTCTCTGACATTCCGCTAAAGTAGTTATCTCGTGAGCCTGCACGTAGAAATATCGTGAGTTCGCGGTTAGGGATCTTCTCTTAGACTCTTCTTCTCAGGAGTGGTTCGCCACTTCTCAGGATCATTTGCAGATGCCATTTCTTCGTTTCCGTGGACATGGCGATCACTCCAAGCCATTCGGTCCCGTCCTCGCTGTCGTTCACAAGCGTCTCAAAGAGTAGGAACTCAGGCAGATCGTGAATCAGTTCACGCGGGATTAGGGACTCATCCAGCTCATCAAACGATAATTCAACGGCCTCATAGCTCACCTCTTCCCGATTCACTCTGACCTGAAATTCGCTCTCTAGGGTCGTTACAAACCAATCCAGTTCCTTCATTCGGTCACTTCCTTTCAAATGTATCCCCGTGTCTTCAAGGAGACAAAGTTATCGTTACCTACGATGATGTGATCCAGCAGCTCGATGCCGATGATCTTACCTGCTTCCGCCAGTCTTTCAGTAGTGGAAATGTCTTCTTGAGAGGGGGAGCTGTTTCCGCTGGGGTGGTTGTGTCCTACGATGATGGAGGACGCATTGGAGAGGATTGCGGCTTTCATGACTTCCCTGGGGTGGACGATTGTGGCATTGAGGGTGCCGATGTGGCAGACGTTGATGGAGACGGGGGAGTTCTTGGTATCCAAGCTGACAACGATGAAGGCCTCACGGTCTAGGTCGGCGAGATAATGCCTCATCAGCTTGTATCCATCTTCGGGGGAGCAGAGGGATCTTTCCTTGTACAGCAGACTGGATTCCCTGACTAGCTTCACTCTGACAATGTTTATTCTCTTTTGGAGCTGGTGATTCATTTTGATGCTCCTGGTTGCGGTTTGTATAGCTCTGGCTTTGAAGCGTTGTAATGATTTAGACTTCATTCCTCCTTGAAATAGAAATAGCCCTAACTCCACGAAGGGAATTAGGACTGTGCATCTTATTCAGTAATATAATATACGCTTTTAATTCTATTCAAACCAGATTTCTTATACAAAAATGCATGTTGTTATTTTCCTTAGAGTTAAAAAAGGAAGTCCGAGAAATCGGACTTCCTTTAGATGAATAATACGATTAGTTTTGTACGGCAAGTGCAGCAGAAGTATTTCCTGCAAGATCAGTTACAGCAATTGGAGCTATAGCCGAGGAGTTCACAACACCGTCACCTGTTACAGTGATTGTAACATTCAAAGTCTTATTATCAGTATCCCAGGCACTAGACACAGTGGCTGTGCCAGTACCAGGAGCTGCAACATACGCAGCATCTACTGCAGTTTTTACAGCACTTCTGCTCGCTGAATCAAGAGCTTCACTAAATACTAATGATTCACTGGTAGTCAATGCTCCAGGGGCAGAAAGTTTAGTTGCTACAGAAGGAGCAGTGTTATCAACTACAACAGTACCAGTAGATGCAGTAGAAGCATTACCAGCAGCATCAACAAGGTACAGATAATATGTTCCTTCGTTAGTTGGTGCAGCAATTGTAGTTACAGCATCATTTGCAGCTTTAGTCATCGTTGGACCTTCTACAAAAGTAGTTGTTCCTGCAGGAGCCAACCATGCTGTATTACCAGTGCCAGCAGCTGGAATTGTTACCACGTCTCCACCTTTAACATTTTGTGCAGTTAATGTTGGTGCAGTTGGAGCAGTATTGTCAGAAACAGTAACAGTTGCTACAGAGCTTACATTTCCTGCAGCGTTTGTAGCAGTCACCGAAAGTACCGATCCTGCTGTTTGAGCAGTAATTGTCACAGAGAAAGCACCAGTCGCAGCGTTAGCTGTTGTTGATCCCAATGTTGTACCACCAGCATCTTTAACTGTTACAGTAGAACCAGCTTCTGCAGTACCTGTTACTGTAGTTTCGTTATCTGCCACAGCATTTACCGTTGGAGCAGCTGGGGCTGGGCTAATTCCGTTCAAACCTGTGTAGAATGTTGAAGATTTAGCAGCAACATTATTGTTAAGGTCTTGAATGAAGTCAGCACCATCTTTAATTGCAACAGAGTACTCAGCACTTGCAGTAGGATTAATCAGTGTAATAATTACTGCATTGTTTGGAGCAGTATGAGCTGCACCAGTTGCATCACCCACTTGAGTATTGTAAGCAGTCACTGGAACAACAGATCCATCCGACAATTTAGTAACAACCAAATCATATTTGTAGTTTGCGTCATTTGCTGTATCAAGCGTTTCACTGAATGGAACAATAATTTTGTTCGATGCAGCAACTGTTGGCAAGTAAGCTCCGGAAGCCAGCTTGATTTCTGGTTTCACAGCATCAGCTACTGTAATTGTAGTAAGAGCATTGGTAGCCTCGTTACCAGTCACTGTTTCGATACCATTGTTAGCCGCAATTGCCAACGTAAAGTTTGGAGTTGTGCTATTCAACGCGGTACCACTTACATGAAGAGTAACAACATCGGTGCCATCAGTGTCAACACTATCGATGTTTGCTCCATTGATTGTGAAATCATCTGCAACAGCTTTGCCGATTGGTTGATTGAAACGAACTTTCACTTCGCCATTAGCTGTGTAAGCAGCGTTTGCAGTTGGATGGATATCAGTATCATAAACAGACAACCCAGCCGGTGCAGCAACAAGTGTAATAAGTTTGAAATAATCCTTCAATGTGTTACCAGCAACGTCTTTAACACCCATTACTTGGATCGCAGTTACAGAACCAGCGCCACCAAATGTAGTTGGGATTGTCAATTCAGTTGTACCGTAGTATTGCGGCAACTTAACAAGTACAGCTTTACCACTTTGTACTGGCGTAAGCTCAGTTCCTTCAGGAAGTTGTCTTGCAGTACCATTTACGGTAATCAGGTAGTTTGCAGGATTAGCCAGTGTAGCTGGATCCATTGCTTCATTGAAAGCAATAACGATGTTTCTAGAAGTACTTGCAGAAGTACTAGAGTACTCTGGAGCAGTTTTATCATCTAGAGAGATTGTTGTAGTAAAGTCCAACATAGTGTTTTGCAGTGTTGTCAAATCACGAACACCGGAAATTTTAATAGTATTCGTATTTGTCAATGCAGTGTATGTTGTGATTTCAAATACTTGACCAGTTGTATCACCAGGTGCGGCAGTTACTGTGCGAATACCAACAGATTTTCCGTCAGCATCAGTGATAGTGTAGTATTTTACATCTGCAGCGCTAACCGCTTTAGTAAATTTAACTGTAACCTTGGTAGGGATCAAAGAATCAACTTTGACACTAGCAACCTCAGGACGAGTTTGGTCTACAGTCGCTGTTACTTTAACTTGAGTTTCAGTGATCACATTGCCAGAGTAATCCTTCACACCTTCAACAAACAAAGTTGTTTCATAACCAGGCAATGCTTTTCCTGTGAAATCAAATTCATACTTATCAGCTGCGATTTTCTTCATACCTACAGCAGTCATTTTAGTGTCACCGGATTTCCAGTAAACATTAGTTTTAGTTACTGTAGCCGGATCCACTTCTTCACTGAATGTTACTGTTACTTTTTCCAAAGTAGCTTCAACGTTTGTTACAGTAGGAGCAGTTTTGTCTTCAACTACTGTAAATTTGCTGTCAGAGCTCAACGCTTTAAGACCGAAGTAGTCTTCAACGCCAGCTACTGTCAGAGTATGTTCTCCAACAGAAAGGGTTGCAGAGTCATATGGAGTCAGGATAATTTCTCTTGATTCTTGTGTTGCAGATCCATAGAAAGACTTTCCATCAACTTGGAAGTTTCCGGATGTAGCTTTTTCCACTGGTTCAGAGAATGTTACTTTAATAGCCTTCGTTCCAAGACTCTTCACCTCAGTGACAGTTGGCAAAGTGTTGTCAACAGGAGTAAATGCAAAATCAGTGACAGAAATAACTTTGTCGCCAGCTTTTACATTTTTAACAGTCAACTTGTTTGCTGTTTGGTTAGTAAGATGATCAACAACAGTCAAACGTACTGTTTGGTTGTCAAGCAACTCAGCAGAATCAACAGCTCCGGAAGCCAGTGTGTAGTTAGCTTTGTCTGTAGCAGTTGTTTCGTCAACAGAACCGTCGAATTTAACATCGATTTCTTTAAGGTTAGTTGCAGTTACGCTTATAAGTGCTATGATGCTCCCCAGAGGTGAGACACCCGAATCAAAATCTGAAATTATACTATGACTATTAACATTTGGTAGACGAGCATCTTCGCCATAGGCACCATCAACACCGTCATAGGATAAGATGGGGAAATATGAGAACCTTAAGGGAGAACAAGCTAGAAGCGAACAATTAGAAAGTGAGTACCTCTTTTTGGGTCAACAATTAAATTAGAGATATTAATTCAGCCAACTTTAAGTTACTGTCCAACAAAATAATGTTAAGATAAATATGCACATTCTAACCTTCCCATTTTAGGTTATAGACTATGCACTTTTTTCCATTTCCAAGAAACATTCTCCTATCAAATTCGTTTATTACTATATCAAGAACACAGGAGGTCAACTGGCTTGAAAAAGATCCAAATCACAGCGACGGCATTGGGACTAACTCTTTTGGTTGGCAGTGTGCCACCGGCTATGGCGGCAACAAGCAGTACTGAAGCTTCCAAAGCATCGACATCAAAGGCTGCTTCCACACCAGTCATACATACGATCAACAATCTTCCTTCCGTTAAACTTACCTCCAAGAGCTACATACGATTAACTGACATCAACACTCTTTCCCAAGACGACTCAAATTTGATTACTTACACTTTGACCGTTACCAACGGAGATACCAAAAGCTTGAATCTGATTGACTACTGGACTAAGGTCAAAACCGTAAGCGGTACCGTATATAATCCAACGTTGATTACAGCGGATAAAGAGAAGAAGTCTGTAGCACCGGGATCTTCGGTAACGTTGACTTATTCCGTTAAAGTGGCCAAGCATATTAAGCCTACGGGCCTGATTTTTGATATTGTGAAATGGGATTTCAGTCAGGCTAATTATGAAAGGAAGCTGGGGCAGTTCAAAATTCCCGAAGGGTATTTGTTGTCTACGCCAGCGGCTTATTCCAAGACGCTTCGAATTAATGAAGCGCCTGTCAAACTTAAAGTAAACAGCGTAACCTCATTCCTCTCCGGCAGCTACAATTATGTAGGGGTAGATCTGAACGTACAGAACATCGGTTACAAACTGTTTGAAGATCCGAAGTTAAAATTTGTCATCAAGACAGCCAGCGGGTCGAACTATCCTCTAACAGCGGACACATCGAGTACAGGCTACTCGATTCAGCCTCAAGATAGCCAAACACTGAAACTGATGGCATCGATTCCTAAATCCGTTTCTCTCAAGAATCTGGAACTGCAAGTGATTCAAGACGATGAAACAGCTAAAACGAGTTTGCCAATCGCTACGATGCAGCTGGCATCCGTTAAGAATGAAACGGTCGCTGTCAAACCAAACGCCGAGAAGACGATTGAGTTGTCGAACGGGAAGTTGGCGGCTAGTGTAACAGGAGCTTGGGTGAATCAAAGCTATGGCAAAAGCGATTTGTCCATCCAATTCCTGCTGCGTAATTCAGGGATGAAAACGGTAAGTGTTCCTGACTATGGCTTCGAGCTGCATACTTCTAACGGCTATACCCTTCCGATCACAACGTCTGCTTTGGATAACGTAACATTGGCGCCGCAGGAGAGCAGAAGCATCAAACTTAATATTACGGTAGATTCTTCCGTCATTACTGATGGATTGCAGCTGTTTGTGAATGCTCCTGGTGCTGCACAGCAAACGCCGAGTGATTCTACTGGTACCGGAACTGGTGGGGGTACTTCTTCAGCGGCTTCCTTCAACTACCCGGTAGGGATTTTCCAGCTTCCTGAAGCTGTCCAGTTGCAGAATACTTTGGGTACTGAGCAGTTTATGCAAACCAATAACGGCCTGGTTGGTTTAACACTCTCTTCCATACAGCGCCTGCCTTGGAGTGACGGAGATTTAGTAAGCGCCAAGATTACGATCGCGAACCATGCGAACAAAACGATTACGCTACCGGACTTAACCGGACAGTTTAAAGTGGATTCTGCGCAGCTTGCCAATGATGTGAATCTGGTCAGCACTTCGCCTTCCAGTCTGTTGGGCGCTGATCAAAGCACGAATGTTTATGTGGTCAGCAAGCTTCCTGCCGGCCTGGATGTTACCCAGCTTCAAGTGGCGTTGATGGAGAAAATAGGCGACAACTCGTCCGAATGGTTCCGGTTCACCCATTTGGGTGAAATGCCGAGTCTTCCGGTAGTAGACAAAGGTAAGAGCTACAAACTCGACAATCAAGGACGCGAAGAGGAAATCAAAGAAGTCAGATCCACGGTTTATACAGGATCTTATAACGATGTTATGTATACCGAACTTGAAGTGAAGAATCTGGAGAAACATCAACTGGATTTGTCGCAGTTGGTGGGTTATTTTGAAACCAGCTCCGGACAAACCTATCAAGCGCAAGTTGTACAAGTAGATACGCCTGCTCCATCCCAGCAAAGCGGTCTTGTCGTGCTCTGGACCAATCTGCCAAAAGGCCTTTACACGCAGGATATGAAGCTGGTCGTCGGAGAAGGAATCGCGGACAACAAGCTTACTCCGCTTAAGACTGAATCTACTGGCTATATCAATGCCGGCGAAATGGCTCTGAATGTCCAGACACCTGGAACGAATTCGACGCTTTCGGGTATGGGGATTAATCCTTACTCCTTAAGTATCACTGACGTGGCTGCTACATTAAATGGTTCCTCTACGGTACAGGTTGGATTGACGTATACGCTAACCCGCGGCAATGCCTATATCATGGGAGAATTCGGCCATAAATATGTGCTGGAGATGAAGGATTCGCTGGGACGTGTCTTCGACAAGGAGCTGACGCCAGAAACGGACTTGAAGACTGGTGAGGGAAATACGCTCAGCTTCAGCAACAGCGATTCGATTTATCAGGATCTCAAAGGCGGCAACTTTACGCTCACCGTCTACGACGAGTTCCAGGGAGCCAGAATCCCGCTGGCCAGCCAAGGCTTTTACTATATTTATGACGGGGATAATAGTTTAAGATGAATTTATAACCCTTAACTCAGCGGAGGGGTCGTGTGATTCTGGAGAAGCGAAGCGTCCGCCTTTGTCTCCGAAATTTAACATTAGATATAGATTCCTATAATTTTGGAGACAACAGCGGTTGTAAGAACACTCGACCCGCAGTAAGCTGTATAGGGCGATTTATAAGTTCATCCCAACAATCAGGTCTATTGCAGGGTTGTAACTCTTCCAAAAACCTCCTATCATTAAAACTATCAAAATATCCGATAGAAAAGAATGAATGATGTGTTTAGGAGGAACTTATGAACAGAGTTTGGAAAGTTACAGCAGCAGTTGTATTGATCGGCGGCGGTCTTTGGGCCGGGTCGCTTCTGAATAAAAATGCCGAGGGCGCTGGAACAAGTGTCCAGCCGGGTACGGCTGACGATCCTGTAGTAACGAAGAGTTACGTGGATCAGCAAATTCAAGCCGCTCTGAACGGCAAGACGCCAACGGTTCCGACTTCACCTTCTACGGGAAGCGGCTCCGGTTCGTCCGCTAACAGCGAAGCGGTTGAAGTGGTAACGGTTAAGCCGGGCGAGAAGCTGATCGCTAAAGCTGGCGCGGAATTTATTGTCCGTGTAGGCAAAGCGGCGATTTACAGCACCGACTCTAACGGGGTTGCGGACCTGACAGACGGAACGGATATTATGGATGGCAAGCCGGTAGGCAATAACCATCTGCTCTCTTTTCCAAGAGATGGCCGCGGCATTATGGTGCAGGATGGCGTAACCACCAGTTTGACTGTCATGGTTAGAGGCGGGTATACGATTAGCAAATAAGCTTTAGCATTAGCATTGGCATTGGCCTAAATATTTTCATAAGCCTCCAGGTATGTTTTTCCCTGTTTAACAATGATTCATACGTGTATGTCTCCGGCCAGGCGGCATAATACACGTATCAGGGAACAAATATCATCTGGAGGTGTTTTATTATGGCTAGAAGCAATAATCGTAAGCTTATTCCGGAAGCAAAGGATGCCATCCAACAAATGAAATATGAAATCGCAGCTGAGTTTGGCCTGCCTGTGGGGTATGGGGGCGGCGGTTTTGGCGATACAGAGTTTGCCGGGGAACTGGGCGCATTCGGGGAAGGAGCTTCCCGATCCAGCTACTGGGGGCATCTGACTTCGCGTGAGAATGGTTCGGTCGGCGGGGAAATCACCAAACGTCTGGTAGCCCAGGCGGAGAAACAATCCCTGTTATAACAGCTATGACAGCCTTCAAATGTCAATCATGACAGCGGCGGATTTCGCCAAAATCGGCTTGATTTCCGCAGGCTATTGATTGACAGTTATGTTTTTAAATAAGATAATAAACGTAAGGCTTGTATAACAACCTTTTCCATTCGGAAAAGGTTCATTTTTTGTGTAGGGTGGTCAGGCGGGAGCCATACTATCCTTATGGGAGGTTGAACATTCATGTCCATACAAGGGCGACACCTATTTACTTCCGAGTCTGTAACCGAAGGACATCCGGATAAAATTTGTGACCAAATCTCTGATGCGGTTCTTGACGCTTTCCTGGCGAATGACCCGAATGCGCGTGTGGCCTGCGAGGTTTCCGTAGCGACTGGTCTGGTTCTGGTCATTGGCGAGATCAGCACGAAATCAGAGTATGTAGATATTCCATCCATCGTACGCAACACGATTAAAGAGATCGGCTATACGCGGGCCAAATACGGCTTCGACTCCAATACATGCGCTGTGCTTACGTCCCTGAACGAGCAATCGGCAGATATTGCCCAAGGTGTGAATGCGGCTCTTGAAGATCGTGACCCGGCTAAAGTCGCTGAAGAGACAGCCAATATCGGCGCAGGCGACCAAGGTTTGATGTTTGGTTTTGCAACGAATGAAACACCTGAACTTATGCCTCTTCCTATCGCATTGTCTCACCGTATTGCCCGCCGCTTGTCGGAGGTTCGCAAGGACGGTACTTTGGAGTATCTGCGTCCGGATGGAAAAACGCAAGTCACAATCGAGTATATCGATGGCAAACCGGCTCGTGTTGATACGATTGTCGTTTCTACCCAGCACTCGGAAGATACGACGCTCGAGCAGATCCAGAAGGATATTAAGGAGCATGTCATTCTTCCTGTCGTTCCTGCAGAATTGCTGGATGGAGAGACTAAATACTTCATCAACCCGACTGGCCGTTTCGTCATCGGCGGACCGCAAGGGGATGCAGGTTTGACCGGTCGTAAAATCATCGTCGATACTTACGGCGGTTACGCCCGCCATGGCGGCGGCGCTTTCTCCGGTAAGGATCCTACGAAGGTAGATCGCTCCGCTGCATACGCAGCGCGGTATGTGGCTAAGAACCTGGTGGCTGCAGGACTGGCTGACAAAGTGGAAATCCAATTGGCTTACGCAATCGGCGTAGCGAATCCGGTTTCCATTAACGTGGACACCTACGGAACAGGCAAAGTGCCGGAAGAGAAGCTGGTGGAGCTGGTTCGCAACAACTTCGACCTGCGTCCTGCCGGCATCATCTCGATGCTGGACCTGCGTCGTCCGATTTACCGTCAAACAGCCGCTTACGGCCATTTTGGTCGTACGGATCTGGATCTGCCTTGGGAGCGCGTAGACAAGGCGGAGCTGCTGAAGAAGCAGGCGGGATTGTAAGCTTGGGACAACCGGGCTCTGATAGTTTTACATTTAGAATAAAGCTTTATACTTAGCTTGTTTAGAGGACAGTCGGCCCTGAGGCCAGCTGTTCTTTTTTTATTTTCCGGGGAAATGGATGCCTCAAATTCTGGAAGACTCCTAAAGATTAGATAAGAACTTGCCGACGAATATAGTAGCTTTCTATTTTATTTCGCGTGGGCAGAATGACCGTACATAAGACTTAACGCTTAACCAAAGAGGAGTTGAAGATTTTGAGAAGGATGAAGAAAATGATAGGGTTATTGCTGACTTTAGCCCTTATATTTAACGGATTTGCCGGCTTACGACCGGTTTCGGCTGCGGAAGCTTTGCCTTTGCCTATTGGCAGTTTGGTTCCGCCGACTTTACCGGCTGCAGGGGCGACGATTGATTTAGCTCAGTCTGAGGCAGCTATAACTTTAACAGCTACCTTCACTTCAAGTGTAGCGATCAATCCGAATAATCCGGATAACGTAACCCGCTCCGCACATTTGAAAGATGCCGCTGCAACTGAACCTGAGGACGATGTTGCCGCTTGGGTTCTAGAGTCAACGCTGCTTTCTGAAGGGGGGGCGGTGCTTTCACTCGCTGTGGACAAGACCAAGCTCAGCGCCGGGAAAACCTACTACGTTACGATAGATGATGAAGCTTTTGTAGATACAGGCGATCCGACGGTGGTTTATGGCGGGTTTCAGGACAATCAGACCTGGAGCTTTCGAACTAAGGAGGCTCCTGCAGCCGTAACTTCTCTGACACCAGCAAACGGGGAGGATAATGTCCAGCCTCCTGCACGGCTGACGATTCAATTTAGCAAGCCTATCATCGACAAGAAAAGTGGAATTATTAGCGTTGAGGGACAAGGAGTCGCGAGACAGAATATTGATGTAAGCTCGAATTCTGTAGCAGTAAATGGGACGAATACCGTTGTTATCTCACTGCCTCAAAGCTTGCGTTATAATACGTCCTACTCGGTTTTTGTTCCGGAACGTGCTTTCGAAGACAGTGAACATGTGTTGACCCCTGCCATAGCGAACTCGAACTGGACCTTCACGACGGCCAGCAGCACATCAAATCAATTGATCATTAGTAATCTGAGTCCGTCTAATGGCAGTTCAAACGTGTCTCCAGGCACTTCGGTTCTGACAGCGACGTTCAATTCAAATATTAAAGCTGCGGCCGGGACAACTTTTAATCTGGGAAGCTCCAGCGGGGTCTTGCTTTATAAATATGGTTCTTCAACCCCGCTTTCAGGAACGGCTGCCGTTAGCGGAAGAAGTTTAGTTATTACGCCTGCTTCGGCTTTAACGGAAGGCTCCAGTTATTACGTGACTATTTCCCGCACGGCGATTATGGATGCAGCTACAAACGCTTATTTTGCCGGACTAACGAGTACAAGCGGCTGGTATTTTACTACGGCTACTTTAGATAAAACATTACCGGTGATCCAGAAAGCTCAGGTGTATTCCAACAATACGATTCGTCTGCAATATAACGAGAGCTTAAACTCGGTTTCGCTGCCTGCAAATATTTTTAGCGTAACCGTAAACGGAGAGACAAGAAACATCAGCGGCGCGTATGCGGCAGGGGATAGCGTATATGTCACCCTGCAGGTTGGCGTAGCGGTAGGACAGAATATCACAATCAGCTACAGTCCAAGCAGCAGTTACTTGAGGATCGCGGATCTGAGTCAAAATGCAGCGGCTTCCTTCTCCAGTATGGGAGTCGATAATGGACTTGAAACTTCCATGCCGAAACCTAAAGACGGGTATATTTCCGGCAGTACGGTAGTTCTGCATTTTGCAGACAGTCTGCAGAGTGTATCCTCTTATGCTGACAGTCAGTTTACGGTAACACAAGATGGATCTTCGACCTCGGTTACGGGAATCAGTCAAAGCGGTTCAACGGTTACGCTCACTCTGGCAGGTTCAGCCATAGCGGACGCCGTTGTTAAAGTGAACTATACTCCGGGTTCTTACCCGCTCAAGGATTATCGCGGGCTTGATATTCCGACGTTCAGTGATTTCTTTGTTAGGAACTATAACGATAACCGTCCTCCGCAATTTCAAAGCGTTACAGGCTCTAATAACAAAATTATTTTGACCTATGATGAAGGACTGAGCACCACTAATGTGCCGCTAAAGAGCCAATATTCCGTATTGGTAAATAATAGCCCGGTCTATGTGACGGCGATTGATATTGACAATAATCAGGTGACTTTAACGCTTGCTTCGTCCTTTACAGCTACACAAAGTGTGACAGTTTCGTACGTTTCGGCTGTAGGCGGGGTTTCCGACTGGAACAATAAACTGGCCGGTTATTTAAATCTTGTACCTGTTCAGTATGGAAATGTAACAGCGGGGATCAGCAGTGCAACGGTTAACGGGGATACGATGAAGATTCAATTTAATAATGCGCTGTCGGCTAACTCCTCTTCCTCCAGCATTTCAATCGGCTATTTCGCTGTAACGGTAGATAACCAGAATCGGAGCCTGAAGTCGGCTTCCCTTATTGGGAATACGTTAACGATCACACTAAGTTCACCGGTAAATGTCGGACAGACGGTCACTTTCTCATATATTCCAGGCTCTTCCGGGATTCTGAGTGATAATCGGGGGAACAGCCTGAATGCGATCAACCAGGCGGCGGTGCAAAATACAACAGGCTCTGCTAATAACGGGAGTACAACTGGTAACGGCAGTACAACTGGCTTGGCAGTAGCTCCGAATTTAAGAGTTCTATCTTCCAGTGAATTTAATCAAAGCGGCTATGTGCTGGATAAAGGGGCAGCGACCGCTAGATCGGGTTATTCGAGAGAGGGACAAACCGTCAATAATTATATGATAGACGTTTCCAAACTGACTGATGCTTACAATTATGTGGCTTCTAATTCTGCAGCAGATGCCCGGGTGATAGTATTTGAGGTACCTGAGACCAACAAAGCAGCCTATGTAGGAGCTCCTTTAAAAGCATTGATGGATGCCTTCGTTCGAAGCAGTGAGGCGGAATTCGGCATCAAATACGGTAATTATTTGTACTTGCTGCCTCTGGATCAGCTTCAATTCTCCAATCTGGCAGTTTCATTGGGATCAGGCTTTAATTCGGCAAATGTCTGGTTCCAGATTGAGCGCATACCCGAAAACAATTTAAGAGTTGTGAACAGTGATAAAGGTGCCACAACGAATCCGCTGCTGGATCCGGTAGATGTATTTATTAGTGTAGGAACAGGAGATTCTGCGGAACTAAGCTATATGAACGTTTCGGGGGATCTATCCATGAAGACTGACGAAATGGTATCAGTCTCCAATACGGCTATGTATGCTTATGATAGAGGTACTCAGAAGGTGCTGTTTGTTCCAACCAAGATTTCGTCCAGCGGAGCCTACACGGTTCTTACGACAACACTGAAGTCGGGCAGCAGTCTGGTTGGCCCAAGAAGCGGGTATGCGAACCTTACCGATATCCAGAACCATTGGGCGAATACAACGATTTCCGAACTGGTTTCGAAGTCCGTTATGGACCCGGCCGCGAGCGGTTTATTTAAACCGAAACAAAATATTACCCGGGCGGAATTCGCCACCTATATCGCTAAAGGACTTGGCTTATCGCCGGACAAGGCGAGCGCGGCTGCTTTTGGTGACGTTTCCCCATCCTCCGAGGCGGCCGGTTATATCGGTGCGGCGGCTAAAGCGGGGATCGTGGCCGGGGTGTCCAGCACGGCCTTTAAACCGGGCAGCTTTATCACAAGAGAGCAAATGACCTTGATGATGACCCGGGCGATGTCCACAGCCGGACAGCCTCTTAATGCTTCGCTGAACCCCAATGGTGTGCTGTCCAGCTTTAAAGACAACAAACAAATTTCTGCGGCCTCCAAGGCTGTGGTGGCTCAAGCGGTAAATGCGGGGATCATTCAGGGAACCAGTACAGGCACCTTTAATCCGAAAGGCACGGCCACACGCGCCGAAGCAGCCGTTATGCTCAAGCGCGTATTGGATAAACTGAGATTTCTACAATAAAGAAGACTAGAGAGTATAAACTCTAAACTCTAAACCTCTTTTGGCGGACCTATGATAATAGGTTTTGAACCAAAAGAGGTTATTTTTTTGCCAAAAACCCCCTTCCATAAATTTCCCCTAGCATAAAATTCAATATTTTTCGTAACTTTTTTGTTACTTTGTAGTCTATTATTCTAGAGGATGTATTCCTGACTTGGTAGTTTAAGGAGAAACAGCCGTTAGAAGACGGCGGAAGAGATGGGAGAGTCGCTTCAGAAATGGTAGAACAACGAGGTGCGTCAAAGCACAACTGGGGACAAAAAAGCAGAAAATGGGCCGTCCTATCCTTGGCCGGATTGATTTGGGTTCAGCCGGTGCTGGGGACAACGCCTTTATGGGGAAATTCATCAACGATTTATGCCGCTAGCAGTCAGGCGGTTAAACTGTCGGAAGATATCATTACGTCAGGTGCTAAACTTCAAAAATATCAATACACCGTCACACGCTCCGGCAAACAGGTGAAGGTGCTGGCCGATGTGGTGCAGATTGATTTAACGAATCCGTACGTGAAGCTGGATACGATGACAGGTAAGAACGGCCAGGTGACGACCCGCCAATCCGTCAGCGGTATGGTGAAGGAGACCGGCGCGGTTGCCGGCGTGAACGGGGATGTGTTTAATACCAGCGGCCAGGGCGTGGCGATGGGGGCATCGGTTTCTCAAGGGACGCTCGTTACCAGTCCAAATCAGCTGCAGGGCATGTATGCTTTCTATCTGGATCAGAACCGGGTGCCGGCGATCGACAGCTTTACGTTTGAAGGGAATGTAACGGCAGCGGACGGATCCAGCTTCCCGCTAACCGGGATCAACAAAGAAGCTTACCAGACCGAACCGGACAAGGGCTACAGCCACGTTAACGCCATGTACATTTATACTAGCGCCTGGGCTTCAACAGACCGGCCGAAGGATTCTTCGACGACTCCGACGGAGGTGCTGGTGCAGAATGGCATCATTCAGCAAATTTCGCCTGGAGCGGCTATTCCGGGACCCGTTCCGGCTGATGGTTATATTTTGCGGGCTCATGGTACGGCGGCTAACTATATCACAACGCATTTGCAGGTCGGCCAGCCGATTACGTCCAATTATGCGCTGCGTACGGTAGCCGGCGGCAAGCTGGTGAATCCGGCGGACCTGCAGATGCTGATCAGCGGCCATACGCTGCTTGTTGATCAGGGCAAGGCTTCTTCCTTTACCCGTTCTACGAGCGGTGTCAGCGGCAGCAGTGCCGTAGCCCGGACAGCCATTGGATATTCCAAAGACGGTAAATTTGCTTATTTGATTACAGCGGAGAAAAATGATAACAGCAGCGGCTTGACCTTAGCCGAGCTGCAAGGCTTTATGACCAGCATCGGCGTATGGAAAGGCCTCGATCTGGACGGCGGCGGTTCTACCACCCTGGTCTCCCGTCCGCTCGGTGAAACGGATGCGACCTTGACGTTTACCACAACGAACGGCGGAACTGTTCAGCGTCAGGTCGCTAACGGCGTTGGGGTCTACACGACCGCTCCGCAAGGCACGCTCAAAGGCCTGACCGTAAGCGGCACTCAAACGCTGCTGATCGGCCAGGAAGCGACTTATTCGCTGAAAGGCTATGACACTTACTACAACCCGATTGATACGTCCACGATCAGCCCAACCTGGAAATCCAGCAACGGTAATGTGGTATGGACCGGAAGTACATTTAAAGCCGTACAGCCGGGAACAGCTCAGCTGACAGCGGTAAGCGGACAAGCTTCGGCCAGCACGAAAGTGACGGTACTGGGCGCAGACAGCCTCAGCAGCTTAAGCCTGGGGGCACAAAGCGGCCCGCTTCAGGCTGGAGCGCAGGTGACCATTACGCCTAAAGCCAAGCTGAAGACAGGCAGCACGGTTGATGTGCCGGCCAGCGCCCTGAAATGGGAGTTCAAAGGCATGAAAGCCAGTGTTGGCGGAGGCGTGTTAACGGTCAACTCGATCAACCCTGGCGTCAAGGTTGCTTACGCGATTGCCCGTTATGACGGGTTCAGCTCGGTCATTGCATTCAGCGCAGCCGGCAGCCAGTCGTGGGAAGACTTTGAGAAACTGGCCTACAGCATTGAATTCACAGGCAGTCCTGCACAGGTAACGGGCCAAGCGCAGGTAGTCAGCAGCGGGGACAATCACGGCAAAGTGCTGCAGCTGAGCTATGACATGACAGCAGGCACCGGCAGCCGGTTCGCATATGCCCAGTTTAACGGAACCAGCGGACGCGCTATTCCAGATGGAGCATCGGCGATGTCGATTGACGTGATGGGTGACTCCAGTCTGAACTGGCTGCGGGCCGAAATCGATAATAATGGAAAAACAACCTACGTAGATATCGCCAAACAGGTCGATTGGACCGGCTGGAAGAACATCAATATTGATCTGAGTCCTTATGGACTCGCCTCCGGTGCAAAGCTGAAGCGGATCTACCTCGTGAATCTGGAGGATGGCCAGGATGAACGGGCCATGATCGGCAGTGTGTCGCTCGATAATATCCAGTTCACGGTGCCTTCCGGCGGAGATGACCTATATCCGGACGCTAAAATGACCATGACCGTTGGGCAGAAATCTTATTTCCTTAACGGACAGAAGAAAGCCTTCGATGCAGCTCCGGTCATCAAGGACGGAACCACTTATGTGCCAATCCGCTATGTGGTTGATTCCTTTGGAGGATCTGCTGACTGGATTGCGTCCAGCAAACGGATTACCGTTGTCCGCGGCAGTGTGCTGATTGATTTGTTCGTAGGCAGCAAAGAATTCGTTCTGAACGGCGGACGCCAAACGGCTGAAGTCACACCTTTGATCGTCAATGGCAGGACTTTAGTCCCTCTTAGACTGGTGTCTGAACGTCTAGGAATCTTTGTAAATTGGGAACAAAAAACGAAGTCCATCACCCTGCAATCATGATATGATAGGTTTGATCATTACACGGATGTAAAAGAATGGAGATTGGGCCTACGTGGATTTTCAAACCGATGCGATCGACCGTGTCATTAAAAATGCGATAGATGTCATGCAGGACAGCAAGCTGCAGATGATCGAAATCCTTGATGCCGCTCAGACCGAGCTGAAGATGCTGAGCTCTGAGCTTCAGCAGGTCATGAAAGAGACCGCCGAAACGATTGAGAAAGTCGACCAGCTTGAGCTGAATTACCGACGTTCACGAATCCGGCTGACGGAAGTCAGCCGGGATTTTGTGCGTTACAAGGAAGAAGATATCAAGCAGGCCTATGAAATGGCCACGCAGCTGCAGTTGGATCTGCTGATCTACCGGGAGAAAGAGATGTATCTGAAGGCCCGGCGGGACGAACTTCAGAAGCGTGCGCGTAACGTCGAGCGATCCGTGGAACGGGCGGAGACCATCGGCACGCAGATGAATGTGGTGCTGGAGTACCTGTCCGGTGAGCTGGGTCAGGTTACTCGGATTTTGGAGTCGGCCAAGAACAGACAGCTGATCGGGCTGAAGATTATTTTGGCTCAGGAAGAAGAACGCAAGCGGATCTCCAGGGAAATTCACGATGGTCCCGCTCAACTGCTCGCTAATATGGTGCTTAGGACGGAAATTGTCGAAAGAATGCTAGTGAAGCAGGACTTTAACATGGTACGGGACGAAATAATAGATTTGAAGCAGCAGGTGAGATCCAGCCTGGAAGAGATGCGCAAAGTCATCTTTAATCTGCGTCCGATGGCGCTGGACGATTTGGGCCTGGTTCCAACGCTGCGCAAATATGTTCATGACTACGAAGAGAAGACCAAGATCAGAACCACTTTTGAGACGAGAGGCAAGGAGCAGCGGTTATCGTCTGCCATGGAGGCGGCAATCTTCCGTCTCGTGCAGGAGGCTCTTAACAATGCGGCCAAACACGCCTATCCTACTTTTGTCGGTGTCGAAATTACTTATCAAGCGCAGATGATCAAAATTGTGGTACAGGATAATGGGCTTGGCTTTAAAGTGGATAAGCTTGAGCAGAAGACCAAAGAACACTCTCATTTCGGCTTGATAGGCATGCGTGAACGGGTTGAACTGCTCGATGGCAGAATGGAAATTGAGTCGGCAGAGAACCAGGGAACGAAGATTGTGATTCATATCCCGACAAATGTAGAGAAGAGAAAGGAGCAAGAATAGATGGAGCAGAGCAACGTAGAAGAGAACACGAAGATCAAGGTGCTTTTGGCGGACGATCACCAGTTGTTTCGTGAAGGCCTGAAGCGGATTTTAAATATGGAGGAAGAGATCGAGGTTGTTGGGGAGTGCAGTGACGGGTCGCAGGTGCTCGAAGCCTGCGAGCGTTACCATCCGCAGATCGTGCTGATGGACATCAACATGCCGGGAACGAACGGCGTTGATGCTACAGAGCAGCTGCGAGAAGCGATGCCGAATATCAAGGTCATTATTTTATCGATTCATGATGATGAAAGTTATGTCTTTGAAACGCTGCGCAAAGGCGCAACCGGTTATCTGCTGAAGGATATGGAGGCGGAGTCGCTGATCAACGCGATTCGTTCCGTAGCGGAAGGCCATGCTTTTATCCATCCAAAGGTAACGGGCAAGCTGATTCAGCAGCTCCGCCGGATGGAATATCTGCATGAAACGGGAGCGATTGCCGAAGATGGCACGATGCGCGAAGCAGGCGTTAAATTTGTGGCCGGCGATGACAATCCGCTGACCCGGCGTGAAGCCGAGGTGCTCCGCCTGATGGCCGAGGGACGCAGCAACAAAATGATCAATGAACACTTGTTCATCAGCGAGAAGACGGTCAAGAACCATGTCAGCAGCATTCTGCAGAAGATGGAAGTCGACGACCGCACGCAGGCCGTTATCAATGCAATCAAATTGGGCTGGGTAACGTTGTAATCCCTAATACCGGACCGTTTAAATACTTAAGCAGTAAAAACAAGCACATAAGACCACCGGCTGCCCTACCTAGGCGCTGGTTGGGAGCTAGCTCGCGAAGAGGATGAACCGAGCAGGAACTCATTTGGATCAGCACCGGACCGCCCAGTAACCGGACCCCCTGTGGCCGCATATAGTATCTTAGTTAAAACCTAAGGTTTTGCGGCAGGCGGATAACGCTATACGCTATAAGCAAGCAGCGTTCCGCCGACAAGACAGGGAGGTGGACTCCATGATCACGTTGGCTTTATGGATTGTTGCCGGATATGCGCTGGCGGCACTCGCCGTGCATGGGTTGTATCGTCGTTCTTTGAACCATTCGGCCGCCGGCGAGCGGCGTTTTGTTCACTATGTATTGGTAACGCGGAATCACGGACGTCAGCTGGAATGGTATTTGCGGGCTATTTCCTGGTATGCCAAATTGAGCAGCAAACCTCATTTGGTCACTTTGGTTGATGAGCACTCGGAAGATGATACACTGGCAATTGCCGAGCGAATGAACCGTGCGGAAGGAATGGAGCTGCAGGTCATTCGTTTCTCCGGGGAGCTGTCGCGGGAGGATTTGGCCCAGCATTCACCGGAGCTGGAGCAGGAGGGTTTCCTGTTTATCGATCTTCGCAAGCCGGGGGAGGCTGCCAAAATCCCCTATGTACATGTCGTTTAATTTCATAAGAGGTTTCTCTGTTCGGAAACGAAAGAGAAACGGCGGGTGAAGCACACTCTACCAGTTATTTGGACTTGGTGGGGTGTGCTTTTTTTGTGCTCTGGGATAGAGATAGCTGCAAGTTTAAGGAGAATTGGCAGTGGGATTAGACTTGGAATCCATACAAGAAGGGGAGAGAACATGAAGGTTTCTCTGTATGTAGCGAGGTCAAACGGCAAGTGGAGCGCTTATATCAGCCTGGATTTGCGGGTCGATTTATTTTGGTGGACAGGCGGGCTTCCGGACCAGGGGGCAAGGGGGAATGATCTGGCAGATCAACTTATTTTGCTGGGGAAAAATATCCCGCTGGGCCAGGCCGCCGCCTGGCGCGACCATTTTGTCTCGAACCCTCGTTTCGACCGGTTCGGATGGGAGGATTGGGCCAGCTTGATGCGGGCTGGCGGTAATAGCCCGACATTATCGGGCTTGGAGAAAAGACAGACGCCTGCGGCTGTAACCAGCGAAGGGTACACGAAGCGGAGCGGACGGGACAACCTCTTAAGTTGTCCGCTTGGTTTATACAACCGCAGGGCGGGCGTACACCCGCAGTGGCGGGAGCTGTGTGCCCCGGAGCTGGACGGGGCACACGGGTATGCCGAGCCGGGCCGGATGCCGTCGGCCCGGGAGGTAAAGCGCTTCGCGGCGCTGACCGCGGGGCGCTCACTGCTGCAGCCCGAGCTGCGCGGGCTGCTGGATGCGCAGCTGCCGGAGCTGGCCGGCAGCTGGCGCACTTTAGCGCAGCTCGCCCAGCTTGCCGGGCGAGCTGCGCTTATGGCGGCCGTCGCCCCCGCGCAGGCGGGGCGGCGCCGCTGGTTCGCCGGCCTGCTGCGCGGGCCGGCGCTTCCCCGCTGCCGGCGCTGCGGCAGCGAAGTGACCCGCACGGCGCCATGCGCATCGTGCGGGCAAAGCAGCTGCGCCTACTGCGAGGCCTGCCTCGCTATGGGGCGCAGCCGCTCCTGTGCGCTGCTGCTTCGCGGCAGCGCGGTTTCCCGGGCCGCGGCAGTGTGCGCGGCCCCGCAAGCCCCCACCGATCTCCAGCTCGATCGGTGGGGGCTCAGCCCGGCGCAGCGCGAGGCCGCTGCCGCCGCGCTGCGCTTCCTTGCCGCGCCGCGCACCGTTCCTAACGTCGCGTCGCCAACAGGGCGGCCTGACGTGCCGTCCACCGCGTCCGCCGCTGTCGTATCGCCAGCCATGCCGCCGGCTAATCCGTACACTGGCCCGGCTGCTGGATCGTCTGCAATATCATCGGCCATACCGTCTACCGGCTCATCTCCCGCACAGCCTACAACGTCGCCAACCATACTCACTGCCTCACCCTCCACCGGATCCAAGTGCGCAGCATTACCGTCCCCCGCCCCTCCTGCCCGCCGCTCCGCCGTTCCCGGCAACCCGGCCCGCTTTCTGCTATGGGCCGTGACGGGCGCCGGCAAGACGGAGATGATATTCCCGCTTCTCGCCTATGTGCTGGAAGCCGGAGGACGGGCGCTCGTGGCGACGCCCAGACGCGACATAGTGCTGGAGCTGGCACCCCGGCTGGCGAAGGTTTTTCCAGAGCAGAAGATGAGCGTCCTTTACGGCGGAAGCGAAGACCGGTGGAGCCAGGCCAATCTCGTATTAGCCACCACTCACCAGCTGCTGCGGTTTCACAAAGCTTTTGATCTGGTCATTATTGACGAGTTGGATGCTTTCCCCTATCACAATGATCCCATACTTGCTTATGCCGCCGAGGCTTGCTGTAAGGACACCGGTAACTTTATCTTTCTCTCGGCAACACCGCCTAAGAAGCTCCAGCGGGACGTTGCCGCCGGTCGCTGCGGCGTGGCCAAAGTTCCGGCAAGATTCCACGGGTACCCGCTTCCGGTGCCCAAAAGGATTCAGTTTCCCGGCACAGCCGAAAGTATCAAACGTAAAGGGCTGCCCGCGGGCTTGATCACAGAGCTGAAGCGCTCGCTGCAGCGGGACGCGCAGATTTTCCTGTTCGTATCCCGGATCCAGCAGATTCCCCCAATGCTTGCGTTGCTGCAGAGCAAGCTGCCAGGCGTCAGAATAGAAGGCACTTCTTCGCAGGACGGGGAACGTTCGGCCAAAGTCATGGCGTTTCGCAGCCGTGAAATCCGAATTCTAATCACGACAACCATTTTGGAGCGCGGCGTGACCGTTCCCCGCAGTGACGTCTTTATTCTGGACGCCGACAGCGGACTGTTTGACGAAGCATCACTGGTGCAGATGGCCGGACGAGCCGGGAGGTCCAAGGAGGACCCGGCAGGCAGAGTGTTTTTATTCTCAAGTCAGTCCACTTCGGCCCAGCGCGGGGCGATCAGGCAAATTAAACAGATGAACCGGATTGCGCTAAGTAAAGGTTACCTAAGGGCCAAGGGGATCTAATTTGCATGCACGACCGAATAAGCCGAGCCCTGCATGTCCACTACTTAAACTAATCTATCTAAAATAAAAGATGAAAAGGAGCCGGAACTCATGCCTTCAATTCCCTTATTAGAACAGCTTTACGCCCTGCTTGCGCCTTCCGTCAGCATCTGCCTGGGCTGCGGCAAGCAAACCCGCCGGATGTCAGATGAATTCCCGGAGCTTTGTCCCACTTGTGCTGGATCTATTCCCTGGATCAAGGTGCCGCGCTGCCCGATTTGCGGAAGGGGCATGGGATGTCCGGACTGTATACGCGGGGATTGGGCCGTGGAACGTTCTTTTGTCTTGAACCGAAGCGCAGTCCTGTACGATGATCGGATGAGAGAGTGGCTTGGGCAGTATAAATATAGAGGACGCGAGACTTTAGCCCCCTTATTCGGCAAAATGATGGTCCAGGCCTACAACCGCTTAGAGCAGGAGATGCGAAAATCCTGGCAGGACCCGAACTGGCGGATTGATGCAGTTACCTGCGTGCCCGTAAGTCCATCCAGATGGCTTGAACGCGGCTTTAATCAGGCTGAGCAGCTGGCGGAGGCAGTGGCGAAGAGAACGGGGGCTGCATTTATCCCTTTGCTGGAGCGTTCCCGTGACACCGAGAAACAAAGCTTGAAATCTCGTTCAGAGCGCCTTAAAGATATGAAGAAGGTGTTTGTACCTGGACCGGGAGCGGCAGATCACTTAAACCATCTAATTAAAGGACTGGAGTCCTGTGGAGTTAGCAGATCAAATGCTTTTCAGGCGCAAAAGAGATCGAGCCGCCCTAAGCCTCTTCGGTTTCTGCTTGTAGACGATATTTACACCACGGGCAGTACCATAGGGGCTTGTGCGGCGCAATTGCAGATGCTGACGTATTCAGTGGGACAGAAGGCCGAAATTTACAGTCTCACCTGGGCCCGTTCCTGATTCATTTTTTTGTACCTGATATAGAGAGTTAGATCACTTCTTACAAAAATGATTACAGTTTGGCCAAACGGGCCATGTCTATTAGGCAACGATGAGATAGTCAGAGTCGCAGCTGCCCATAGTTCTGAATAACTTGGAAGAAGTTGGGGTTTATATAGTGGTCATATAAGCTGGTCACCTAAGAAATCGTAATTTTGATAAGTTGGTAGGAAGAGCCATTCAGTCATGGGAGAGAAAGATGTACAAGCAACACGGATTATTAAGAACAAGCACTCCTATTGTGGGGTTTCATTGGTTTAGCTTGTGCGGAGCTATACAGTAATTATCAAAGTTGTAATTCTGATTTGAGTAAAGCTTATGGTTTAGTTAGCCAAATGTAATTTATTGAGTATAATTATAAGAAGTCCACAAAAGTGGACTTCTTATAATTTCAGAAGAGGAGGATGGGGATGCTCTTTACGATTGGATACAGTTTGATTTTTCTCCTTTATGCTGGGATAACTTTTAATCGTATAAGAAAAAAAACATTCTCTGCTTTTTTAAATGAAGAAGTCGGTTTTGTAATAATGTTTATAATAGTGAGTTTGATAGTTGAGGTACCCACTCAATTGAAAGCAATTTGCGTCCCAATATTATTGTTAGTTTTTATTTATGGATGTTTTAGAAAATGACCCCATAAATTTATGAGGTTAAATGATTTATTTCTTGAGACAAATAATGGCGGATCCTGTAGGAGGGAGTCCGCCTTTTTAATAGAAGAAAAATTCAATAACGTGTGGAAAATGATATCGATGCTTTTCCCTACCCCAATGATCCCGTGGTCGCTTACGCCGCTAAGCCTTGCTAAAGGACACCGGTCACTTTATCTTTCTCTCGGCAGTTCCGCCCAAGAAGCTCCAGCGGGATGTTGCCGCTGGTCGCCGCGGCGTGGCTAAAGTTCCGGCAAGATTCCACGGATACCCGCTTCCGGTGCCCAAAAGGATCCAGGCTCCTGGCACAGACGAGAATATTAATCGTCAACGGCTGCCTGCAAGCTTGATTGCAGAGCTGAAGCGTTCGCTGCAGCGGGACGCACAAATTTTCCTGTTCATTTCCCGGATTCAGCAAATTCCCCGGCTGCTTGCACTGCTGCGGGACAAGCTGCCTGGCATTAGGATAGAAGGCACTTCTTCACAGGATGGGGAACGTCCGGCTAAAGTAACGGGATTTCGCAATCGCGAGATCCAGATTTTAATCACGACAACCATTCTGGAGCGCGGCGTGACCGTTCCGCGCAGCGACGTCTTTATTCTGGACCCGACAGCGGACTATTTGGCAAAGAGAACGGGAGCGGCTGCTTTCATCCCTTTGCTGGAGCGCTCCCGTGACACCGAGAAACAAAGCTTGAAATCTCGTTCAGAGCGCCTTAAAGATATGAAGAAGGTATTTGTTCCTCAAATGGAAGCCGCAAAACAGTTGAAATATACGCTAGCCATCCTGAATTCCAGCCGTGGTGGCAGGCCAGAGACCGGACGGATAAGGGAACAGAACAGGAATGGACCGGCCGACGAAACAGGACCGCTTCGCTTGCTGCTGGTTGACGATATTTATACAACAGGCAGCACGATTGGTGCCTGTGCGGAGCAATTGCGAACGCTGGTTTCTTCAATAGGACGGGAGGCCGAAATTTATAGTCTTACCTGGGCCCGTTCCTGATTCATTTTTCGTGATTCTTTTCCGATATATAGAGAGTTAGATTGGATAGACTTACGGCAAGGTATGAAGTAATCTATATAGTAATAGCTTTTTTTAACTATGTTAGTGGGGGAATGAGAATGAATCTGGATAACTGTCCTCGCTGCGGAAAACTATATGCCAAGAACTTCATGGGTCTGTGCGGCGATTGTATTAAAGAGATCGAAATTGAATACGATAAATGTAAAACCTATCTTCGTGAGAATAAAGGCACCCATATGCAGCAGCTGTCTGATGCTACTGGGGTCAGCATTAAGCAGATTACCAAATTCATCCGTGAGGGCCGGATTTCCATTGAGAACAATCCGGGAATGGCGTATCCTTGCGAGATATGCAGCGTCACGATGATTCGCGAAGGGAATATGTGTGAAAGCTGCCGATCACGTCTGACCAAGGACTTGAGCTCGGCTGCGCAGCAATTGTCCGGTGAGACTGAGGTCCAGGGGACTATGACGTACGGGGCATTAAACAAATTCCGCAAGGATTAAACAGGTCCAACTCTTATAATTATTTGGACTAAATATCTATTAACATTGCTTTAAACCATGCCGATAAACTTGTTATGAGGTTATCGGCTTATTATTTTGAAGGGGGACTATAATCGTGAAGATAAATGATATTGGACGGCTCGGAGCGGTAAATTCCTATCAGCGTACAGCAGATCATCAGCGCCAGATTGAAGATAAGAAGATCAAACGGCAGGATCAGGTTTCGATTTCTAATGAAGCTTTGGAACTTCTTAAGTCCAAGGATAAGGCCACAGATCCGGCCAAAGCGGAGAAAATCCAGGATTTGAAGGCCCAGGTAGCATCCGGCACCTACCAGGTAGAAGCCGGCAAAATTGCCGAGAAATTGGCCCCTTATTTTAAATCATATACCGATAAGTAGTATTTAGGAGGCAGACATGTCAGTAGAAGCATTGGTCGGCGTGTTGGAGCGTTTGGACGAAGAGCATCGAACGATGCTGAACTGGGCTGACGAGAAACGCAAAGCCATTATAGATAATCAAGTGGATAAGCTGATAGGCATTTTGAACCAGGAGTCGCGGTGCATGAAACGCATCGGACAGTTGGATGAAGAGCGGATGGAGGCTTGCCAGTCTTTTCTGCGTGAACGTGGGATCAAGTCTCGGCTGGATCTGAACATGACGGAAATCTCGCGGCTGGTGTTTGATCCTGCGGATAAACAGCGGCTCCAGGAGATCCAGACTAGACTCAGCCAGACCTTGAATCGATTGAAGGAAGCGAATGATTTAAACCAGAAGCTGGTAGAACAGTCGCTTAGCTTCATTGATTATTCGCTCGATTTGTTAGTCGGCGCGCCAGAGGATGAGACCACTTATCACCATCCTGTGCATAAAGCAGGCGGTTATACTCGAACAGGATTCTTTGATGCCCGCGGCTGATCATTTAAGGAGGAAATTATGACATCTACATTCCATTCCATTGAAACGGCGAAGCGGAGTTTGTTTACGCAGACAGCGGCCCTGAATACAACCGGTCACAATATCGCGAATGCGAACACGGAGGGCTATACCCGTCAACGTGTAAACATGCAGGCTTCCATCCCGATGGAAGCTTACGGCTTAAACCGTTCTGTTAGCCCCGGTCAACTGGGCACTGGCGTAGAATTCAGCTCGATCACCCGGATTAGGGAAGGTTTCCTTGATGGGCAGTTTCGTAATGAGAATACGGCAAATGGCAGTTGGACAACCCAGGCGGATGCGCTGGACAAGCTGCAGGGGATTTTTAATGAGCCCTCTGATTCAGGTATTCGTACAGTACTGGACAACTTCTGGAACGCATGGTCTGATCTCAGCAAGGACCCTGAGAACGTTACGGCTCGCCGGATCGTCAAGGAAAATGCAGCGGCTTTGACCGATGCTCTGAACTATATGAGCGGCCAGCTGACGAACCTGAAACAGGACTTAACCACCAATGTGGGCGTAAAGGCCAACGAAGTGCAGGGATACCTAACTTCGATCGCTGATCTGAACAAGTCGATTACTCGTATAGAGGGTCTTGGTGACGATGCCAATGATTTGCGGGATCAGCGCGACCTTTTAACGGATAAACTTTCAAAAATCATTAATATTTCCGTACAGGATACCGATCAAGGCTATACGATTCTAATGGGCAATGAGACACTGGTCGAAGGGAACGAAGTTGCTGTTCAGGTGAATGAAGGCGATACTCCGGAAGAACAGGGTGCTTTTCTTGAGAATGCATTTACTTCAGGTTCTCTTACAGGCGGAGAAGTTTATGGAATGCTTTACTCCCGTGAGAATTACGTGAATGATTACAGCAAACAGATGGATGAACTTGCTAATACCCTTGCCAATGGGGAAATCAAAATTACCTTGCCCAAAGGCTCGAATCTGCCGGCAGGAGTTTCGGTTACAGGAGTAGATGGATCAACTATTTCGGGAACTGTTGCCGAGGATACGGAAGTTATAGTCAATGGGATTAATGGCTTACATCAGCTGGGGTATACGCTCGATGGAACGACAACTGGCGGACTCCCTTTCTTTGAGGGTGGACCTCCAATTACAGCTTCTAACATTAAGGTGAACTCTGCTATTCTGAGTGATCCCAGCTTGATTGCTTCCTCGCTAAGAACAACTGGCACAGGGGACGAAGAAGCGGTAGTTAAAGGCAATAACAGCCTGGCTCTTCTTATGGGGAACCTGAAGCAGACTACCTTCCTATCTGTAGACGGAAAACGGAATGCAACTGTAGATTCTTATTATAGCTCCATGGTAGGGCAACTCGGTGTACAGGCACAAGAAGCAACACGCCAGAGTCAGAACTCCGATATTCTACTCCAGCAGTCGGACAGCAGCAGACAATCGGTCAGCGGAGTATCTCTTGATGAAGAAATGAGCGAAATGATTAAATACCAGCATGCCTATAGTGCAGCGGCTCGGTTTATGACGACTTTTGATGAGATGTTAGACAAATTGATTAATTCGACCGGAACGGTCGGCAGATAATAATGAAGTACGAATGGAGGGGTGATCGTGCAGCGCATTACTAATAATATGCTGAGTTCTCAGCTTTTGCTGAATATAAATCGGAATTCAGTGAAAATGAGCGATATGCAAACTCAAATGGCAACGGGGCGTAAAATCAACAAGCCATCAGATGATCCGGTTGGAATCACTTATTCCTTACGTTATCGTTCTGAACTTTCTTCAAATGAACAGTATCAAAAGAATGTGGACAGCTCTGTTTCCTGGTTGGATTATAATGATACCGTAATGAGTCAGGCTGGCGATGTGGTACAGCGTATACGTGAACTTACGGTACAGGCGGGCACGGGAACAAATCCGCAATCCTCTTTAGACAGTATTAATGAGGAGATCGGAGAATTGAAAGAGCAGTTAATCGATATCGCCAATAGTACACTGAATGGCAAATACGTCTTTAACGGCCAGAAATATACGGACAAACCTTTTGTTTTTCCAAAGAACGAAGACGGAACCTCCAATACGGATGACCTTAAGACGGTTATGGATCAAATTGATCAAGGTCCTGTTAACTATACGGTCAGCGCTGGCGTGTCGATGACGGTTAATATAACAAGTAATGATGTGTTTGGTAATGCTGAAGACCAGGATAATATATTTAACATCATTAATAACATTTCGACCGCATTGGCAAAGGGGGATATAAGCTCCGTATCGGCCCAGTTGGATAATATTGATACACGGTCCGATAAGATGTTGTCCGTCAGAGCGGAGGTAGGGGCCAAAACCAACCGTATTGAACTTCTCCAGAATCGTTTAAGCGATATGGAAACGAATTTAACAGATTTGCAATCCAAGACGGAGGATGCGGATTACGCGCAGTTGATTATGAACTCGCAAATACAAGAAAATATTTATAATGCTTCTCTGTCTGCCGGAGCCAAGATTATTTCTCCTTCACTGGCTGATTTTCTGAAGTAGAATAATTGGGGGCGTTGCATATGATAGGTATTTTACAAATTCGGCAGACTCCTGGCTATATAGGAATAGATGCCGATTTGGGACAATTTTCTATCCGTCAGCCTAAAGCCGATATGCAGATCCATACTACATCGCCGCAGATTGACATTCACCAGGAACCAGCCAAGCTTACAATCGACCAGTCTGCGGTAAGATCAGCTGTTACCGGCGGTGGTAATTTGGAGATGACCAAGCGGCATACATCAAACTTGCAGCCTCTGTTTAATCAGAATCTGGCTAGACGGGTGGAGCAGGGGAAACGTATGGCCGAATTTTGGAAGCCCGGAAATACGATTCCTCAAGTTTTGAAGGACAACGCTTCTCAGGACGGATTTGTGGAGTTTAGAGGGCCTTCTTCCGGTAAGCTTGTTAATATTGACGTGGAGCGGAGAGAACCTCAAATTGAGGTTCAGGAAGGAAATGTCGATATTCAGGTTCAGGTGAACAAACCGGAGATTGAGTACCAGCGGGGGAAGCTGGACATCTATGTGAGACAAGCCCCGAAAGTGGAGTTTATCCCTCCCGAGATTGATATGAAATTATAATTTTTTCGATAAAAGGCTGTAGATAGATAAACCTGTCTATGGCTTTTATTATTTGAGTATACCAAAGGAGAGGTTTGAGAATGCAGGTAGCAACAACCGCGTGGGGGACACTGGAGATCAGTGAAGGAGAAGTTTATCATTTCTCGAAGGGAATCCCAGGCTTTGAACAGGAAACCGAGTTTGCTCTGATTGAGGTAGAGGACAGCCCGTTCTGTTATTTACAATCGGTTAAAGATCAGAATATCGGCTTTTTACTGTCAGACCCGTTCCTCTTCTACCCTTCTTATGAATTTGAATTGTCTGATGCTGAAGCTGAGGAACTTGGGATTGAAGGCAAACTTATTGTACGCTGCATGGTGACCCTGAAGAATCCGATGACCGACAGCACAATGAATCTGCTGGCCCCGTTAGTACTGAATCCAGAGAATCATAGCGCCAAACAAATTGTGCTTCATCAATCCGGTTATCAACCGCGGCATCGATTGTGGAATCAAGAAACTAATACGAAGAGTGGTGAATAAAGATGCTGGTGCTTTCAAGGAAAAAAGGAGAGTCTGTCATCATCCAGGACTCGATTGAAGTCACTATACTTGGCGTAGAAGGAGATACGGTTAGAATCGGTATTTCTGCACCGAAGCACGTCGATATTTTTCGTAAGGAAGTTTATCTCACTATTCAAGAATCGAACAGGGAATCCGCTGCACCGGACCCGCTGAGTATAAAAAACTTGTTTGAACATTTCCGCCAAACCGAAGAAAATTAGAAAACATTTCGAAAACTATAAAAAACAGTCGAGTCAGGTCGATATATATAATAGACGCTGAAAGCAGGGGCGGCCGACCCTAAGCGACAGCGGACCACAAGGATGTGGACCTTACAATTCAAGGAGGAAAAGTTACATGATTATTAATCACAATATTGCGGCACTGAACACGTACAACAAATTGACGTCTAACTCCAACGCTCAATCCAAATCCATGGAGAAATTGTCTTCGGGTCTTCGGATTAACCGTGCTGGCGACGACGCTGCAGGTCTTTCGATTTCCGAGAAAATGCGCGCTCAGATCCGCGGTCTGGATCAAGCATCCCGCAACTCCCAAGACGGCATTTCCATGATTCAAACTGCTGAAGGTGCATTGAACGAAACTCATGACATCTTGCAGCGTATGCGTGAACTTGCAGACCAATCTGCGAACGGAACGAACAGTGATACTGACCGCGACGCGATCCAGAAGGAAATGAACCAGCTGACTTCTGAAATCAACCGTATCGGTAACACAACTGAGTTCAATACGCAAAGCTTGCTGAAAGGTTCTACAGCTCCTGCTGTAACTACAGCTGATCAAGCTACAACAATTGCAGCAGGTCAAACTGGCGTTGCTACTGGTGCCCTTAGCGATCTTGCAACAATTGCTAAGAGTGTTGCAGGTAAGTCTTCTACTACTGAAGTTCAAGGCTTGACTAGCAAAGCTACTGGTTCGGTTTCCAAAGTATCGACAGACGATCCAAGTGTTAAAGGCGCTAATGCGGCGGTAACTATTGGTAACGGAATTACGATCAAGGCTAACGATACTGGCATTGACTTGAACGGAACTAAGATCACTGTTAAACAAGGCACAACTGCTGCTTCTTCTGTTAGTTATAGTGCGGCTGGTGGTTACGAATTCACCATTGGACAAAATGCTGATGGCACTTCCCTGGCATCTAATCGTGGTGAACTGAACAACGAAATGACAAAAGCTTTGGAAGCTGCTGTAACTGCAGATCCTCTAAATGCTACAAAATACCAAGCTATTTCTGTTACTAAACCTGAAAATGCAACAACTTCCATTCCAGTCACCGATGTAACTGCAAATGGTACATTTGCTGGTGGTGTTGAAGAGCATCAAGGAACATACTCTTTTGATATTACCAAGCCAGTTATGGAAGATGGGGACACCATCACAGTTGGCGGTAAAACTTTTACTGCTAAGTCAAGTGGTGCTGATGCAAGCAAAGGCGAGTTTAACATTGGAGCTTCCTTGAGTACTGTAAATGGAACAAATGTGGCTGCAGCGGGTACTGACACTTCTACTGCTACAGGAACTGATGCAATTACTGTAACAGTGGGTACTGGTGCTAATTCCACATATACGCTGGATAATACTGCACTGGCGGGCTACACAGGATCTTCTAACGCTGACTTAGTAAACTTCCTGAAGAATGCATCTAATGGTGCTGGTGGCAAGTTATCTGATGTTGCTAACGTTAGCATTGGTGCTGATGGCAAATTAAATATTACTGGTAAATCCTCTGCTGATAACGTATCAACAACAACAACAGGCGCCCTAGCTGCAACTCTGACTGGTCTTGACACTGGTAATACTGGTTCGACAGCTGGTACAGCTGCCTCTGCAGCTACTCAAGAAGCAAGCTTGGCTCAAGCTATCAATTCTGCATTGGGTGACCAATACACTGCAAGTATTGCTGGTGGTAAAGTGAGCTTGACAGAAGTAGCTGGCAAAGCTACAGGTGTAGCGCTTACTGATCCAACAACTGCTGGAGCAGGGAAAGACAACAAGCTTACAATTACTGATGCTAGTGGCGGCAACCTTAAAACGGTTACTATTGCACAGAGCCCTACGACAGGTAACTGGCAAAATGGGACTACGCCCGTTACTAATGGTGGGGACGATCTTCATGTATCGTATGATAAAGATACGGGAAATTTAACTATTGAGTTGGCCAATAAAACTGCATCCAAAAATACAGCTGAGAAGATTCAAAATGAAATCCAAAATTTAGGAAAAGTGAATCTTACAGATGGTACTTCCGTCGACTTCTCCCAGTACACAGTAGCTTCCTCCGGCGACTGGGATACAACTGAAACAGGTTCTGACATCAACAAAACCGTTGGTACTTTGGTAGGTGGTACTACTGAAGTGAAAGGTCAATACGAGCTGAACATCGACAAAGCTTTTGCTGAAGGCGATACAGTAACAATCAAAGGTAAAACCTTTACTGCAGTATCCGGTGATGCGGACTCCACTAAAGGTGAGTTCAGCGTTAGTGGCGGAGATGCGAATTCCCAAGCTTCGAGCTTGATGGATGCCATTAACTTTGGTCTTGACGGTTCCTATACAGCTGCTGCTACAGGCAGCAAGATTACTATTACTGAGAACAAAGCAACGGGTACGGACCTCAAAACTACGGATGCCAGCGTGTCTGCAACAGGCGTTAAAGGTCAATACGCAGTTGACGTGAACGAACTGATCAAAGACGGCGGTTCCTTCAGCATCGACGGCACGAAGATCACTGTATCCGGCAAAGAAGCTAACGTTGGGTATGCTAACGGTACTGCTGTGAAAGAAGCAGGCAACCTGGCTGATCAAACTAAAGCTTTGGCTGATGCCATCAACAAAAATACGGATCTGAGCGGCAAATATTCCGCTTCCGTTAACGAAGACGGCCAACTGGTATTGGATCAGAAGATCGGTAATACCGACGCTCCTAAAGTGGAAACTACAAGCTCCACTAAAGGTGACTTCTCCACTACTTTCCAAGTAGGCGCAAATGCAGGTCAAACGATGACAATTGACATCCAGGACATGCGTTCCGCTGCACTGGGTATTTCTGGTGATGGATCTGTAGATACCGTTCAAGCTAAAGACGGCAAAATTGCCTCTTTTGTGAAGACTGCTAACGTAACTAACGGTACTAACAACGACAACGTTGAGTACTCCCTGGACGTATCTGACAGCACTAAAGCTACAAACGCATTGAGCGTATTGGATGACGCTATCAACTCAGTATCCGCTCAACGTTCTTCCTTGGGTGCTTATCAGAACCGTCTCGAGCACACGATCAACAACTTGGGAACATCTTCCGAGAACCTGACTGCTGCCGAATCCCGTATTCGCGACGTAGACATGGCGAAAGAGATGATGAACCAAACCAAATCGAGCATCCTGTCCCAGGCAGCTCAAGCGATGTTGGCTCAAGCGAACCAGCAGCCGCAGCAAGTACTGCAGTTGCTTCGTTAATACTCAAGGCTTTAAATGGGGAGACCTTAGTTTATCTAAGGTCTCCTTTTTTGTAGCATGGTAAGAGAAGGGATGACGGTTAATGTCGAATATTGAAATGTTTCAACAACTTAATCAGGTTGCCGAGACCGTAGAAGAGGGATTCCTGCACATATCTGCAAGAATTGCCGAAGGAGAAATTTCACTTGATTTGGCAGCTGATGTAATTGAAGGCTTTGCCGTTGTGGAGCAAGTCCTTGAAGGCTTTGCATCGGAGGCAGGGGGAGCTCAAGAGTCCACCCGCCAGCTGCACCATTATTTGCAGCAATGGATGACAGCTTATGAGCAGGGAGATGCGGTTCAAATCGGTAATATTCTAAACCTCAATATCATTCCGGTTGTGAAGGAATGGCGTTCACGTTTAGAGCAATTACAGCACTAATTCATATAGAAGATAAATCAGCAAAGATCTGTGGGCGACCACGGTCTTTTCTTTTTACATAAATAAGAAACAAATTAGCCATTTCCACTAAAACAGTTCAGCTAAGAACCCGATAATAGTAATATATCCAATACGGAGGTTCTTTGTTATGAATGTTGAATTCTCATTTTCATCGAGTCCGAAGGCCCCTCAAAAATATGATTCGGGAATAACAGAACAACAGCAGGATAAGACGGAGAATATAAAAAGTGAAACCGATTTGGAAAATGCAAAAAGGCAGGGCGTAGTCATTCCACTGGGTGATGAGCAGTTAATTAAACGCATCGAGCAGGCGGTAAAAGCTTTGGAAGGCCCAACTACTACTCTGGAATTCAGTATTCATAAACCCACGCATTCGATTATGGCTAAAGTTATAAATAAAAATACTGGAGAACTGATCCGGGAAATTCCTCCAGAGAAAACGCTGGATCTGGTGGCAAATATGATGAAGATCGCTGGAATCATTATCGATGAACGAGCTTGATTAAAGGAGGAAAACGAGTTCAAATGAGTACAAATTTAAGAATTGGTGGCTTAGCTTCAGGAATGGACACGGATACCATTGTCAAACAATTAATGACCGCGGCCCGTGCTCCCCTGGACAAACTGAATCAACAAAAGCAAGTGTTGGAGTGGACACGTGAAGATTATCGGACTATCAACAGTAAGCTTGTTGATTTTCGTAACAATAAGGTTTTAACGTATGATAAATCATCTTCTATGCTGGCACAGAAAGCTGTTATTACAGGAAATACGACGTCTATTAGTGCACAAGCGACTTCATCCGCAAACCAGATTTCTATGGATGTTGTAGTTAAGAGTTTAGCTACCAAAACAACCGCTCAATCCAAGGGGTCTCTTGGAAGTGATGTGACTCCTCAGACTACTTTGGCTGACTTGGCCAAGCAACAGGGGACGGCAGATGAGGATATTCCGGACACTTATACGGTAACTATTAATAAGGCTACCATTACTTTGAACAAAACGGATTCATTATCTAGCGTGGTCACCAAAATTAACTCCAACAAAGATGCAAATGTCAACGCGGTGTTTGACGAAGTTGCTGGAAAATTGTCGATTTCATCCAAAACATTTGGTGCAACGGATTTATCTATAGATTCTGATTCAAGTAGTAATTCTCTGACGGCCCTTCTTGGAGGTTTTACGGAACCGGAGAAAGGAATGAAAGCCTCTGTTGAGGTTAACGGAAAGTCTTATACCCCGGATTCTAATTCTTTAACGCTAAATGGGGTTGAAATCTCGTTATTATCCGTTACTCCGGAAGGGGAGAAATCGACGATTTCTAACCAGCCGGATTCCTCCAAGGCTCTTGAAACGATCAAAGCTTTTGTTCAAAACTATAATGATCTGCTTGATACCTTGAATAAGAAAGTTTCTGAGGAGAAGTATCGGGATTATCCTCCTTTGACGGATGATCAGAAGAAGGAATTAACCGACGACGATATCACCGCCTGGACGGATAAAGCTAAAAGCGGAACACTCAAGAACGACGAGATTTTGAAATCAGCTATTAGCTCTATGCGAGATGCTATCACCAAAGCAATTGGCAGCTCAGGTGTCTTCAATCTAACGGACGTAGGCATTACTACAGGCCAATGGTACGAGGGAGGAAAGCTTACCCTGGATGAGGATAAGTTTAAGTCGGCCATTGAAAGCAACCCTCAAGGAGTAACGGATCTTTTCCAAGGTTCCTCTACACAGCCGGGATTATTTGATCAGATGGCGGATAGTCTCAATGGTGTTCTGGACAAACTTGCGAGCAAAGCAGGCACTTCAAAATATAGTGCTGACCTCACCGCTGCTTTCAAAACGGAAAGTACAATGGGGAAAAGTTTAAAAGACTATGAACAGCGTATATCCGATCTACAGGACAGACTGGATGATATGGAGAATCGCTATTATAGTCAATTTACGGCTATGGAACAAGCTATTAGTAAATATAATTCACAATCCAGTTATCTGGCCGGTTTTGTACAATCTTAATTTATAAAGGGTGGTAAAGTTGATTAAATCTCCTTATGAGAAATACCGTCAGTCATCAGTCCAAACTTCTTCACCTGCATCTCTTTTGATTATGCTGTATGATGGTGCCATCCGTTTTACTAAAGCAAGTATTGAGGGTTTAAACAATAATGATCTTAATAGTTTCAAGCTGCATGTGGGCAAAGTACAGAATATTGTTACCGAGCTGATGTCTACTTTAAATCCTTCAATAGGAGTATCTAAGAATCTTTATGCTCTGTACGAGTATATGGGGCATCTTCTGGCTTCGGCCAATATTCAGAATAACTCTGAACCTTTGGAAGAGGTTCTGGGCTATTTAACAGATCTCCGTGAAACGTGGTCTGAAGCACTTAAGACCACGGGCGGTGCAGTTTAATTATGGAACAATCCCTTTATCAGCTTGAAGAGGCAACGAAGGAAATAATGGAACATATCCAGGATGCTACTTATTTGGAAATGCAGACTTTTGTGGAGCAACGCGATCAAATCATTGAAATGATGCGTACGCAATTTGATGGGGGTAACCTGACTGAAGACCAGAAAGAGAGAATCAAGGTTTTGCTTCAGCATGACGAGCTAATTGGCGGGAGGATGAGGGAACTGTATGCAGAAGCCAGAGATTGGCTTCAACAAAGACGTCAAGCGGTTTCGCGTCAAAGAATCTATGAAGCAGGTTATGCCTATGAAAGTATTTTAATGGACAAGAGAAAATAATTTTTTTAGGTTTCATATGAATATTAGAAGGGTAATAACTTCTACAGGCTCCATTTTGTTTACGTCAGAAAAACAGCCGTCTTCTTCGAAAAGACAAGGAAAAAGACAGTTTTCTACATTTCCCAACAATTAAACTGTTTTTACCCCGATTGACGAAGGGGGTGGCGGGTGGTATATTCGAAATGTGGGACTGACTCACTTATTTGACAATGAAGGGAATGTTAGTGCATGCAAGGTAAAGTTAAATGGTTTAATGCAGAGAAGGGTTATGGCTTCATCGAAACTTCCGAAGGTGGAGACGTATTCGTTCACTTCTCCGCTATCCAATCAGAAGGCTTCAAAACGCTCGAAGAAGGACAAGATGTAGAATTCGACATCGTCGAAGGAGCACGCGGACCGCAAGCGGCTAACGTTATCAAATTATAATCATCCCGGCCCGGCCGACCTACATATACGGTATTGATGGTTAACAATTGAAATCGCTTAGCATAGCAGCAGACCCCAGAAATGGGGTCTTTCTTTTTGCCTCTGAACCCCCTCTGAGTCCCCTCTGAACCCCTTTGGAGCCCCCTCTAAATTAGCCGCTTTCAACCTCAGGCTTGCCCGCTGATCTGCTCGCTGAATTCCTTATATTTGCGCTGTGTTAAGCGCTTTCCAAATCCTCGGCAAAGTTTTTACACTGCCTTAACAGTGTGGTATAATAAAGAGGCAAAGGAGGAGTGCTTTATGCTAAATATAAGTGTTCGAGGTCAACAGATTGAAGTGACTGATGCTTTGCGTGATTACGTGAGCAAGAAGTTAACCCGGCTAGAGAAATACTTTGATGCACCCCCCACTTCTGATGGAACAGCTACGCTGAGCGTTGCGAAAGGCGTACACACGGTTGAGGTTACAATCCCGCTCCCGGGCATGCTGCTTCGGGCGGAACACAAGAGCGATGATATGTATGGCTCCATTGATGCCGTCGTGGACAAGCTGGAACGTCAGATACGCAAATACAAAACGAAGGTGAACCGCAGACGTCAGGAAGGCATTAAAGGCCTGGTGGTCGAGGAACCGGTGGATGCTCCTATGCTCGCCGATTTGGAGAGTGATGGTGAGGAGTACAACGGTCTTGAGGTTGTCCGGACGAAACGGTTTACACTGAAGCCGATGGACGTGGAAGAAGCTATTCTGCAGATGGATCTGCTCGGACACAGTTTCTTCGTCTTCTCCAACATTGATTCGAGAAATGTCAACGTGGTGTACAAACGAAACGACGGCAGATACGGATTAATTGCCCAGGACTAATTTGAAAATGATCGATGATTTGGATATGTGAATATAATATGAATCTTTTTTAGCAAAATTGTTGAAAATGGAGCCTTGTTCGCACCCGAATAAGGCTCTTTACTCGTATATATAGGAAGAATGAGGAATTGGCATCAACACCCGTGTTGCGGCCTGTCTTACAAACTGTTACAATTTAGGCAAACGACCTGTTTTGCGTGAAAGGGGAAAACCATGCTAGGACTTGTAAAGAAGATTTTTGGCGACATGAATGAACGTGATGTCAAACGTCTTTCAAAGACAGTGGACTTTATTAATACATTAGAACCGAAATTCGTAGAGCTTACGGATGAGCAGCTGCAAGCGAAGACTGTGGAATTCCGTGAGCGCCTTGACAAGGGAGAAACGCTGGACGACCTGCTGCCGGAAGCTTTTGCAACGGTTCGTGAAGCCTCCAAACGTGTGCTTGGCAAACGTCATTACGATGTGCAGATGATCGGCGGTATGGCACTGCACGAAGGCAGAATCGCCGAAATGAAGACGGGTGAAGGTAAGACGCTGGTAGGTACCCTGCCGGTCTATTTGAATGCCCTCCTCGGCAAAGGCGTTCACGTCGTTACGGTCAACGATTACCTGGCGCAGCGCGACAGCGCGGAAATGGGCCAGATTTACAATTTCCTTGGCATGACGGTCGGCGTTAACCTGAACGGCATGGAACATGCGGATAAGCAGGCAGCTTACGCATGCGATATTACTTACGGAACAAATAACGAATTTGGTTTCGACTATCTTCGTGACAATATGGTGCTTTATAAAGAACAGATGGTGCAGCGTCCGCTGTATTTTTGTATTATTGACGAAGTGGACTCCATCCTCATTGACGAAGCGCGTACACCGCTGATCATTTCCGGTCAGGCTCAGAAATCGGCCGAGCTGTATTATGCGGCGGATCGCTTCGTGAAACGTCTCGTTAAAGAGGAAGATTATACCGTAGATATTAAAGTGAAATCGGTAGCCCTGACAGAAGCGGGTGTGGCGAAAGCGGAAAGAGCCTTCGGCATCTCGAACCTGTACGACCACGCTAACGTTACGCTTAACCACCATATCGTGCAGGCGCTGAAAGCGAATGCGATCATGCGTCTCGATGTGGACTACGTAGTATCCGAAGGCGAAGTCCTGATCGTCGATGAATTTACAGGCCGCATTATGCAGGGCCGCCGTTACAGCGATGGTCTGCACCAGGCGATTGAAGCGAAAGAGCAGCTTGAAGTGCAGAATGAAAGTATGACGCTGGCAACGATTACGTTCCAGAACTACTTCCGGATGTACCGCAAGCTGGCGGGTATGACCGGTACGGCGAAGACGGAGGAAGAAGAGTTCAAGAAGATTTATGGCCTTGAAGTGCTTCAAGTGCCTACGAACCGTCCGAACCGCCGCGTCGATATGCCGGACGTTGTCTACAAGACCGAAGCGGGCAAGTTCCGCGCCGTGGTAGACGAAATTGTGAAGCGCCATGCGAACAAGCAACCGGTACTGGTAGGTACGGTATCTATTGAGAATTCCGAGCTGCTGTCCGAAATGCTGAAACGCAAAGGTGTAGCCCATAAAGTGCTGAACGCGAAATATCATGCTGAAGAAGCGGAGATCATCTCCCATGCCGGCGAAGCCGGTTCCGTAACGATCGCCACTAACATGGCGGGCCGCGGTACCGACATTATACTGGGTGAAGGCGTTGAGGAAGTCGGCGGTCTGCACATCATCGGTACGGAACGTCACGAATCCCGCCGGATCGATAACCAGCTGCGCGGCCGTGCCGGCCGTCAGGGTGACCCGGGTTCTACGCAGTTCTATCTGTCCATGGGCGATGAGCTGATGAAACGGTTTGGCGCGGACAACGTGCTGGCCATGATGGACCGTCTCGGCTTTGACGAAGATTCACCTATCGAATCGAAAATGATTACCCGTGCGATCGAATCCGCTCAGAAACGGGTTGAAGGCAACAACTTCGACGTTCGTAAGATCGTCCTCCAATATGATGACGTTATGAACCAGCAGCGTGAAATCATCTACAAACAGCGCCGCGAGGTTCTGGAGTCCGAGAACATCAAAGAAATCGTGCTCGATATGATCAAGCCGGTTGTTGAACGCATTGTGGAAGCGCACTGCAGCGACGACATCCCTGAGAACTGGGAGCTTGAAGAAGTGGCCGATTATGTAAATGCCAAACTGCTCGACGGTGAAATGACCAAAGACGAGCTTTGGGGTAAAGAGAAAGAAGAGATCGTCGAGTATATTTTTGAGAAAGTGCTGCAAAAATATAATGCCCGCGAAGAGCAAATCGGCGAAGAAATGATTCGCGAGTTCGAGAAAGTTATCGTGCTCCGCTCTGTAGACAGCAAGTGGATGGATCACATCGATGCGATGGATCAGCTCCGTCAAGGTATCCACCTGCGTGCGTACGGCGGTACGGATCCACTCCGCGAATACCAGTTCGAGGGCTTTGAAATGTTCCATGAGATGATCGCAACGATCCAGGAGGAAATTGCGACCTACATCATGAAAGCCCAGATCGAAACTAACCAGGAGCGTCAAGCGGTTGTAGACGAAAACCAGGTTTCGACGAACGGCGAACCGGCGGAGAAACATCCGGTACAGCGCGGAGAAGCCGTAGGCCGTAACGACCTCTGCCCATGCGGCAGCGGCAAGAAATATAAACATTGCCACGGTCAGGAAGCGTAAAGCTTGTAAATTGTAAAGTGAAGAATCGCCGGCCTTTCCGAATCGCTATTTTTATCTGTAGCGGTTCCGGGCGGCCCCAGTTTAATATATTTTACTAATGAAGCCCCGTCTCTTTTCAGAAGCAGTGGAAAGAGGCGGCGGCTATACTTTTGCCTGAGGGGAAGAATGACGATGAACGATGTAAGCATAAAGCAGGATCTGCGTGAAGTGAGCAAGAAACTAACCAACCTTAGGGGGTCTCTTTGACTTAGACCTTAAGCAAGAGATGATCGCTAACTTCGAAGAGAAGATGGCGGCTCCCGATTTCTGGGACGACAACGATGCGGCTCAGCAGGTCATCAATGAGATGAATGCGGTCAAATCGTCCGTGGATCAGTATTCCCGCCTGCAGCAGGAGTATGACGATATTACGGTGATGATCGAGCTGGCTGAAGAGGAAGGCGACGAATCGCTGGAAGCAGACATCAAAGCCTCCGTACAGGAGCTGGTTGAGAAGCTGAACACGTTTGAGCTGCAGCTGCTGCTGAACCAGCCTTACGATAAAATGAACGCGATTCTCGAGCTCCACCCGGGCGCGGGCGGCACGGAATCCCAGGACTGGGGTTCGATGCTGCTGCGGATGTACACCCGCTGGGCCGAGAAACGCGGCTTCAAAGTGGAGACGCTGGACTATCTGCCTGGTGACGAAGCCGGCATCAAAAGCGTTACGCTGCTGATCAAAGGTTACAATGCCTACGGCTACCTGAAAGCGGAAAAAGGCGTACACCGGCTCGTCCGCATCTCGCCTTTTGACTCTTCAGGAAGACGCCACACTTCGTTTGTGTCCTGCGACGTTGTGCCGGAAATTTCCGATGATGTTGAAATTGACATTCGCACCGAGGATTTAAAAATCGATACGTACCGCGCCAGCGGCGCCGGCGGTCAGCACATCAATACGACCGACTCGGCCGTTCGGATCACGCATATTCCGACCGGTATCGTGGTAACGTGCCAGAACGAACGCTCCCAGATCAAGAACCGCGAGCGCGCCATGACGATGCTCCGTTCCAAGCTCTATGAACGCAAGATTGAAGAGCAGCAGAAAGAACTGGCCGAAATCCGCGGCGAGCAGTCCGACATCGCCTGGGGCAGCCAAATCCGTTCTTACGTTTTCCATCCTTACAGTATGGTTAAAGATCACCGGACCAGTGTGGAGACAGGCAACGTAGGCGCTGTAATGGACGGCGACCTGGATCCGTTTATTGACGGATATTTGCGCAGCCAAATCAAGGTTGAGCAGAATTAACAAAACCGAGCAGAATTAACAAGACCAAGCAAAATTAAAGCATAAGACAGACACCGATTCACAAACGGTTTATGAACCGTTTCTCATGAAACAGTTTAATCAATAGTTTTAATGAACAGTCTAATCACCCCCGCTAGGCATTTCCCCCGGGAGCTTCCGGTTTCGCCGGTTTCTTCTGGAGGAATGTTTTGCGGGTGTTTTTATTAAAAAGTTCTATTGAACTATAGGGCATCTCAATTAACGGATGCATTGACTCCAGAATGGTGGAGAGATAAAGTAAACACACATCATAATTCATATTTAACATATAGGAATTTAATGAATTGATACGGAAACGGGACCATTTTTCCAATATAAAAAGAAGGAGGCACGAACATGGCAAACGAGCAAGACAAGCAGATCCACCAGGCTGAGAAAGATGCCATCGTCATTCGAGATGCCCAGGAGGAAGACCAACCGAATATTGAGCGCTTATTGCTGGAGGCTTACGGCCAATATGAAGAGGTCATGGCTGGAGAACGTTGGCTCGCCTACCGGGAGAGCATTCGCGATTCTGTATACAAGGAAGGGCCTGTGGCCCGAATCGTTGCTGAGCTGAATGGGGAGATTGTAGGCAGTGTGCAGATGTTTCTGGATTCCGAAGTCGCCTACGGCCGTTCAGATCTGAACATCCAGGATCCCATCATTCGTCTGCTTGCGACCTCTCCACAAGCCAGAGGACGGGGGGTCGCAACCCTGCTGATCCGCGAAAGCATCGAGCGCTCCAGGCAGCTTGGCGGCGAGATGCTGTATCTGCATTCCTCCGATCTGATGGCTCCAGCGATCCGTTTATACGAGCATCTCGGTTTCGTACGGACACCGGAGAAGGAAATGCTCAATGGAACAACGCTGGTCAAATGCTTCAGTATCCCCTTACATCCGGAGAAGGCTGGGGCACGAACAGTAGAAGCAGCGCAAGCAGCCGAATAGTTCGATCCCGATAAACGGATAAACGTTATTATTCGTTAGAGTTACGTTAGACGCGCAGGTAATCCAGGGGAAGCGCCAGCTTCATGCGGAAAAAGCCTCATACAGAACACGGAAAAAGCATCACGGAAGCGCATCGCGGAAATGCTCCACATGGAAAAAGCTTCAAACGGAAAAAGCTCCTCACGTAAAAGCTCCTCACGTAAAAAGCTTCAAAGCCCTCAGGCCAAGTCTTGAGGGCTTTTTTATGTATAAAGGATAGCAACAATAGGACAAATTATTAAATTGTGCCCAAACCATTGTATTTATATAACCCTGAATGTATAATAATTCATAAATGTTATCGGCCATGAATATTTAATTAATAACGGCTATATAAGATGAATTGAAGAAAACATGCTGGCGTACTCGCTCCTCATGAATTCTACAATGTTACTTCTATAGCAGCCAAAGCACGAAAGCGGGGGATACAGGTTGACAGAGTCAAACAAAGTGAAAGCAGCCATTGTCGGTTCCACCGGGTATGGAGGGGTGGAACTGATTCGTTTTTTACTGAATCATCCAAACGTTGAAATTACCTCGGTCATCTCGTCTTCGAATGCGGGCGAATCGATTACCGAAGGATTTCCGCATCTGTCCGAACTTCTGGTGCAGCGCCTGGACGGCGTTGATCCGGCGCTGATCAAGTCCAAGGCGGACGTGGTGTTTACGGCAACGCCTTCCGGCGTCAGCGGCAAGCTGGTGCCGCAGCTCCTGGCAGAGGGCTTGAAAGTCATTGATCTATCCGGCGATTTCCGGATCAAGGACGCGGCTGTTTACGAGGAGTGGTACAAACACGATGCCCCTCCAGCGGGCCTGCTGGAGCAGGCGGTATACGGCTTATGCGAAGAGAACGGCGCCCAGGTGAAGGGCCTTGATTTTGTCTCCAATCCGGGATGTTACCCGACAGCAACGCTGCTGGGACTTCTGCCGGCGGTTAAGGAAGGCTGGATTGATCCCGGCAGCATCATTATCGATGCCAAGTCCGGCGTTTCCGGAGCGGGGCGCGGAACCAGCCTGATGACGCATTATGCGGAGATCAACGAGAACATGAAAGTATACAAAGTGAACAAACACCAGCATATTCCGGAGATCGAACAGGGCTTGTCGATTGCGGCGGGCAGCCCGGTTACCGTTACTTTTACGACGCATCTCGTTCCGATGACGAGGGGCATCATGAGCACGATGTATGCCAAGCTGACGGGCAGCCGGTCCGAGCAGGAGCTGGTTGATTTATACAGGCATTATTATGAAGGTCGGCCTTTTGTCCGTGTGCGGGAGCCTGGGAAGTTTCCGGCGACGAAAGAGGTTTTTGGCTCCAATTATTGCGATATCGGCTTTGCCGTAGATGCCCGAACGGGCAGGCTGACAATCGTTTCGGTCATTGATAATGTCGTCAAAGGCGCGGCAGGTCAGGCGATCCAGAATTTGAATCTGATGATGGGCTGGGAGGAGACGACCGGGCTGCAGCTGAGTCCCGTATATCCGTAAGGCTTCGAGAGGGAGAGAATCATGAGAACAATTGAGCATTGGAGTGTGGTGGAGGATGGCTCTGTCACTTCTCCGTTAGGATTTCAGGCAGGCGGACTGCACTGCGGTTTGAAAAAAACCGACCGCAACGATCTCGGCGTCATTCTCTGCGAAGTGCCGGCAGTCGCCGCTGCGGTATATACCACCAACGTGTTCCAGGCAGCTCCGCTGCTGGTGACACGGGATAGTCTGAAAGACCGCCGCCTGCGCGCGGTGGTCGTCAACAGCGGTAACGCCAACGCCTGCACGGGCAAACAGGGCGAAGAGGATGCTTTCGCGATGCGGGCGGAGGCAGCCTCCGTGTTTGGTTTGGAGGAAGGCGATGTTGCCGTCGCTTCAACCGGGGTGATCGGGGAGAACCTCCCCATGGAGAAGGTCATCGGCGGCATTTCGAAGCTGCCGGCTGCGGCCGCTTATGGTACTGACGGGGCGGAGCAGTTCAGCCAGGCAATCCTGACGACAGACCTGGTGAAAAAGACCGCCTGCGTCAAACTAACGATTGACGGGCACGAGGTAACCATTGGCGGCGCCTGCAAAGGCTCGGGTATGATTCACCCGAATATGGCCACCATGCTGGCGTTTGTTACGACCGACGCGGCCGTTGAACCTGAAGCGCTGCAAAGTCTTCTCGTAGGCACCACGAACGTCACCTTCAACATGATTACGGTGGACGGCGATACCAGCACGAATGACATGCTGCTCGTTATGGCCAGCGGCCTGGCAGGGAATGAGCCGTTGTCTCCGTCGCACCCACAGTGGGAAGTTTTTGCGGAAGCCTTCCGTTATGTCAATGAATTGCTCGCCAAGCAGATTGCGCGTGACGGCGAGGGAGCTACGCATTTAATCGAAGTGCAGGTGGAGGGCGGTATCAGCGATACATCGGCAGGAGCCATCGCCAAAACGATTGTCGGCTCCAGCCTCGTGAAATCGGCCGTCTTCGGCGCCGATGCCAACTGGGGACGGATCATCGCGGCCGCCGGACGTGCCGGAGAGCCGATTGATCCGTCGAACGTCGACATCAAGCTCGGGCCGATCCTTGTGCTGGATGGCTCCAGGCCGGTTGCCTTCGATGAGGAAGCAGCGCTGGAATATTTGAAAGGCGACACGGTGCAGATTTTTGTGAACTTGCATGGAGGCGAAGGGTCGGCAACGGCCTGGGGCTGCGATTTAACCTATGACTATGTGCGGATTAACGCCGCTTATCGGACTTGATTCTTTTATAAACTACAGATTAGATTACCTTCCCGTGTCTATGCCGAAGCAGAGACAGGGTCCAAGAGAGGGGAACAAGAGGATGAGCCTAATGTCGTCCGGTCAGGCCGTACAAACCAAACAGCAGACGGGAAGCGGCAGCGCTTCGCCTAAGGGCATGTTCGTCATGAAATGTGGAGGCAGCACGCTGGCGGCGCTGCCGGAAAGTTTCTTCGAGGAGCTGGGGACCCTGCAGCGACAAGGCTTCGAGCCCGTTATCGTACACGGCGGGGGACCTGCAATCTCGGACAATTTGTCCAAGCTTGGTATCGAAACCAGGTTTGTGAACGGGCTGCGTTATACAACAGAGGAAGTGCTGGATGTCGTCGAAATGGTGCTGGCCGGTACCATCAACAAGCTCATTGTCCGCCGCATCCAGTCGGCAGGCGGCAAGGCAATTGGTTTATCCGGCAGCGACGGTTCGCTGCTGCTGGCCAAACCGGTGGCCCAAAGCCATGAGGTGGGTCTCGTAGGCGAAGTAACCACGGTGGAAGCAGGAATTCTGAAGGGTGTGCTGGAACTAGGGTATATGCCCGTTGTGGCGCCGCTTGGCGTCACGGAAGCAGGTCAGCGCCTGAACATCAATGCCGATACCGCGGCAGGAGCCGTGGCGTCTCAGCTCGGCGTCAAGCAGATGATCGTTGTTACCGATGTGCCGGGGATTATGCGGAATGTTAACGGCGAGAAGAAGGTACTGCCTGTGGTTACCGTTCAGCAGACCGAAGATATGATCGGCAGCGGCGAAATTTACGGCGGCATGATTCCGAAGGTGCGGGCGGCCATTGACTGCATTCACGGTGAAGTGCAGGAGGTTGTTATCGTGCCTGGCTCTGAACCTAAAGTACTCAGCCGTGTGCTGGCAGGAGAACCGATCGGGACACGGATTGTCCGCATGTAATAGTGACGGATGTAGATAAAACCATTTCAGGAAGGGGTAGAACCAAATGACCATAACACCATCCGGAGTTCAGCCGGCGGCGGGAGCCGCAGCAGGAACGGGGGAAGCGCCCAGCGCGCTTTTTCCCAATTACAGCCGTTATCCGCTTGCTCTGGTGAAAGGCCACGGCAGCTGGCTGTGGGACGACAAAGGCAACCGTTATCTGGACTTTATGAGCGGCATTGCCGTCACGAATCTGGGTCACGCGCCGGAGAAAGTGAAGGAGAAGCTGAAGAACCAGCTGGACCAGCTGTGGCACGTCTCGAACCTGTACCAGCTTCCGCTGCAGGAGCAGGCGGCGCAATTGCTCACGAAGCACAGCGGTTTGGATGCGGCATTCTTCTGCAATAGCGGAGCTGAAGCCAATGAAGCGGCCATCAAGCTGGCGCGGCGTTATTTTCAGAAGGTAAAAGGCGAAGAACGTTATGAGATCATCACGTTTAACCAGTCTTTTCACGGACGGACGCTCGCTACGCTGACGGCTACGGGCCAGGATAAGGTCAAAGAAGGGTTCCTGCCTCTTCCGGAAGGCTTCAAAACGGTCCCGCTGCATGATGAAGAAGCGCTGAAAGCGGCGATCGGCCCCAACACGGCGGCCATTATGCTGGAGATGGTCCAGGCGGAAGGCGGCATTTATGCCGTGACCCCTGAATTTGTGCAGACGATTACGGGGCTCTGCCAAGAGCACGGGCTGCTGCTGATCATCGACGAGGTGCAAACCGGCATGGGCCGGACTGGGCGATGGTTCGCCCACCAGCATTACGGCATCCAGCCGGACATCATTACGGTGGCCAAAGGGATCGCCAGCGGTTTCCCTGCGGGAGCGATGCTGGGCAAAGCCTATTTGCGCGAGGCTTTCTCTGCGGGCAGCCATGGTTCGACGTTCGGCGGTACGCCGCTGGCGACATCAGCGATCGTGGCGACCCTCGAAGTGATGGAGGAAGACCGGCTGCCGGATCGTGCGGCAGAGATGGGCGTTTATTTGAAAGAACAGCTGGAGCAGAAGCTGTCCGGGCTTTCTTTTGTGAAGGAAGTCAGAGGACTTGGCCTTCTGGTTGGCATCGAATGTGCCGGTCCGGTCGGCGACCTCGTGCTCGCCGGGCAGGCCAACAAGCTGCTGTTCATCACAGCCGGCCCTAACGTGATCCGCCTGCTGCCGAATCTTTATGTGACGCATGAAGAAGTCGACCAGGCGGTGGAGACTTTGTACAACGTGATCAGCGCTTATGAAGCGCAGAGCCAGGAGGACGTTTAACATGAGTTTGGCGCAAGCAGGAGCAACCTTCGCCCTGAAGGGGCGCGATTTCATAGAATTGACGGACTACACCAGTGAGGAAATCCGCTATTTGATCGATCTGGCGATCGAGCTGAAGCGCAAGCAGAAGAACGGCGAGGTTTACCAGCCGCTGGCGGGCAAGACGGTTGGACTTATTTTTGAAAAATCCTCCACCCGCACCCGCATCTCCTTCGAGGTTGGGGTGTACCAGCTGGGCGGGCATGCCCTGTTCCTCAGCAAAAACGACATCCAGCTCGGCCGCGGCGAAACGATCGCCGACACGGCCGGCGTGATGTCCCGCTATCTGGACGGCCTGATGATCCGCACGTTTGGTCATGACCGCGTTATTGAACTGGCGAAACACGCCGACATTCCGGTCATTAACGGACTGAGCGATGCGGCGCATCCATGCCAGGTGCTGGCGGACTTCCAGACCGTATACGAATACAAAGGCAAGCTGGAAGGCTTGAAGCTCGCTTACATCGGCGACGGCAACAACATGGCTCATTCGCTGATGCTCGGCGGCGCCAAACTTGGCGTTCACGTGTCGATCGGCAGCCCGGCCGGCTATGAGCCGGACCCGCAGATCGTGGCGCAGGCCCGCGAGATCGCGGCAGCTACAGGCGCTGTGATCGAAGTCGTAGGCGATCCGGCTGCGGCCGTCAAAGACGCCGACGTGATCTACACCGACGTGTGGGCGAGCATGGGTTTTGAAGAAGAGCAGAAGGTGCGTGAAGCGGCTTTTGCTGCTTACCAGGTGAATGAAGAGCTGGCCGCACTGGCAAAGCCGGATTATCTGTTCATGCACTGCCTTCCGGCCCACCGCGGCGAAGAGGTGAGCGAAGGTGTGATCGACGGCAAACATTCGATTATTTTTGACCAGGCGGAGAATCGCCTCCACGCGCAGAAAGCGCTGATGGCGGCTTTGATAGGATAGAAGAACAACAATTGGAAGGGGAACCGGAACTCTTATGGCAAAAGAAAAAATCGTCCTCGCCTACTCGGGCGGATTGGACACCTCCATTATTTTGAAATGGCTCAAAGAGACTTATGACGCTGAGATTATCGCTTTTACGGCCGATATTGGCCAGAAAGAAGAGCTGGACGGCCTGGAAGCGAAAGCGCTGGCGACCGGCGCCTCCAAAGTGTATATCGATGACCTGCGCGAAGAATTTGCCAAAGACTTCATCTACCCGATGTTCCAGGCGGGTGCTTTGTATGAAGGGCAATATCTGCTGGGCACCAGCATCGCCCGTCCGCTGATCGCGAAACGGATGGTCGAGATCGCACGCGCTGAGGGTGCAACCGCTATTGCTCACGGAGCAACGGGAAAAGGCAACGACCAGGTGCGTTTTGAACTGAACGCGGCGGCGATTGCACCGGAAATCAAAGTGATCGCCCCTTGGCGCCTGCAGGAGTTCCGGGATACGTTCCCGGGACGCGCCGAAATGATCGCCTACGCGGAATCGCATGGCATTCCGGTTACCGCCTCTGCGGCGAAACCTTATTCCACGGACCGCAACCTGCTGCATATCAGCTACGAAAGCGGCGTGCTTGAGGATCCTTGGTTCGACGCCAGCGCGCCGGAGAACAAAGATATGTTCCTGCTGAGCGTAGACCCGGAGGATGCGCCGAATGAGCCGGAATATATCGAAATCGAGTTTGCGCAAGGCAACGCCATCGCCTTAAACGGCGAGCAGCTCGAGCCGCTCCGCATGATGGAGAAGCTGAATGAGCTTGGCGGCAAACACGGTATCGGCCGTGTAGACATGGTGGAGAACCGCTTCGTCGGCATGAAAAGCCGCGGCGTGTATGAAACCCCGGGCGGTACGATCCTGTTCACCGCTCACCGCAAAATGGAGTCCATCACGATGGACCGCGAAGTCATGAGCCTGCGCGACAGCCTCATTACCCGCTACAGCAACCTCGTGTACAACGGTTTCTGGTTTGCGCCGGAACGGCTGGCTCTTCAAGCTCTGGTGACGGAAAGCCAGAAAAATGTATCCGGCACCGTACGTCTCAAGCTGTACAAAGGCAACGTTATTGGCGCCGGCGTTAAAAGTCCGGTCAGCCTGTACAACCCGGACATCGCTACGATGGAGGCCGACCCTACTCAGTCTTACGATCAGGCCGACGCCGCAGGCTTCATCCGCTTGAATGCCTTGCGCCTTAAAGTGAGTGCGGGTGTTAACCAGCAGAATAAGTAGTATTTTTTATATAAGAAAAATAGCTTTATAGGACTCAGGGAATTTAATATACGAGATAGTGCATTAGTTCAGCTATTTTAGAAGAAAACTTGTAGCATGGAGTAGCTTAGCGGAGGGGACGAATGATTCCGAAGAAGCGAAGCGTCCGCCTTTGCTCCCGGATTTTATCCTTAAATCTGATATAAGAAAATCTGGGAGGAACAGCGGTCGGAGGAACATTCGGCAACGCAGCGTTTATCAGAGGGCGTAACTCACAAGTTTTATCTTTAAAAGCTTAAATAAGGCGTAACGTATAGATCCCCATGTGCCCTATAAAGCCACCCAAGGAGTGAACCATTTGAGCAAGCTGTGGGGCGGTCGCTTTACGAAGCAGACCAACAAGCTGGTAGAAGAATACACCGCTTCGATCGGATTCGATCAGAAGCTTGCGGAAGAGGACGTGCAGGGCAGTCTGGCGCATGTCACCATGCTCGGCAAATGCGGGATCGTGCCGCAGGAAGACGTGGAGACGATCAAAAAAGGCTTGCTGAACGTGCTGGAGAAGATCCGCAGCGGCGAAATCGAATATTCGGTATCCGACGAAGATATCCATATGAACATCGAAAAAAATCTGATCGAGCAGATCGGTCCGGTCGGCGGCAAGCTGCATACCGGACGCAGCCGCAACGACCAGGTGGCGACGGACATGCACCTGTACCTGCGCAAGCGGGTTGTGGAATTCGTAGAACTGCTGAAGAACCTCCAGGAAGCGCTGATCGGCCAGGCCAAGGCTAACACGGATACGATCGTTCCGGGGTATACGCATCTGCAGCGGGCACAGCCGATCCTGTTCGCCCATCATCTCATGGCTTACGTCGCTATGTTCGGCCGCGATATCGAACGCCTGCAGGACAGCTACAAACGGATTAACGTGCTGCCGCTGGGCGCCGGAGCGCTTGCAGGTACGACGTTCCCGATCGACCGGCATTTTGTGGCGGAGCAGCTTCATTTTGATGCCGTCTATGAGAACAGCCTTGACGCGGTCAGCGACCGGGACTTCATTCTGGAATTCCTGTCGAATGCATCCGCCATCATGATGCACCTGTCCCGGCTCAGCGAAGAGCTGGTGCTGTGGAGCAGCACCGAGTTTCGGTTCGTCGAGCTGGACGATGCCTTCTGCACCGGCAGCAGTATCATGCCGCAAAAGAAAAATCCGGATGTCGCCGAGCTTGTCCGCGGCAAAACGGGCCGTGTCTACGGCAACCTGTTTGGCCTGCTGACCGTGCTGAAATCCCTTCCTCTGGCGTATAACAAAGACATGCAGGAGGACAAGGAAGGCATGTTCGACACCGTGGCTACCCTGCAGGGTGCGCTGCAGCTGTTCGCGCCGATGATCGCCACGATGAAGGTGAACACCGGGCGGATGCGCGAGGCGGTGAACCAGGATTTTTCCAACGCCACGGATATAGCGGATTTCCTGGTCGGCAAAGGCCTGCCTTTCCGCCAGGCGCATGAAGTCATCGGCAAAACGGTGCTGTACTGCATCCAGAACGGCAAGTTCCTGCTGGACCTTACCCTGGACGAGTTCAAGCAGTTCTCCGACCTGTTTGACGACCGCATCTACGAGGTGCTTCAGCCTGAGACGGTTGTGAACGCGCGTGACGTTTACGGGGGCACGGCCACCGCGCAGGTGGAAGCCGCCATTGCCCGGGCCGAAAGCAAGCTAACCGAAACCGCAGGCTGGGTGCGGGGGTTTGAGGCGAAGGTGAGTTTGTAGATTTTGATAAAACTTTAGAAACACTGAGTGAACGGTAGTTTGCTTGGTGTTTTTTTTATTGAACGGTTATAGGTTTTCCTTTTTATAGAATCTATCTAACGTAATATAATATATAAAAAAAGAGGGCTCTCTCGGTGTACGATTTTCTTGATCCTCGATGCACGTCCAAGGGTGAGCTGGCTAATATCGAAATGCAGCTGTTTAATCCGTACCATATGGAGAAGCGCACCTTGTTTTATTGGTCGGAGATGTATTATCATCAAATCCCCAAAGGCGGCAACTACAATACGCTGCAGAAATGCGTCACCATCAATATATTGAACTATTCCAGTCTTCCTAATGACCGCTACCACAGTGTGTTTCACTTGCGGGAGGATCATACCGGGATCGCTTTGCTGGATGATATAGAGATTCATGTGATTGAGCTTACGAAGCTGGATCCGCAAAAGGTTACGCTGAACGAAGGCGGACTGATCAACTGGTTAATGTTCTTAAAAGGCGCAGACAAATCGAACTGGGAGGTGCTGACTGTGAAAGAACCGATGCTTAAAAAAGCAATGAATACGCTGGAGTTTCTAAGCCAGGATACTGCAGCCCGCATGGCCTACGATGCCCGGATGAAGGCGCTTAGTGATGAGAAGTCGAGGATTGAGAGTGCCATGAAGGTGGGAAGAGAAGAAGGAAAAGTAGAAGGGAAAGCAGAAGGAAAAGCAGAAACAGCACTCAAACTGTTAGAAATGGGTGCGGCCATTGAGATGATAGCCGAAGCGACCGGGATGACGGAAGAGGCAATTCGGGCGTTAAAACCGCAGCAGCTATAAATAAATCATTCTATACGTATACAGGGTGATGGATACCAAGGCAGTCGCTTCTTTTAGGAGGCGGCTTTTTTGCTGCCATAAAATAAACTAAATGCCTTTACAGAAAAGAACAGTGAAGGTTTGTTTCGCCCTATTCTTTACAACGTAACAATGTTATGTTACGATACTTTCAGATTAGCAAGGAGGCACGACCCATGAGTGAAGATTTGATTTCGAAGAAAGAGCTGCTGGATCTGACGGGGATATCTTACGGCCAACTGTACCGTTGGAAGCGGAAAAACCTGATTCCAGAGGAATGGTTTATCCGTAAATCTTCTTTTACCGGTCAGGAGACGTATTTCCCGAGACAGCAGATATTGCCGAGAATCGACAAGATTTTGAATATGAAAGACGGGTTATCGCTGGATGAGCTGGCGGATGTTTTTTCTCCGGCACTTGGTGAAGTGCAGCTGGATCGGGCGCAGCTTGTCGAACGAAACATTGTTTCGGATGGTTCGCTGCTGTTGTATCAAGAGGTCCATGGCGAGCCGCCCTTTTACAATCTGGATCAGACGCTGCAACTTTATGTGCTGGATAAACTCCTGCGCGGCGGTGAAATCACCCGGGAGGAAGGCCGAATGCTGCTGGAGGTCATGGGTTCGCATTACAGCCGGTTTGCAGGCAAACCCTGCGAGCTTGTCCTGATCCGCAAGATGGGCGTTCCAGTGTTCCTTCTGATTGCAGGCGGTACAGATTATTTTGCAGACAGCGAAGCCAAGATGGTCATCAAGAAGCCGCTTGAGCATTTTACCGAGGAACTGAAGCTATTAATTGGAGATACGGGAGGCAGAATCCATGAATAATCAGGAATCACAGCCCATTCGCAACGATTTGAACATATCGGGCATAAGCACAACGGCTGGCGGCGTATACCGCGATGTGCGGATTGACGGCATGGCGAAAGTGAACGGGGATTTGGACTGCATCAGCCTTAGAATCAACGGAACACTTGGCATGAAAGGCAGTGTGAAGTCCGAAGAAATTACGGTCAACGGCATGGGAACGATCGACGGACCGGTTGAAGCGGCGGAGATCCGAATCGACGGAATGTTTACCCTTAAGGGAGGAGTCAGCTGCACCGGTCTGGACGTGAACGGGAAAAGCAAAATCGAAGGCCGGCTGCAGGGCGACAAAATCAACATCGGCGGAGAGGTCACTGTGAAGGGTGATGTACAGTGCGAAGCTTTTGAGACGGAAGGCAATATCAAGCTGGATGGTCTGCTGAACGCGGAAACGGTGGATATTCGGCTTCATTCCTTGTCGACGGTGAGAGAGATCGGCTGCGAGCGGATCGATGTCCGGCGGATCGAAAGAGGTTTTTGGAAAAATTTCAGTCTCATGGGCGGGCCCCGTTTGAAGTCGGAGGTTATCGAGGGCGACGATATTTTTCTGGAGGATACGGAAGCTGAAATGGTACGGGGAACACGGGTCTATATCGGGCGGGGCTGCAAAATCAAACGGGTGGAATACAAAGAAACGCTGCAGACGGACGGCGATGCGCTCATCGGCCAAAGCCTGCAGGTATAAAGAGCGGAAAGGAGGGGCTAAATGATGGAAAGATCCAATATAAATATCATTGGTGAGGGCAGTTCGTCGGGCGGCCAATACGGCAAGGTTAAGGTGGTGGGCGAAGCGGACTTTTTCGGAAGCATGGAATGCGAGCAGTTCAAAATTACGGGCGAAGCCACGGTGGATGGAGGACTTCTCGCCGAGGAGATCAAAGTGACAGGGACGCTCCAGCTGAAAAAGAAGGACGCTCCGCAGCATGGTTCCGCCGAAGCGGACATCTTCGGACACGGGACTGCAGAGGCGGCCCCAGGCATTCGCGCCGAAACCGTCAAAATCACAGGAGAACTTACCGTACCCGGAAGCTGCGAGGCGGAAGAGTTCAAGCTGCGCGGTCAAATCAACGCCGGAGGGGTACTCAGCGCGGAAGAGATCGACATTAAACTCCATGGCGTTAGCCGGGTCCGGGAGATCGGCGGCGCGCACATTTCGGTCAAAGCGAAAACGAATATTCCGTTCGGTGATTTGCTGCAACTGGGGATGGGTTCGCTTCAGGCCGCTTTGATTGAAGGGGATCATATTTATTTGGAGAATACGGAGGCGGAGCACGTACGAGGTATTCGTGTTGAAATCGGCCCGGGCTGCCGGATAGGCAGCGTTGAGTACAGGGATTCGCTGGAGGTCGACAGCCGGGCAGAGGTGCATTCGCAAAACCGGGTGTAGGAATCAGCCAAGATCAGCTCGAGATCGGTCCTGAGACCGATTATATGTTCGCATTTTCGCAGCTATAATAGTTGAGAAATGATTAAAGAGAAGAAACGGAGAGTGACCTGGTGTCAGCAAGTAAAAAAAATAACATGGGCCTTGTCCTAGCGGGCCTGCTGCTCGGCATTTTGATGGCCTCGATGGACAATACCATTGTGGCCACGGCCATCGGCGATATCGTCGGCAAGCTGGGCGGCCTGGATAAGTTCGTCTGGGTAACCTCGGCTTACATGGTGGCTGAAATGGCGGGCATGCCGATCTTCGGCAAGCTGTCCGACATGTATGGCCGAAAGAGATTTTTTGTATTTGGCATTATTGTATTTATGCTGGGCTCGGCTTTGTGCGGGACGGCAACTTCGATTGTCCAGCTCAGCATTTACCGGGCGATTCAGGGCATTGGGGGCGGCGCGCTGGTGCCAATCGCGTTCACCATCATGTTTGACGCCGTGCCGGCTGAGTCAAGAGGCAAGCTGGGCGGTTTGTTCGGTGCGGTGTTTGGGCTTTCGAGTATTTTTGGACCGCTGCTCGGCGCTTATCTGACGGAATATGCGGCTTGGGAATGGGTTTTCTACATTAATTTGCCGCTTGGATTGATCGCATTTGTGTTTATCGCTTTCTTCTATAAAGAATCGCGTCAGCATCAGCGTCAGCAGATCGACTGGACAGGGGCCGTTACTCTGATCGGCGGAGTCGTCTGCCTGATGTTCGGCCTTGAACTCGGCGGCAAAACGTTTGCCTGGGATTCCTGGCAGATCATGCTCCTGCTGGGCGGGTTCGTGGTGCTGACCGCCGCGTTTCTGCTGGCTGAGCTCAGAGCCAAGGAGCCGATCATTTCGTTCCGGATGTTCCGCAAACAAATCTACTGGTCCAGCAACGTCATCGCTATCTTCAGCGGTGCGGCGTTTGTGACCGCGTCCTTGTACATTCCGATCTTCATTCAGGGCGTGCTGGGCGGCAAGGCGACCAACTCCGGGCTTGTCCTGCTGCCGATGATGGTGGGCTCCGTGTTGACAGCTTCCACCGGCGGTTTCCTGATGAACAAGCTGAAATACCGGACAATTATGCTGCCGACCTTGGCTTTGCTCGTTGTCGGGCTGGCCCTGCTGACAACACTCGGCGAGGATACCGGCTTGTGGACGGTTCGTGCCTTCATGATTCTGGTGGGACTTGGCATCGGCGCCTCTTTCTCGGTGCTCAGCAACGCGGCGATGTTCTCCGTTTCGCCCAGAGATCGGGGGACGGCGAGCTCGACGCTCAATTTCCTGCGTTCCCTTGGGATGACGCTTGGCATCACGGTGTTCGGAATTATTCAGAGCCATTTGTTCAGCCGAAAAATGGAGGCGTTAGCCGGTTCCTCGGCTGACGCGGCGGGCAGCGCCGGGGCCGCAGGGAACGCAGCGGCCGGCGGCGGTTTGCCGCCGGGATTGGATCTGAGCGATCCGCACACCCTGCTGTCGCCGGAGACACGCAGCCAGATTCCGCATCAGCTGCTGGAGAGCATCACAAGCGCTTTGTCCTCCTCGATTGTTCACACCTTCGCCTGGGCGGTCGTCCCGGCGGCGCTGGCGCTGGTTACGGCCTTCTTCATGGGCCGTGACAAGCTGGAGCCGGAACAGGAGCAGGGCGAATATTCGGCGATGCATTAAGGCAGAGTGCAAAGTGCCTTAAGAGCATGTTGAGCTAAATCCTAAACTTAATGCTAAAACTACTACTAAATCTGCTCCTAAGTTTACTCCTACTCTTGCCTAGCCCCAAAGGGCCTCATCCCCACGAAATCGTGGAGGATGAGGCCCTTTTATTATTGTCGGATGGATAAACCCAACCTTTTGACATCTCCTGTAAGTTCCCTAGTTATTCTGGTCATTCTAGCGAATCAGGTTAACCTGGTTAACTTGGTTAAACCGATTATTTCGATTCATGCATGTGTTTGATTTGAGTTTCATACGTGGAAAACAGCTTGGACAAGGCTGTTTTGATCGAATTAGCATCTTTAGATGCCACAGCTTGCGCCAAGTCGATTTGTCTTTGCAGCAGGGAGTCTTCTGCCGGCGCGGCTTTTTCTAATCCGACAGCCCCAGCGTTAAGGACGGCTACGCCTTGGGCAGGCGCTGGTGCGGGTGTAGGCGCAGGTACAGGCACAGGAGTTTGATCTGCCGCTGCCGCTGGTGCCGCCACTGGTGCGGGTTGGGTTACGCCCGAAAGCTTCGAGGCGTCAATTTTAACGCCTTCAACAGGAGTCGCAGTGCCGGCCTGTACCTCGATGCTGCTGAAGTCGAAGTCTCCTTGAACGGGAACGAGGGTCAGGTTTTGATCTGCCACTGGCACTGCGGCTGGCGCTGCAGGTGCAGCTTCGGGTTGGGAAGCAGCGCTTGGGGTCGCGAACGGTCGTTCGACCAGGCTTGCCGTGTTATCGGTAATCAGCGTGTTGTATTCATTCAAGAGCTTTTCCCAGGCAGCAGCGGTTTCCGGTGCATATTGTTTAGCGACAACCAGAGGATCCTGCAGCTTCACCGATAAGGGTCCGGGCGCGGTAACGGCCTTAACCGGCTTTACGTCAGCAGTCGGCGTGGCTGCGTTGGCAAGTGCGGCGGCACTGCCGAGGGCAGACACTATCAAGGCGGATAAAGCGATTTTTCTGAATACGAATTTCTGCTTGTTGTTCATGTTTGAACGCTCCTTATAGCGGGATTGGCCTTGCACGTTTAAAGATACAGCCCAGCTATGGCGGGAGATTGGTGAAATTGTGGAAAAACAATGGCACAAACCGCAGATTTGGAACGCTGTTGATATAATGAAGCTGTAGAGAGGAGAGTCAAATTCTATGGACGACTATTTCATCGCCGTCGTTGACGACGATCAGCATATACGCAACCTTGTCGAAGCTTATTTAATCAAAGAAAGTTTCCGGACGATCGGGCTGTCCTCCGCCGAGGAAGCGTGGGAGCTTTGGCGTACAGACCCACCTCATTTGTGGGTGCTGGACATCATGCTGCCTGAGATGGACGGGTATGAGCTGTGCCGGCGTATCCGCGAACAAGCGGATGTGCCTATCATTATTATCTCGGCCAAGGACCGTGAAGTGGACAAGATTATGGGGCTTGAATTAGGCAGCGACGATTATCTCGTCAAACCGTTCAGTCCCAGAGAACTGGTGGCCCGGGTAAAAAGACAGCTGCAGCGCTCCTATAAACAGCGCCAGGCCGAACCTGCTTCGGGTTCGCATCTTGCTTCTTCCCCAGTCATTCTTCAGATCGGTCCGCTGCAGCTGTTTCCCGAAGAGCGCCGTGCTTTTTGGGACAAGAAGGAGGCGGATTTGACTTTGAAGGAGTTCGCGTTGCTGCAGGTGTTCGCCCAGCATCCGAACCGGGCTTTCACCCGGGAAGAGCTGCTTGTGCTTGTCTGGGGCGATGATTATTTCGGCAGCGACCGGGCTGTCGATCATCTTATTAAACGGCTGCGCAAAAAAATCGAACATCTGCCCATTGAGGCAGTATGGGGACATGGCTACCGCTTGCGTGCGGAGGAAGGGGACAAACGTTGAAGCTGGTTCATCAGATTAACCTGGCATTTGGTCTGCTGCTTGTCGTTGTGCTGGGAGCAACGGCGGTTATTATTCATTTTGTATTGCTGGATCACTTGATCGACGCGCAGAAGCAGGACATGAGAACGCTAAGCGCCAGTGTTGCCGGGACACTTCAGAACCAGGCGAGTCTGACTCCTGTTACGAAGCCTGGGACCCCTTCCGGCTCTTTTCTTCCCGAGTCGGCTCTGCAGGGAACTGCTGTGCCGCTGGCAGCCGGGGTTCAGGCCATCATTACCGATGCTGCTGGTAATGTTGTGTCGGGGACACTCCCAGCTCCTGTTCCGCTTACCCAATCCAGTCACTCCAACCAATCCAACCAATCGAACCAATCGAACCAACCCAGCCAACCCAGCCAGTCCGGCCAAATCAACCCACACGGCCAATCCGGCCAAGCTGGGGAGACCCTGCCTGGTCCGGTCTATCAAACAGAGCCGCTGACGATCAGCAGCGAGAAGCTGCAGGCGCTGCAAACGGGTAAAGACAGCAGCTATCTTGTAGATGTAAGTGCAATCCCTCAGGGGACATTGACGCTGGTTACCCCGGTGAGCAAAATAAATGCTCTTGAGAGAACGTTGTTCAGCCGGCTGCTCATTGTGCTTGGTGTGGGCGTGGGGCTTGTTCTGCTGCTCAGCTTGCTGATTACCCGCAGGCTGATCCAGCCTCTGATGAAGCTGCGTGAAGAGCTGAAGAAGGTGAAAGAACGCCGGTTTGCGGACGTGCGTAAAGTAAAAGCCGGGGGCGAAATCGGTGCCGTGGCACAAGTGGTCTATGAGCTGGCCGGCGAATTGGATCGGTATATCCGCGTGCAGAAGCATTTTTTTCAGAATGCCTCCCATGAGCTGAAGACTCCTCTGATGTCCATTTCAGGGTATACGGAAGGCATTCGCGACGGCGTGTTTGAAGGGGAGGATATGCGCAGGGGGCTCGACATCATTCTCAGTGAAAGCGGCCGCTTGACCCGCATCGTTTCTGAGATGACGCTGCTTGCAAAGCTGGATAGCGAAGAGGATATTTTTCACCCTGCTCCGCTCACTGTAAAGGAACTGCTGGACGAGACCGTTGAACGCGTCAATCCGCTTCTGGTTTCGAAAGGCTTGAAGCTGAAGGTGACATACAGTAAAAGGGAGGCCGAGCAGCTTAGGGTATGGGCTGACCGGGATAAACTGCTTCAAGCTTTTCTGAACGTGACCCTCAATGCCGCCCGTTATGCGAACGACCGGATTGCCATCGATGTGGAGCGCGGGGAAGACAGCCTGGTTGTTTCCATTACTGATGATGGGCAAGGGATTCCAGAGGAGCTGCTTCCGCATTTATTTCACAGATTCGTTAAGGGGAAGAATGGGGAGAACGGGCTGGGGCTTGCCATTTCACGGGCGATTGTCGAACGCTGCGGCGGATTTATCGAAGCTGCTAATCGTCAGGAAGGGGGAGCGGTCTTTACCTTCCGCTTTCCTCTTATAGGCAGGGCAGATAAGGGGGCTGGGGCAGCCCTTCCTTGGGATCATGAGCCGGGCGAGCGATCAGCTTGAGCGGGACATCGATAACAGCAGGAGCATCAGAAATCAAGGCGTACCTGATCTGTATCCTCAATCGAGGGCGATCAGCTTCCACCCGTCCGGATCGATCCTGTTAAAATAAACCAGCCAGAAGAAATCATAAATTTGCCCTTCACGAATGACCTTGCCCTCCACCGGGATACTGACTCTTCCTTCGGCATCTTGTTCAATCACACCGTCACCCGCTTGTTCGAATCGGAATTTGGGGGAACCCTCAAACTGATAATCAAAATATGTCGCAGTTTGACTGTCAGGGAACAGCTTAGCAAAAGCTTCCTTGTCTCTATCGACCACGGCCTTCATCAGTTTATTCAGCAGCCCCTTTATATCCTGGTTGACCAAAGGGTTATCCAAAGCCTGAACGTCGACGAAGATCCCTTCCTTAAAAGAAGCTGTGGATGCAGCGCTCGCCGAATCCGGAGGCGAATCGAAAGTCGAAGCGGACGAACTTGAAGGGGAAGGACTTAAAACGGAAGAACTTAAAGCAGAGGCGGGCCGCGAAATCGGCTCTGTTTGCTTTTGCGGGTTTTGCCCGGCATCTGGCTGATTGGATTCAGACAAGCTTGCCTGAACGGCAGCTGTTCTTGTGTCTAATGGATGGCTGCACGCTGTAAGCAGGCCTGTAAGCAGAATCATTCCTGCCGCTGTCTGCCGTGCAGAGATCATCGGTTTTATCATCCTGTACCTCCATTTATCGAATGGGCAGATCACCCAGTGTTTTGTAGAGTGATAAAGCTTGTTTAATTATCAAAATTTTACCAAATAAGATAACGTAAAGCGAGCAGCTCCTTCCTATCCGGGTCATTCAAACTCCATATGAAAAATAAAAAGACCTCAGTCTTGGCATTCAAGACTAAGGCCTTCATTTTTAGACGTCTGTTTTAAGATATCTATTTAGGATGTCTGTTAGATTCCATGCACACTCGTTATGGCATCTATCTCATTAAAATAGTCGGTTACACCATCGGTGACACAGGCAGCCGCAGTCCGGCCTGTTCGAGTAAAGGAATGACGGCTTCGCCGAAATAAGCCAGCTCAGGCTCGTAATCGTAAAAGGTGATCTGGATGCCGTCGATGCCTGCAGCGTGGAGCTGCTGAAGCTGCTCCGCGACCTCCTCCGGCGAACCGATGATATGCAGATGTCCGCCGACGGCGCGGCCTCTGGCGGAATGTTCGAGCCAGGACTGGCTGTCTCCGGCTGAGTGACGATCCGTAAAATTACGAATCGCTCCCAGATCGGCGTGATCCATAATCGACTGGTAATAAGCAAAAGCTTCTTCACGAGTCGGACGCACGATAATCGTCGGGTTTATGATGACGCGTACCTGGCGGCCGCGGGCCGCCGCCGCGTCCTTGACCTTCGCCACGTGGGCGGGCAGCTTCGGCAATGCATCCGCAAGCTTCTCTCCGGCGGGGCTGGAGACGAACACGATGTCGGAATAACGGGACGCGTAATCAAACCCGGCCGGCGATCCCGAAGCCGTGGCCAGCACGGGGCGGCCGTAGCGGGGACGCGGCGAGACGTAGGCATTTTCCAGGGAATAGAAGCCCCCGTTGTAAGTCAGGTTGTCTTCACCTGCCCATAAAGCGTTGCAAATTTGCGTGAACTCGGCCGATTGAGCGTAACGACGGTCGTGCTCGGCCCGGGTCATCCCGAACATGGACGGTTCATTCTCCGCATAACCCGTTACAATATTCGCGCCGAATCTGCCATTCGAGATATGATCGGCCGTCGCCAGAAATTTGGCCAGATGCATCGGATGCCAAGGCCCGTAGAGAACATGAATTGTACCCATGAGCAGAATTCGTTTCGTTACCGATGCAAGCGCAACCGCAGAAATGAAAGGGTCCAGGAAGTTCTCCCGGTAATGGGTCTCTCCGCCGAACCCGCCTTTAGGGAGCCACTGGGACAAGCCGAAGGCGATGTCGAAGCCGAGGTTTTCCGCCTGCTGCGTCAGCTGCGTGTTGTATTCAAAGGACCAATCCGTTCCCCGCGGAAGGGTGGATTGTGACCATCCGCCAGTCTGCAAGGGTAGAAAAAGACCCAGCATCAGCGGCTGGGCAAATGCTTTGGACAAAGGGCTGTCCTGAAAATGCTGCGGCTCCTGAGGAGTTGGCAGCAGGGCTTTCGTCAGGTTGTTCGATGATGGGGATGTACCGCTCATGATGCATCTGCTCCTATCTGATAATCTCTTTATAAATGTTGCTATAACCTGAAATCCCGAAATCCCGAGATTCTATAACCCCGAAATTCGGTAACAACGTCCCGATATTTAAATCCGATATATACGATCATTATAATGTGATTTAAATGGAAATCAAGCGGAAAGTGAAGCCAAAGCCATCAAAAAAGAAAGAGGGCCGGGTTTCCCTGCTTCTGTCTGTCCCTGGCCCCTTGTCTGTCTCTGGCCCTCTGCCTTTCTATGGATGAACTCCATCTTCAATGATTTTCGGTCCAGACGGAGGTTGGGTTTGCCCAGTCCCTGCCCCCGGATCAGTGGCGGCCGTATGCACGGCTACCAGCGAAGGCTGCGAAGGGTAGGTGTCCCGTGACAGCAGCTCTTCCTTGCCTGGCTGGCCATCCGTCCACTTGATCCGGTAAGTCTCCACAATGTAACCGGGTGTTCCCTGTTTGAGTGTCTGACGGAGACCGGCGGGCAGGGCGGGATTGCTGATATAACGGACGCTGGGGCTGAGCACCTTCACGGTCTGTGAACGGATGGTGTAGTAGACATTGCTGGGCAGGTTGCCGAACAGCTTGACGGTCATGGCTCCGTTCCCCGATTTGGCGCTGATCAGCAGGTAGCCGGAGGTGTTGTTTTTAAATTTGAAATTGATATACCCGGTGGAAAAGGTTGCGTCCTGTCCTATAGGCAAATAGCCGACAGGTTTGGAATGGTTGCGCCGTTCTACGATTTCTAATCCGGCACGGATCGCGGCCCCGTACAGGGTGCCGGACACCTGGCAAATACCGCCGCCCACCCCCGGAGCCAGACGGCCCTGGATAATGACAGGCGCTTCGCAGAAGCCGTATTGGCTTTCTGCCTTCCGGATGACTTCAGCGTAGTCGAAAACTTCGCCCGGGGCGAGCAGCATGCCGTCAATGACCTTGGCAGCAGCATCCACGTTGTGGAGCCGGCCGGAGGAGCCGGTCAGCCTAGTGGTAAATAGAGAGACGCGCCGGTCTACCCCCTGAGCTTTCAGGCTGGTGACCGTCACCGGCGGAGACGCCATTTCAAGCGGGAGTTCGACCTTCACTGGATGGTTTCCCGGATTGGCTCTAAAAACGCGGGGCGTTTGACTCAGCAGCGTCTTCCCTAATTCATCCCATTGAATCCGCAAAGCTTGTACCTCCGGGATGTAACCGATCTGGTCCCCGGGTCTAATGACCCGCTCCGCATTTTTCATCGCGCCGAATTGCCGTATTTCCCAATCTTCATTCAGCGTTTTCTTCAGTACAGAGTCATTGAAAAGGACCTCGGTGCTCCAATTCTTTTTGAAATCATAACGGTATTTGGCCTTCTCCCACCAGTTGCCCTCCTGCAGCCGGGCAAGCGCCTGAAGCAGCTCCTTCGATTGGATGGTGATGCCGCTCCGTCCCCAGGTCGCTTTAATAGAAAGAGCCGGTTTCTGGCTGACCAGCACAATAGGCTGCTGAAGCAGCGCCTCTGACTCTTTGGCCAGCAGGTCCGAAACCTGGCGGGTCTCCATGCCGCCTATGGGCAAACCGCCGATCACAACGCCGCGCGGGACCGTAGTTTGTCCGCCATACAGGATCAGGGCTCCCCACAAAGCGGCTGCAAGCAGCAGGAGGGAGGATGAGGTATAAATGAGCAGCTTTTTGTTTCTCATAAACGGGCTGTCCCTCTCTTCTGAAACAGTTTGTACCCTTGTCTCTCTATATGTATGCGAAGGAATGAAAGAAAAGCAGGAAAAATTTTGGTACTCAAAAGGTAACAAATTTGTTACAATAAAAAACAAGCTGATGAATTTGCTCATGTTTTAAAGGAATTGACGAGATCATGTCGAAGTGTAAACGTTGTTGCCATTTTACGTTTTATCTTTATATCAACAAGATTTAGGAAGTGATGCAGTGATTGAAATGCAGGATGTCTGGAAGACTTATCCGAATGGAGCCCATGCTCTGCAGGGCATATCCGTCAAGATCGACCGGAATGAATTCGTTTATATTGTTGGTCCCTCCGGTGCGGGGAAATCGACATTCATGAAGCTTATCTATAGAGAAGAAGTACCCACCAAAGGCCAAATTTCAGTAAGCGGGTTTAACATCGGCAAGCTGAAACCGCGCAAAATCCCTTACGTCCGCCGCAATATCGGCGTCATTTTTCAGGATTTCCGGCTTCTGCCCAAGCTGACGGCTTACGAGAACGTGGCCTTTGCGCTTGAGGTGATCGAAGCGCCTAAGAAGATCATCCGCAAACGGGTGATGGAGGTGCTGGATCTGGTCGGCCTGAAGAATAAAGCAAACCGCCTGCCGGCTCAGCTCTCGGGCGGCGAGCAGCAGCGCGTGGCGATCGCCCGCGCGATCGTTAACAATCCGACCGTCATCATTGCGGACGAGCCTACCGGCAACCTCGATCCCGAGACGTCCTGGGAGATTATGCAGCTCCTGGATGAGATCAATTTCCGGGGAACAACCATTGTAATGGCCACCCACAACAAAGATATCGTTAACACCATGCGCAAACGGGTTATCGCCATTGAGCATGGCAACATCGTACGCGACCAGGCGAGAGGAGAATACGGATATGACTTTTAGAACCTTCTTGCGGCATTTGCGGGAGGGGATGAAGAACATATTCCGCAACGGCTGGATGTCCGTGGCCTCCATTACGTCCATTATCGTTTCGTTATTTATACTCGGGGTGTTTGTCCTGCTGGTGATCAATGTCAATTCGTTTGCCGACGAAGCCGACAGCCAGGTGCAGATCAGCGCTTTCCTCAATACGGGAGTCGACGGCACCACACGGCAGCAGCTGCAAACTGCGATCGAAGGCATGCCTGAGGTCAGCAAGGTGACCTTTGTTGATAAGGCCCAAGGCTTACAAGATCTTCGAGAGAAGCTGGGCGCAGACGGCAACGACCTGCTCGAAGGGTACACGGAGGATACGAACCCGATCCCCGATACGTTCAAAGTGGAGGTTATCGAGCCGTCTACCGTCTCTTTTGTAGCAGGCAAGATTCAAGAGTTGAACAAGCAGTACAGCGCCGACCAGCAGCCGATTTATAAAGTGAGGTACGGCCAAGGAACGGTCGAGAAGCTGTTTAAGGTGACGCGTTTGATCCGCAATATCGGATTCGCCTTTGTAGCCGGATTGGGAATCATGGCGATGTTCCTGATTTCCAATACGATTCGTGTAACGATCCTGGCACGGCGCCGGGAGATCGGCATCATGAAGCTGGTTGGAGCGACAAATTCGTTTATCAGAGGTCCTTTCTTCGTGGAAGGAGCCTTGATCGGCCTGATCGGCTCTGTGGTCACCGTGGCCCTGCTGTATTCAGGATACCAGACGCTTGAGAACGCGATCGGCTTTGATGTTACGCTTAATTTCCACCTGGTTCCGCTGCAGCAGTTCGGTTACCCGCTTGGCGGACTCATTATCCTGCTGGGCGTTCTGATCGGCGTCTGGGGCAGTACCGTGTCGATTCGTAAGTTCTTGAAGGTGTAGCCGGAAAGTCAAACTGATACAGAAACGGAGAATTAGATATTGAAAAAGTGGATTTCTGTCGTTGCCGTTATCGTTTTGGCCATAGGGCTGGTACAGCCTACCCAAAGTTTCGCTGCTAAAAAAACCATCGATCAAATTGATCAAGAGCTCAAAGCGCTTAAAGAGCAGGCCAAGCAGGCTCAGGCGAAGCAGGATCAGGCCGAGAAGCAGGGCGAAATCGCCCAGCACTACGTCAATAAGAATAAGAACTATTTAAATGACCTGCTTGGTCAGATCAAAACCGTAAGCGATGAGCTGGCCAGCATCTCCAAGGATATCAGCGATTCGGAGGAGCAGCTCCGTCAAACGGCGAAAGAGCTGGACGAAACCGAACAGCGTATCCAGGAACGCAGCAAGCTGCTCGATAACCGTGTCCGGTTAATGTATACGGACGGTGCGGTTTCTTATTTGGATGTAGTTTTGTCCTCGACAAGCTTTTCCGATTTCCTGGACCGGATCGATACGCTGACGGCGATTGCGAACCAGGACAAGCAGCTGCTTGAAGAGCATAAGAAAGACAAGGAACTGGTGCTTCAGGAGCAGGAGAACCTGGAAGCCGGATATGCGAAGACCAAGAAGCTGTATGCGGAAGCGGAATCCCGCAAGCAGGTGCTGGCCGACAAAGAGCAGGAGAAGCAGCAGCTGATTGCCCAGTACAGTGATGAAGTTGAGGAAAATGACGACATCAGCAGTGAACAGGACAAAATTCTCGTCGAGCTCGTTACTAAACAGGCAGCGCTTGAGAAAGAGAAGAACAAAATCCGCGCCGAGCAGATCTATACGTACAAGCAGCAGCAGGCGGCTAAAGCCGCCGCAGCCAAGAAGGCGTCGGAGGTTCCTGCCTCGACGAACTATGCTCCGGGCGATGGCTCGCTGGGACTGCCAGTCGGGCATGCCCGAATCTCTTCGCCGTTCGGCTATCGGATTCACCCGATTACCGGCGTGAAGAAGCTGCATGCCGGTGTGGACTTTGCCGTGCCGATCGGAACGGATGTCCATGCGGCTGAAGGCGGGGTAGTAGTGCTGGCCGAATGGTACAGCGGTTACGGCAATGCCGTTATTGTCGATCATGGCAACAATACATGGACCCTTTACGGACATCTTAGCAAGTTTAAGGTGGAGAAAGGCGATACGGTTAAACGCGGCCAGGTGGTTGCCGAATCCGGTAACACGGGTCAATCCACGGGTCCGCATATGCACTTTGAAGTGCGCGTCAACGGAGAACCTACTGATCCGATGCCATTCTTAGCTTACTAAACGGTAACAGCTATTATAATCCGGTAAATATTTCGGACAAGCCGAACATATAATATAATAGGATGGATAATTGTGGACGGATGCTTCTCCAAAGGTTTCAGGGAGGGGCATCCGTTTCTGAACAATCGGTGATCATGAACCGGGCCTTCCGGTACAGGTTACAGCTGAACAACGAAAAGGCGGTGCATGATTGATGTTCAAGAAGCAGACGGTAATCCTGCTGATGCTCGTAACGCTGCTGGGCAGCAGCGTGCTGACCCTGCTCTTTACCGGGCAGCTCAACTTCACGGCGAGCGGAAGTGGAACCTCGACGGCAGGCTTGTTGTCCGAACTGTCGTCCGGGCAGTCCGGCAGCAGCAAAGCGGACTTAACCAAATTGGAGACAGCGCTGAAGCTGGTCAAGCAGAATTATTACCAGGATGTAGATACAACCAAACTGGTAGACGGAGCGATCCAGGGAATGATGGATGCGCTGGATGATCCTTTTTCTTCTTATATGAGCAAAGAGACAGCCCAGGAATTTAATTCGCAAATTCAGGGGTCCTTCTCTGGAATAGGAGCGGAAGTATCGCTGGAGAACAGCAAAGTGGTCGTGGTGTCGCCGATTAAAGGTTCCCCGGCCGAGAAGGCGGGTATCCGGGCCAAAGACGTGCTGCTCTCGGTGAACGGCGAGTCGCTGGAAGGCCTTAGCCTGAACGAGGCTGTAGCCAAAATCCGCGGACCGAAAGGCAGCAGCGTAGAGATCAAAGTGCAGCGGGACGGAACGTCCGAACCGATGACATTTAATATTAAACGGGACGATATTGCGCTGGAGACCGTCTACGCCAAAATGACGGACGATAAGATCGGCTTGATTGAAGTGACCGAGTTCTCGCTGAATACGGATCAACGATTCAAGGATGAGCTGACCAAGCTGGAAAGCCAGGGCATGAAAGGTCTGGTCATCGATGTGCGGAACAATCCGGGCGGGGTGCTGTCCGTTGTAGAGAATATGGCGGGACTGCTGGTGCCGAAAGGCAAAACGATCGTTCAGGTAGAGAACAAGGCCGGTGCAAGGGAGAAAATGTCGTCAACCGGTTCCAGCACGGGCAAGCCTTATCCGGTTGTCGTTCTAACCAATAAAGGCAGCGCCAGCGCTTCAGAGATTCTGGCAGGCGCACTGAAAGAGTCCGCCGGAGCGAAGCTGATCGGTGAGACCACCTACGGCAAGGGAACCGTTCAGCAAAGCTATGATAGAGAATTTGGCGACGGCAGCCTGATCAAGATCACAATGGCCAAGTGGCTGACGCCAAACGGAGAGTGGATTCATAAGAAAGGGATCAAGCCGGATATTGCCATTGATCAGCCTGCTTATTTCTCGGTCGCGCCGATCAACAAGGACGCCGCGCTCAGCTACGACAGCAACAGCGACGATGTGAAGAGCGCGCAGACGATGCTGCAGGGGCTAGGCTATAAACCAGGCCGTGAGGATGGTTATTTTAGCAAAGAGACGGTAGCCGCGGTCAAGCAGTTCCAGGTGGACCACAAGCTGACCGAAAGCGGCAGCATCGATAAGCAGACCGCCGAGCAGCTCGAAGCCGCTTTGGTGCAGAAAATTGCTGATCCGACCAACGATGCCCAGCTGAACCGGGCATACGAAGAAATCCGGAAGGAAATCGGCGCCTCCGCGTCGAAATAAAAGAATCAAGCTGGGAAGGCTGGGAGCAGCCTTCCCTTTTTTTGAGAGCAGGGAATGTTTAACAAGCTAAAGGAGAGTGATCGCTTTGGATCTTCTTATGGAATGGCTATCCAACTTTGCAAAAGCCGGAGCCGAACTGCTCCTGCAGCCGTTCTATTATATTTCGATTATTTTAATTGCTCTGCAATACCGCAGACAGGTGCTGCTGGAGAGAAAGCTGTTCCATGTGCGGCTTAACCGCTGGGGACTGCAAACGTGGAGAACGTTTCTCGGCGGTCTGCTTGCGGGTATTGGCGTCTCTATCGTTTCTTTATTTCTGGGCATGAATCTCAGCATCGAAGGGGTGCTGCTCATTTGGGGCGCATCGATCCTGCTGATGCTGTTTAAAGTCCGTTATCTTTGTCTGGCTTATGCTGCCGGTCTGCTGGGCGTGGTTCAGTTCGTGGTGAATCGGCTGCCTGAGGGAGCGGCTACCGGTTTCGGCGCAGATTTGCTTGGCGCCATTCGTGATTTGAATGTGCCGGCTCTGCTGGCGCTGGCGGGACTGCTGCATATTGCGGAAGCTTTGCTGGTGCGCTGGCAGGGAGCTTCTTTTGCCGGACCGCTATTTTATGAGGGGAAAAGAGGCCGCCCGGTCGGTGGCTATCAGATGCAAAGCCTGTGGCCGGTTCCGCTGTTCCTGCTGATTCCGGCTCATACTACAGGCAGTGTTCTTCCCTGGACGCCTGTATTTGGCGGAGACGGGTGGCTGGAGGGCTTTGCGCTTGCCGGCCTGCCGGTCATGATCGGCTTCTCGGAGATGACGACGAGCCTGCTGCCGAAAGCCAAAGTCAAGCTGACCTCCAGCCGTCTGCTGTTCTACGGCCTGTTGGTGCTTGGCGCGGCGCTGCTGGCCCGCTGGTTCAGCGGTTTTACGCTGGCTGCCGCACTGCTGGCCTTTGTGCTGCACGAAGGCCTGATCTGGTACAGCCGGTTCGAGGAGCAGAACCGCAGTCCATTTTTCGTCCATCCGGACCGCGGACTCAAGGTGCTCGCGGTCCTGCCGGAGAGCCCGGCGAAGGAGCTGGGCATTGCTGCGGGCGAAACGATTGTCCGTGTGAACGGCGCAGCCGTCAACACGAAAGAGGAGCTGCATGAGGCGCTGCGGATGAACCCGGCGTTCTGCAAGCTTGAGGTGCTGAATCTCGCCGGGGAGATCAAATTCGCGCAGCGTGCAATCTATGCGGGCGAGCACCACCAGCTGGGTGTGGTGCTCGCGCCCGACGAAGACGCCCCGGCCGTGATTCGGCCAGGAGCGGTGTCGCTGCTTGGGCTGTTTGCGCCCAAGCGCAGTGCCGAGCCGCGCAGCGACCGCGGCTCGCAAGGCCCTTCGGGGCGCGGTCAAGAGAAGCCGGCCGAATTATAAGGCTGGCCGGCGGGGCTTTCGCGCCCCGATCCGGCGTGGGCTTGCGGGCTGAATCAGCCCCGCAAGCCCACGCCGGACATACAAGAGGCTCAGGCTCCGCCATCTGCGGGAGCCTGAGCCTCTTGCTTTGTGCCCGCCGCATAGTGGGCGGGCACCTGCGCCTCTTTACCCGCAATATATGGCGGGCACTTCACTTTTTTTGCTGGATCAAACTAGATGTAATACAACCCTGCCGTGAACGGGAACGGAACCGGAAAGGCGCCTTTCAGCCGCTTCTGCAGCTCTTCCGGCAGCTGAAAGCCATCTGCTGCAGGAATCTGATGGAAGATCAGGGCGTTAAACTGATCCATCGTCAGCTCCGCCGCAGGGTTCCCGTCCAGCAGCAGCGTGACCGACGTTTCGTCCGCTGAAGAGGTGACTGAAATTCGGGCAGCACCCGGATTGTTGGCGGTCAAATAAGGAAGAAGCTGCTGCCAGAGTCTGGCTGCGCTCAGAATTTTGACTGTGCCTTCGTTGGCGCGGGCTTCTGAAGCGAAGCCGCTGCGGTCCAGCTCCTGAATCAGGGCTGTGCGGTGCAGGCCAACCGGGAATTCCAGCGATTTCAGTCCATGGTCTGTCATCGCTTCCAGACACAAGGCCAGGATTGCGGACGGCTCGCCGGCCGCTTCAATGACTTTGGGAGCGGCGGTTACGTGCTCGCCGTACGGCACGCCAATGACGGCAAAAGCGGCGGCTTCGCCATTTTCCCGCTCGGCGATCCATGTGCGATGGGACAGCTTGTAGCAGCTGGCCAGCGGCTCGGCCTGAATCAGCCTGGACAGATCATACAGACTTAAATCATAGTGTGTTGGTTCCTGTTCGTAGAGGCCGGCCATAGCCGAGAAATCTTTTGCTTCTGCGGGTCTGGTCCGGTAAGCCGAATCAGAATTCATTTTACTCTGGAGGATATGTAAGGCGTCCGTAGGCGGCGCCAGCACATACTGCCGCATCTCGCCAAACGTCCGGCATCCCGCCCGCAAATAGAGAGAACGGTCCCCGGATACGAGCATCAGCGAAGCCCCCGCTGCATTCATGCCGCTGATCGCCTGATTCAGCAGCCTGCTGGCATAACCTTTGCCGCGAGCAGCCTCATGCGTACAGACGGAGCCGATGGAATAAACCTGCAGCCGGGCAGGACCGACTGTAATCCGGGCAGGCACAATCCCCATAAACGCTGCCAGCTTCCCATCCTCGTATACCCCCACTGATTCCGGCGCTTCCGCTGCAAAAATATAAGGAAAAGCCGTTCCCATCGATTTCTGTTCATGATCACGAAATACAAGATCCGCAAGCTGTGCGGCCTCCTGAAGCTCCCCCGTGTTCAACACCCGAAGTTCTGCCATAAGGACCCCTCCTAAATGGATAATGTGAATAAATGAATGCATAGATAAATGAATGATCACGACGGAAAAAACATCGATTTCCTTAACTATGAAGAAAACGGTTTACTTTTTCAAGTATTTAACTATAATTTAGTTAGGAACTTCATTTACGGAATCTAATTACCTATAGTAATAATGGATGATGGGATTCGTATATGAAGATGCCCGAAGAAGGCTAACGAAAAGACCTTACATAGAACATACATCAGAAAAGGGGAGAAGAACATGAGTAACTTTGATGAATTAGTCAAATTGCGGCGTTCCGCGATGAAGTTTCAAACGGATGTGGAGATCAGCCAGCAGGAGCTTGCGGAGATGTTCCGCATGACGAGCTTTGCGCCTTCCTGCTATAACCTCCAGCATACCCATTATGCCGCTGTGACCGACCCGGAATTGAAGCTCCAGCTCAAGGAGGCTGCCTTTGGACAGCATAAAGTGGTCATGTCCTCGGCAGCCATTATCGTGCTTGGTGATGTGGAGGCCCACAAGAAAGGCGACGAGATTTACGGCGGCATGCTGAATCTGGGGATGTTCAGTCAGCTTGATTACGATCTGATGCTGAAAATGGTCGAGGACCTTTACGAATCACGCGGCAGCGCCTTCGCCCATGAGGAAGCGGTGCGGAATGCCTCCTTATCGGCCATGCTGTTTATGCTGATCGCCAAAGACCGGGGCTGGGATACCTGCCCGATGATCGGTTTTGACCCGGCCAAGGTGAAGGAGATTCTGAACATCCCTGATCATCTGGTACCGGTGCTTATGATCACCCTGGGCAAAGAGGATACGTCCAAACAGCGTCCGCGCGGCTACCGCAAGCCGGTGAATGAATTTGTGACCTTTGGCAAGTTCAGCTGAGAAGAATAAAAGGATATAATAAAGGGAAATGGAAAATAAACCTGATTAGGGTTTTCCATTTCCTTTATTTTTTGCTTTGGAACAGGTTTTAAGAAAGGATGGCTGAACGAATTGAAGCGCAGGTTCTTAGCCAAGTTTATTTTAATAACGGCTGCAGCCGTGCTGTGTTCCAATCTTATTCAATACGTTTGGTTGAGCCGGACCAGCGGAGAACAAACTGCTGTAACCGATCAGCGGGTGTACGAAAATAAGGACTCCATCTTTACGAACTATGCAAACGGGATTTTGAATACTTATCGATTTCTATTAGAACTGGGAAATGGGGAGTATAGCAGCCCGAATGAAGTTTATTTATTGCTGCACGGCTATCTAATGGGAAGCGGTTCAGAGGTTGATGCCTATTTAGCCGGGTTGATCAGAAACATGGATGGCAGCGAGTATCACCATGAACTGGGCAACATCCTGGACACCAATCTGCATCTGCAAGCTATGATCTATACGCTGGAAGTGTATTTCTCTGACCGAAGCCAGGACCCCGACTTTCCGGACAACTGGGAAAAGATAAAGGTTCTGCTTACCCCAATAAGTGCTCAGCTGTCCTCGGGTTCTTCAAACGATATGACTTTGTATAATATCACCAGTTATCCGCAGGATTTTGCTGCGAGATCGGAATATCCCGGCGTGATGGCTTCTTTGAACAAAGAAATTTCGGAAGCTATGGATCTGCTGGAAGAGTAGGCTTTATACAGATTTGTTGTTTGATAACAAGAGGCTGCACAAAGTCATCCTGACGACCTTGGCAGCCTTTTGCATTTAAAAATTTGATTATTCATGTTAGCATTACACGGCTATACAGCTATATAACTATACAGGCTATACTGCTCGAAAAATCTTCGGTCACTGCTGCAGCTGACGCAGCACGGTAATCTCCACGCGCCGGTTCTTCTGCCGGCCGGCCGCGGTCGAGTTGTCGGCCGCCGGGTGCGTATCCGCATAACCGGCATACTGGAAGTTGTTTGCATCCAGATGCATCGTATCAATGAAATAACGCAGCACCGACAGAGCCCGTGCCCCTGACAGCTCCCAGTTGTCCTTGTACTGGGAGGAATGCACGATCGGCTGGTTATCGGTGTGACCCTCGATGCTGATTTTAGTGTCCAGATTGCTGAACAGGCTGCCCAGCTTGGATAAGGTTTTCCCGGAGCCAGGCTTTAAAGCGGCTTTACCGGTATCGAACAGGAACTGGTCGCTGAGCGTAATGGCGATGCCCTGCGGTTTGTCAGCTACAAAAATCTGGTTGTCCAGATGGTTCTCCTGCACATACTGCTTGATCATTTTCATCAAATTGGCGAGCTGTTCTTCCTGCTGGCGGAAAGCCAGCTCCCGCTCCGTCAAAGGCGGATCTCCAGAAGCTGCTTTGTCTCCGCTGTCTGCCCCGCCAGGAGCAGGAGAAGCGGAAGGGGCAGGGCTGGCTGCCGGATGGTCGGTGGCGTTTGGAATATCGGAGCCCGTCAATCCAGGGTTCCCCTCCAGAACCGATTTGCCGCCGCTGCTGTTATGAAAGGAGAACTGTAAGGATTCTGTGACGGATTTGTATTTCTCCGTGTCCAGCCGGCTCATCGCATACATGATAACAAAGAAGATCAGCAGCAGCGTAATAAGGTCGGCATACGTAATCATCCACCGGTCTTTGCCTTCTCCGCTGCCGGACTTCCGGCTGCCTCGCTGCCGCTGTCTCATAGGCTGTCCTCTGCTTCTTGAATCTTCCGCCGTTTATCCGGTCTGTCGGCTTCGCGAGGCCCGGCTGCAAAGGATTCCAGCTTCTTGCGGAGCAGCAGCGGATGATCGCCATTCTGCAGGGACAACACACCAAGCGTGATCATTTCCATGCGCTGCACTTCTTCTTCGCTGCGGGATTTGATCTTGGAGGCAATGGGCAGGAAAATCAGGTTCGCACTGGCCACGCCATATAAAGTGGCGGTAAAAGCCAAAGCGATGGAGGGCCCAAGGTCGCTGGGCTCCTGCAGGCTGCCCAGTACATGGATCAGGCCCATAACGGTGCCGATGATCCCCATCGTAGGCGCATAGCCGCCGGCAGCTTCAAAGATTTTTGCGAAACCTTCCCAGCGGCTTTCATGCGCGTCAATTTCCAGCTCCATGATTTCTTTGACGAGCGGCTGATCGGTCCCGTCTACCACCAGCTGGATGCCCTCGCGTAAAAAAGGATCTCCGTGCGCTTCACCCTGGCGTTCCAGCGCAAGAAGACCGCTGCGCCGGGCGGTGGACGCCATGTTGGAAATATCTTCAATCAGCAATTCGGAATCATGGCGCCGTGAGAGAAAAGCGAACGCGAGCGCTTTCGGAATTGTCTTCAGCTTGGCCGGGGAGAAGCTGACCATTACGGCGGCTGCGGTACCCCCGAATACAATCAGTGCAGCTGTAACCTGCAGAAGACCGCCCATTTGGCCGCCTTCCCACAAAAATCCTCCTACTACAGCGGCAATCCCTATCAGAATGCCGATAATGGTGATGAAATCCATCGTCAGTCCTCACTCCTTATTCTTGGCGGCTTTGATCTAGTTGTCTGTTATCTGTAGAAATGTATCCTTACTATTTGTACCTGAATGTATACCCTGGCCGCCCGGACTTTCCGTTTGCATCCATTCCATGAAACAGTTATAATACATGGGAACAAGCATTCTTATAGGATGACGGGTACAGACCGGGTATATAATGATAGATGCAGAAACGGAGTTGCCTTCTAACCCTTTTATCGGCGAAGGTTACCCGTTTTTGTTGCATACCAAACATTTTGTTTTGACTTGTAACCATACCGAATGATATCGAATCAGGCAGCTTATTGACATATAGAAAGAATCATAGTTCCCATTTTAGACGATAAGGGTGATGTTGGACAATGAGTGATATTGTCGTCAGTAACCAGAAATTCGAACTGGTTTCCGAGTTTCAGCCGCAGGGCGATCAGCCGAAAGCGATTGAGGAACTGGTGGAAGGTATAAGAGAAGGCAAGAAGCATCAGACACTGCTCGGCGCAACAGGCACAGGCAAAACCTTTACGATCGCTCAGACGATTGCCAAGCTGAACCGCCCGACGCTGGTAATTGCCCACAACAAGACGCTCGCAGCCCAGCTGGCCAGCGAGTTTAAGGAATTTTTCCCGAACAATTCGGTGGATTATTTCGTCAGCTACTACGATTATTATCAGCCGGAAGCCTACATTCCATCTTCCGATACCTATATAGAGAAGGACTCTAGTATTAATGAAGAAATCGACAAACTGCGGCACTCCGCGACCAGCTCGCTGTTCGAACGCCGCGATGTCATTATTGTAGCTAGTGTATCCTGTATCTATGGCCTCGGTTCCCCGGTGGAATACGGCAACCTGCTGCTGTCGCTGCGGGTCGGTATGGAGAAGCCGAGAAATCAGATTCTGTCACGGCTTGTCGATATTCAATACCAGCGCAACGATATCAACTTTGTGCGCGGTACGTTCCGCGTGCGCGGGGATGTCATTGAAATTTTCCCGGCCTCGAAGAGTGAGCATGCGATCCGGGTGGAATTTTTCGGCGATGAAATTGAACGTATTACCGAAATTGATGTGCTGACCGGCGAGCTGATCGGCGAACGCGATCATGTTGCGATCTTCCCGGCGTCTCACTTTGTAACCCAGGAAGAGACCATGCGCGTAGCGCTGGTCAATATCGAACGCGAGCTGGAGCAGCGTCTGGAAGAGCTGCGGGGGAAGGGCAAGCTGCTGGAAGCCCAGCGTCTGGAGCAGCGCACACGTTACGACATTGAAATGATGAAGGAAGTCGGCTTCTGCTCGGGCATCGAGAACTATTCGGGACCGCTGACCTTCCGCGAGCGCGGAGCTACGCCATATACGCTGCTGGATTATTTTCCGGACGATATGCTGGTCGTGATTGACGAATCCCACGTGACTCTGCCGCAGATCCGGGCGATGTACAACGGTGACCAGGCGCGCAAAACGGTACTCGTCGAGCATGGCTTCCGTCTGCCTTCCGCGCTGGACAACCGGCCGCTCAAATTCGAGGAATTTGAAGAGAAAGTGAACCAGATCATTTATGTATCGGCAACTCCAGGACCTTATGAGCTGGAGCATACGCCAACTGTGGTCGAGCAGATCATTCGTCCGACGGGACTTCTTGACCCCATTATTGAGGTTCGTCCGACCAAGGGACAGATCGACGATTTGATTGTAGAGATTCGGGATCGGATTGAGAAGGATGAACGGGTGCTCGTGACGACGCTCACCAAGAAGATGTCCGAGGATTTGACGGACTACCTGAAAGAAATCGGCATCAAGGTCCGGTACCTGCATTCCGACATTAAGACATTGGAACGGATGGCGCTGCTGCGGGATTTGCGGCTTGGCGTTTACCATGTATTGATCGGCATCAACCTGCTGCGGGAAGGCCTGGATCTGCCAGAGGTTTCGCTGGTAACGATTCTGGACGCGGATAAGGAAGGTTTCCTGCGTTCCGAGCGTTCCATGATTCAGACGATCGGTCGTGCCGCGCGGAACTCGGACGGACGGGTTATTATGTATGCGGACAAAATCACCGAATCCATGGATAAAGCGATCAAGGAGACGGAACGCCGCCGCAGCATTCAGATGGCCTACAACGAGCAACACGGCATTACACCGCAGACGATCCGCAAGAAAGTGCGTGACGTGATCGAAGCGACGAAAGCGGCGGAGAGCAAAGGGGATTATCTGCCGGACGCAGCGGGTAAGAAGATGAGCAAACGCGACCGCGAAGCCGTGATCAAACGGCTCGAGGCCGAAATGAAGGAAGCCGCAAAGAATCTGCAGTTCGAACGGGCCGCGCAGCTGCGTGATGCGATGCTGGAACTGAAGGCGGAATAAGGAGGATAAAGAAAGCATGGCTTTTGAGAATATTGTTGTAAAGGGCGCAAGAGCCCACAATTTGAAAAATATCGACATCACCATTCCGCGCGACAAGCTGGTTGTCATTACCGGTCTCAGCGGCTCGGGCAAATCGTCCCTCGCCTTTGACACCATTTACGCGGAAGGGCAGCGCCGCTATGTGGAATCTTTGTCCGCCTATGCCCGCCAGTTTCTCGGTCAGATGGAGAAGCCGGATGTAGACTCGATCGAAGGTTTGTCGCCGGCTATCTCAATCGACCAGAAGACGACGAGCCGCAACCCGCGTTCAACGGTAGGCACCGTTACGGAAATTTATGATTATCTGCGTCTCTTGTTTGCGCGGATTGGCAAACCTCACTGCCCGGACCATGGCGTTGAGATTACATCTCAAACCGTTGAGCAGATGGTCGACCGGATTATGCAGTATCCGGAGAAGACCCGCCTGCAGATTCTGGCTCCGGTCATTTCAGGCCGTAAAGGCGAGCATAAAAGTTTGTTCACCGAGATCGGCAAGCAGGGATTTGTCCGGGTTCGCGTGAATGGCGAAATCCGCGACCTGTCGGAGAACATTGAGCTGGAGAAGAATAAGAAGCATACCATTGAAGTGGTGGTTGACCGGATCGTCATCAAAGAGGATGTTGCCTCTCGTCTGGCCGACTCCATCGAAACCGCGCTGAAGATGTCAGGCGGACAGCTGCTGGTTGACGTCATGGGCCAGGAAGAGCTGCGTTTCAGCTCCAATTATGCCTGCCCGATCTGCGGCTTCAGCATGGAAGAGCTGGCACCCCGGATGTTCTCGTTCAACAGCCCGTTCGGGGCTTGCCCCGACTGTGACGGTCTTGGTATCAAAATGGTCATTGATCCGGACCTGCTGGTTCCGGATGATAGTAAAAGCATTGAAGACGGCGCTTTTGAAGCTTGGGCCGGCGGGTACTCCAACTACTATCCGCAGTTCCTGAAATCGGTCGCCGAGCATTTTGACATCCCGATGGATGTTCCTGTTTCCGAGCTGACGAAGGATCAGATGAAGGTGCTGCTCTATGGAACAGGCCAGACGAAGATCCGGTTCCGTTATACGAACGATTTTGGGCAAGGCAAAGATGCGTATGTTACCTTTGAAGGCATTGTTAACAATCTGGAGCGCCGTTACCGCGAAACCGGTTCGGAAGGCATCCGTGAATATATCGAAGGATTTATGGCGGCGAAGCCTTGTGAAACTTGCAAAGGGCATCGTTTGAAGAGAGAAGTGCTGGCCGTCACGGTGGGTTCGGCGAATATCGCTCATGTTACGGACCTGTCCATCGGTGAATCCATGAAATTCTTCAACAGTCTGGAATTAAACGAGAAGGACCGGGCGATTTCCAACCTGATTCTGAAAGAAATCAACAGCCGTCTCGGCTTCCTGGTCAATGTCGGCCTGGATTACCTGACGATGAGCCGCGCAGCAGGCACCTTGTCCGGTGGGGAAGCGCAGCGGATCCGGCTGGCAACCCAGATCGGCTCCCAATTGATGGGTGTCCTGTACATTCTGGACGAGCCAAGCATCGGGCTGCATCAGCGGGACAACGACAAACTGATCGCTACGTTAGGCCAGATGCGTGACCTCGGCAACACGTTGATTGTAGTCGAGCATGATGAAGATACGATGCTGGCTTCCGATTATATTATCGACATTGGTCCCGGTGCCGGTATCCACGGCGGTCAAGTCATTTCACAAGGCACGCCGCAGGAGGTCATGAACGATCCAAAATCGTTGACCGGCCAATACTTGAGCGGGAAGAAGTTTATCCCCGTTCCACTGGAACGGCGGAAGACGGATAACCGCTGGATCGAGGTCCGCGGCGCGAAGGAGAACAATCTGAAGAATATCAATGTGAAGTTCCCGATCGGGGTATTCACATCGGTGACCGGCGTATCCGGTTCCGGCAAATCGACACTGGTGAACGAAATTTTGTATAAAACGTTGGCCCGCGATTTGAACAAAGCGAAAGTCCGGCCAGGTCAGTACAAAGAAATGCGCGGCTTGGAACATGTGGAGAAAGTTGTCGACATTGACCAGTCTCCGATCGGCAGAACGCCACGCTCTAACCCGGCTACTTACACAGGTGTGTTTGACGACATCCGGGATTTGTTCTCCCAGACCAACGAAGCGAAGATCCGCGGCTATAAGAAAGGCCGCTTCAGCTTCAACATTAAAGGCGGCCGCTGCGAAGCCTGCAACGGCGATGGCATCATCAAGATTGAAATGCACTTCCTGCCGGATATTTACGTGCCTTGCGAGGTCTGCAAAGGCAAACGTTACAACCGTGAAACGCTGGAAGTGAAATATAAAGGAAAAAGCATTGCCGATGTGCTGGAAATGACGATCGAGGATGCAACGGAATTTTTCCAGAATATTCCGAAGATCCACCGCAAGCTGCAAACCCTGCTTGATGTAGGTTTGGGTTATGTGAAGCTGGGACAGCCGGCCACGACGTTGTCCGGGGGCGAAGCCCAGCGCGTTAAGCTGGCTTCCGAGCTGTACCGCCGGAGCACAGGCAAAACAATCTACATTTTGGATGAGCCAACAACAGGTCTTCATGTCGATGACATCGACCGTCTGCTGGTCGTACTGCAGCGCCTGGTGGAATCCGGCGAAACGGTTGTTGTGATTGAACATAATCTCGATGTCATCAAGACATCGGATTACATCATTGACCTTGGCCCGGAAGGCGGCAGCGGCGGCGGCACAATCATTGCCACCGGTACGCCGGAGCAGATCGTGAAGGTGGAGGATTCTTATACCGGAAGGTATCTGAAACCGATTCTGGAGCGAGATACCAAACGCAGTGCAGAGCTTCTGCAGCTGCAGAAGTAAGCAGCTTTTCTCAAAGTATAGTGCAGCATCAAGGAGCGTCAGACATTGAGCGTCTGACGCTTCTCTTTCTTATGCCAGTATGCTTGGCTTTTTCTATTAACCAAGCGCTGCTAGATGGGGATGTACGGAGGAAAGAACGGGGGAAGGAACAGAGCAGGAATAGGGCAGGAACGCAGAGGGACGGGAATTAAGAAGAGATTTGTCAAAAGCCGCAAAGGCTTGTCACATCTGCTTTTTACAGGTATAAAATTTTACATCTGCAAGACGTTTCCAGCGATTGTTTCACTTTTTAAACTGTGTTACATTGGAATCCAACACGATAGATTGCTAGATAGATAGAAGCGTATGCGGGCATGGATTCCCTTGCATATGCCATTTGAGGGAAAGGATTCGAGCCGATGAAAATAACGAAAAAAATTAGTACGGCAGCGCTGCTGCTGGTATGTTTCATGCTTGCCGGAGGGGATCTGGCGGTTATGGCAAAGTCTTCAACCGGAGGGGTTAAATCAACAGCCGCTGCGGTGAGCACGGTTCCGGCTATTGTTCAGAAGCTGACGCCATCTGTTGTAGGCATTATTGGGGAAGCGGCGGACAGTCAGCAGGATCAGGCTTCGGGGATGAACGATAGTGGAAGCGCGGGGGTGCCTGCAGGCAGCTATAATCTGGCTCATGGCACAGGCGTCATTATTAAAGCCGACGGCTGGATCATCACCAATGCCCATGTCGTAAATGGCATTCTGGATCCGACGGTTGTTACTTCTTCGGGAAAATCCTATTCCGTTGATAAATCTTACATAGACGAGGCCAGTGATATTGCACTCGTTCATATTAAGGCCACAGGACTCAAGCCGGCATCGCTGGCTCCGGCGGGAAGAGCCATTCAAGTGGGGGAGAAGGTAGTAGCGCTTGGGACACCGGTATCCTTTTCACTGCGTGGATCGGCTACGGAAGGGATCGTGAGCGGCCTTAACCGTGCCGTCGATGCCTCCTACAAGCTGATTCAGACGGATGCAGCGATTAATCCCGGTAACAGCGGCGGTCCGCTGCTGAACATGAAAGGCGAGGTCATTGGCATTAATTCGATGAAATATGAAGCGGTTGGCGTTGAGAATTTAGGCTTCTCCATACCGTATGATACGGTTCGTTATGTGATCCAGCAGCTGTTTGCTTATGGGGAAGTGCGCCGGCCAGCGCTTGGTTTGGAGCTTCAGGAGGGCTGGTCCGCCGAAATCGGACTGCCAAGTGATGACCCTTTGACCGTAACCCGAGTTGATTCACCGTCGGCCATCAAGGCCGGAATTAAAGCCGGAGACAAAATTTACAGATTAAATAACACTTCCGTTACTTCCATCGTGGATGTAAATGAGCTGCTGAAGAAATACAAACCGGGTCAAACCGTCACTTTATGGATGCAGTCAGGCGGAGACATCGTCAAGCGCAGTCTGGTGCTTACTTTGAATGACAGCGAAAGCGATGCCGGAAGCGACGAATAAATCCAAGTTTAACGGAATTTAAAATCATCTATTTCTAATAACGGAAAGAGGTCGGACTATGATCCTGAAAAATAAACCGGCGTTCCTGCTCGCAGCCGCGCTGCTTGCCGGGATCTCGCCAGCCGCAGCGCAGTCGGCGCTTGCGGCATCAGCGGAAGTAGGGAATGCCGCCATATCCGCGGCATCACAATCCGCAGCAGCCTCCATCCAGGGAAGCGCTGAAGCGGGATGGAATGAGCTGCGTCTAAAGGTCGGCAGCCGGCGGATCACGATTAATGGCGATTCGGAAGTCGTTTTGCGGGCACCTTATGTGGTGAATGGGACAACGATGGTTCCGCTCAGCGTGTTTGCCAACGCCTTTGGCGTCGACAGCCGGCTGGGTGACGGGGATGTGGTGAAGCTGACCATCGGAAACCGCAAGGTTACGCTGACAATCGGCAGTCCTGTGCTGTGGACGAATAAAGGGAAAAACCGGATGAGCGCTTCTCCCGCCATGGTCGGCGGCGTCTTGATGGTTCCGCTGCGTTCGGTAGCGGAAGGGTTTGGTGCGTCGTTATCCAGCTCGAATGGAGAAGTGGTGGTCAAGCTGTCCAAGGCGCTTAGCGGCCAGCCGGGAAACGGAGCAGCCGATGACAATCAGTCAGGTCCGGCCGAGGTAGGCAACAGCTATTACGGCTGGAGCATCCATAATCCGGGTGACCTGGTGGGTCAGGCAAGCGAGGATGAAAGCTCCGCTATATTCAGCGATCCAGATGGGAAATATTATTTGCAGATTCATGTAGCAGGCGGACAGCCGGACCAGGATGGGGAGGCACTGCTGGACAATCTGGCAGAGGAAGTGAAAGCCAACCAGGAAACGGTTCTGCATGAGGAGGTAGTCCAGCAGGGCGACACGTCTTACGCCAGAATGATTACCAGCGATGAAGACGGGATGCTGGCTGAAATACGTGCTTATTACAACGATCATAAAGTTTATCTGCTGTATTTTACGCTGGCTGACGCTTATGTCTATCAGGATTTCGAGGCTTATGCCGGACTGCTTGATTCCTTCCGTACTTCTTACGATGCCGGCAATCCTCGTCTTCAAGATTTGTCGCACGAGGCGGACGGGCAGCAAACGCTGTACAACGATGTTTACGGTATTGGTCTGACATTGCCGGCCGGTTGGTCGAAGGATGACAACGGTACCGACTTTAACGGTCCGGATGGAGCGAAGGTTCGTTTCAGCGTGTCCTCGAATGCGGCGGACCAGACTGTCGAAAGCTGGGCCGAGCAGATGAAACAGCGGCTGAGCCGGCTGTATGTGCCTTCAGCCCTGCGGGTTGAAGGAGTAACCATGACGCAAGTATCGGACGAGAAAGCCGCTGTACTTAAAGCCGAGGTCAACACCGGGGACGGCTGGAAGCCGCTTGACCAGATCATGTGGCTGGTCGATGATTACCGTTATTTCATGGAATACCAGGGACCGGTTCAGGCAGTGACCGGAACGGCAAGTGCTGGTGAGAGCGCCGATGCTAATACCAATACTGGCGAAAGTGTTAGCAGAGATGCCGGTGAGAACGCCAGTGACAATGCCAGTGACAATGCGCTTGTGCCCGCGGCCTCCACTGACTTCGCGTTTGAAGCGATCCTGAACAGCGTGGATATTCCGTTCTACGATATTGAGGATTATTTCGGCAAATTGTATGACCGGACCCTGGAAAGCGACTTGTCCAAAACGGTGATCAAATCGTCGTCCGCTAACGGATTTACGCTGCAGATCCCTCGTTATTGGACACCGGTGTTTGATCAATTCGATCAGACCAATGTCCAGTACAGCTTCCCTGGCGGAAGCTTTAAGCTGGCGATGATCCAGACGGACGATCCGGAGCAGTATTTGGGCAGCTTGGCCAGCTCTTATTCGGCTGCCGCCTCGAGCGGAAATGGCGTAACGGTATCCACGGATAAAACGGTCATTTCCGGCCTGCCTGCCGCCGTCTTCACTCTTCATACCACTCAGGATAACATTCCGGTCACGAAACGGATCGTTGCTTTCAGCCATAAAGGCACTTTCTATCAGCTGACCTTCTCTCTGAACGATGCGAATGCTACGGAGGAGCAGAAAGCCGCGATGAGCAGGGTAGAGAAGTCGTTTAAGTTTGGTGAATGATCGGTTTTATCCCGCATACTCTTGCTCTTGTAACAGCATGACCCGGCTGATGCTTCGTTCGTCAGCCGGGTTTCTTTTTCCGCAAAACTTTGAAACAACTTTCATCCACGATCCCTCTGCCTTTGTGTTACAATGTTCTAGTCTATTTTTTGAGCGAGAAAGAGCAAGTGACCATATCTATGATCGGCTCAGCTATGAGCAAGTCATTTGTAAGCCATTCGTAAGCCATTAGCAAGCATTGCAGGAGGACCCCGAAGAGATGAAACCATGCCCGTTTATTGCGGTAGAGGGAGCGATTGGCGCCGGAAAAACCACGCTGGCGACCATGCTCTCAGACCGATTCGATATTCCGCTTCTCAAAGAGATCGTGGAAGAGAATCCGTTCCTGGATAAGTTCTATCAGAACATCGAGGAATGGAGTTTTCAGCTTGAAATGTTTTTCCTGTGCAACCGGTACAAGCAGCTGGAAGACACCGGACTGCAGTATGTCTCCCGGCACCAGCCGGTCATTTCCGATTATCATATCTACAAAAATCTGATCTTCGCCCAGCGTACGCTGAAGGGCGTCAAGCTGGACAAATACCGTCAGATCTATCATCTGCTCACCGAGGATCTGCCGAAGCCGAACATCGTCATTTACATTCGCGCAAGTCTGGAGACTCTCCAGAAGAGAATCGAGATGCGCGGCCGGGATTTTGAAACGGCAATTGACCCGGCTTATTTGCAGCAGCTGATCGAGGATTACGAGACCGCTTTTGCTGAACTGGCCGAGCGGGAGCCTGAAACCACCATCATTACCGTTAACGGGGATGAGATGGATTTTGTGGAGCACCCGGAGCATTTTGAACATATCGTTCGCCAAGTAAAGGAGCTTTTATAGATGAACAAGCTGTATAATATTCCGGATGACGCGCTGATTACAGTTGCGGGAACGGTAGGCGTGGGCAAATCTACGCTGACCCAAGCCTTGGCGGCCCGCCTCGGCTTCAAGACTTCTATGGAAAAGGTGGATCACAACCCTTATTTGGAGAAGTTTTATCATGACTTTGAGCGGTGGAGCTTCCACCTGCAAATCTACTTCCTGGCCGAGCGCTTTAAGGAGCAGAAGGCGATTTATGAAGCGGGCGGCGGCTTTGTGCAGGATCGTTCGATTTACGAGGATACCGGGATTTTTGCGAAAATGCATGCCGACCAAGGCACGATGTCCAAAACGGATTATGCAACGTATACCAGCCTGTTTGAGGCTATGGTGATGACCCCGTATTTCCCGCATCCGGATGTGTTAATCTATCTTGAAGGCGAGTTGCCTTCGATCTTGAACCGTATCAAGCTGCGCGGACGTGAGATGGAGATCCAGACCGACGTTTCCTACTGGGAGCATATGCATGAGAGATATGCTAACTGGATTAACGAGTTTACGGCTTGTCCGGTTCTACGCTTGAACATCGACGAATACGATGCCACAGATCCGGCTTCTTTGGATAAAGTAATCGCTAAAGTCAGCGCGATGATTCAGCAGTCGAGAGTGGAGCGGGTACAGCGGGCAGAAGCTTAATCCCGTTCGCAGGCTGTTCTCTGACAGCGTAATTGACGGGATAGAAGATTCGAAGTCCCCTTGGTTGAGGTATATTTTTAAGTGTGCTAAGATAACAATAAATAAGGAGCCGTGCTGGTAACACGACTCCTCGTACACTTACCGCTTTAAAGAGCGGTCGGCTGTAGAAAAGTTACGGTTAGAAATAGACCGCTTCCTTTGTCCAGGGCGGTCTATTTCTTTGTGTTTTGATTAATGGCAACGACAATAGCAACTACCAGCGTCAGCAGCGCTATAATAAGCGCGCCGAAACTGATCATAATCGTCAGAGCATCCTTAATCTCCACAGGCGTCACCTCCCTTCCGGGAGACTAGCCGACCGTCCTTATAAGCCAGTTTCATGTACTCTTTGATTATAGCAAAAAATTGGAAGATTAACGAGTTCGCAAATCGTCTCTATTTTTTAGAAATACTTCTATCTGCGAGAAGGCACGAGAGGAAAAGGAGCGAATGAAAGGTTTTTCTGAAGAGTTTGAGTATTGTTGGAAAAGCTAGAGTACCGCAGCAATGTCTGATAAAATAGATAAGTCCATGAAGTTAAAATTTTAAGATTTTACCGATAATGTAGGGTAGTCATCCGTTTTCAGGGAAAGTAAAAATAAATCAAGAGTTTACCGGCGATGCCGGTTTGGGAGGATATCCATTTTATGAGCAAGATTACAAGGCAAGACGTGGAGCTGCTGGCACCGGCGGGCGATTGGGACTGCATGCGTGCGGCGGTGGCGAACGGGGCGGACGCGATCTTTTTTGGCGTTGAGAAGTTTAATGCCCGCGCCCGCGCGAACAATTTCCGGATGGATGAGCTGCCGGAGATTATGGCGTTTTTGCACAGCTATGGGGTTAAGGGCTTTTTGACGTTTAATATTCTGGTATTCGAAGACGAGCTTGCGGATGCCAAAGAGCTGATCGATGCGTGTATCGATGCGGGCGTGGATGCGGTGATCGTGCAGGATCTCGGTCTGGTAAAAATGATTCGTGAAATCTCGCCGGACTTCCCGATCCACGGTTCAACCCAAATGACGATCACTTCGCCGGAAGCGGTGGAGTTCACCAAACCTTGGGGCATGGAGCGTGTCGTGCTCGGGCGCGAGAATAACCTCAAACAAATCAAACAAATCGGCGACCAGGCCAAACTTCCGATGGAAGTGTTTGTGCATGGCGCTTTGTGCGTGTCTTATTCCGGCCAATGCCTGACCTCGGAAATGTGGGGCGGACGCTCCGCTAACCGCGGCGAATGTGCGCAGGCGTGCCGCCTGCCGTACGACCTGATGGTTGACGGCGAGCAGAAGCCGATGGGCGATGTGGCTTACCTGCTGTCGCCAAAGGATTTGGCGGCAATCGATATTATGCCGGAGCTAATTGAAGCGGGCGTTACGTCTTTTAAAATCGAAGGCCGTCTGAAAAGCCCTGAATATGTGGCCAACGTGGTCAGCAAATACAGCAAAGCGATTGACCAGTATTTTGAAGGCAAGGGCGAACGTCCGTCGAAAGAGGAAGTCCGCGAGCTGCAGCAAAGCTTCTCGCGCGGATTCACTCACGGCTTCCTGGAAGGGACCAACAACAAGAAGCTTGTTGAGGGGACGTTCCCTAAGAGCCGCGGCGTTTATCTGGGACGCGTCGAGCAGGTGCTGCGAGACGGCGTTGTTTGTAAAATCGAGGCGCCGCTGAAGCGCGGCGACGGGATTGTTTTTGACGCTGGCGACCCGACGAAGAAGGAGGAGGGCGGCCGCGTTTACGATCTTCGCCGCAAAGGCGTGAAGATCGAAGGGGAAGCCGGCGAAGGCTGGTTTGTCGACATTGTGGCTGGCAGGAGTGACGTGGATCTTCGCCGTGTGCACGTGGGCGACCGGATCTGGAAGACCAGCGATCCGGCGCTGGACAAGCGGCTGCGCCAAACGTTCGAGACCGAGAAGCCGTACCGGGTATTCCCGGTACATGTGCGCGCGGTCGGCAATCCAGGGCAGCCGCTGATCACCTTCTGGACGGATGTCCAGAAGGGCACCACGGTGCGGGTCGATTCGGAGCTGGAGCTCGACATCGCGAAGAAGCGGCCCATGGACTACGAACTGCTTGAGGAGCAGTTCGGCCGCCTGGGCGGCACCGTCTTCCAGCTGGAGAAGCTGGAAGTGGACCTGCACGGCGACGTGATCGTGCCGATGCGTGAGCTCAACAGCATCCGCCGCCGCGCTGTAGAGCAGCTTGCGGGCGAACGCCCGAAACCTCCCGTTTATACGAAACGGGAGATCGAAATCTTCGGCGACGCGGCTGTGGCCGCTGCGCCGGTACCGCTGGGCGGTGCGAAGCTTACCGCCCTCTGCCGCAGCCTCGACCAGGTGCTTGCTGCCGTGAAGACCGGCGTCGATTTCATCTACGCGGACTTCGAGTTCATCAAGCAGTTCCCGGCTGCGGTGGAAGCCGTTCATGCCGCAGGCAAACAAATCGCGCTCGCTACGCCGCGCATCCATATGCCGGGCGAGAACGGCTACCACAACAACATCCTGCGTCTCAAGCCCGACGCCGTTCTGGTGCGCAACACCGGTGCGCTTTACTTCTATCTCCGCCACCGGCTGGAGAATCCGCTCGCGCACCAGCCGAAGCTGATTGGCGATTTCTCCTTGAACATCGCCAACCACAAAGCCGTGGAGCTGTTCCTGGAAGCGGGCTGCGACGTCGTCACTCCGTCGTATGATCTGAACATCCAGCAGATGGTCGATCTGCTGGGCAAGAGCCGCACCGCACAGATGGAAGTGGTTATCCACCAGCATCTGCCGATGTTCCATACCGAACATTGCGTGTACTGCACCTTCCTCAGCGAAGGCACGGACTACACCAACTGCGGCCGTCCGTGTGAGGAACACCGCGCGTCCCTGCAGGACCGCATCGGCATGAGCCATCCGGTCCGCGTAGACGAAGGCTGCCGCAACACCGTTTACAACGCCATCGAGCAATCCGGTGCGGAATACCTGACGAACTTCCTGCAACTGGGCGTATCGGGCTTCCGCGTGGAGTTCCTGGAAGAAACACCGGAGCAGGTACAAGAGGTTATCGATCTGTACACCCGTGCTTTGCGCGGCGAAATCAGCGGCACCCAAGTATGGAAAACGCTGAAGGCCACCAACCAGCTTGGCGTAACCCGCGGTCAGCTGGTGAAATAATTATTTCCGGGGAAATTCAGCAAGTTATGACGGGATAAACGGAAAATTAACGAAGCTTATGATAGACAAAAGAGTCTTTTGTTCCTTTTTGGGAATGGAAGGCTCTTTTTTTCTGAAAGCTTCATTATTCACTTTTTCTCGCTATTTTTTCTGAGAGAATGACAGCGAAAACATATATGACGTCGAATTCACAATTGACCGTTGTAATATATTGGAATAATATTAAGTTAATGAATGTAATTTTTTGTTATTTGGGAGGTGATACAATAAGTGGCAGCTACAATTCAAACTGAAATGGAGCTTTATATCAAACAGGAGGGTCTCACAGTAACCCGTTTTGCAGAACGGATCGGCATAAACGCAGGGACCGTCAGCAATATTCTAAATGGACATCGTTCTATCTCGGTGACTCAACTTGATCGAATAACAGAAGTGATGGGGTTACCTGAAGGGACATATTACGAAATGTTTTTGGAGGAATATCTTGCAGCTTCCAGTTTGGATTGGCGAAGAATCGGTCCTTTTTTTGAGCGATGTGCCGAACTGGACAAGCTACTATTGATGCAGCAGGCTGCCCGCAGAGTAATGGATAATTTGTCTTATGCCGGACCATTATTTGAAATGGCCGAACATTGGTACCGGGAGAATAAATGGGAGGCCGCTGCTATTTTGTATCAGACCGTTGCAGATAGTGAGAAATATCAGCATTCTGAAAGGCTGGCTGTTTGCCATTACCGACTGTTCAAAATCACATTAGGTGATAACCAGGAAGTAAATGCACAGGCAGCTTCGAGATTTGAGCTTTATGTGGACCGATTAGATGAGACCGAACAGCTTGACGCTTTGAAGGATTTGATCGATATCTATGCTTCACTGCAGAGATACGATAAAGTGGACGAGCTTGCCGAGAAGCTGGGCAGCAAGAGCCGAATTTTGTATGACTTGAAGCACAAAAGGGGAAAGGTGAAGATGCAGTCTTCTTCTAACCGGGAACCTTTAATGCCTCTCGTTGGTTATGCTTTATATTCTTACCTCATGCGAGGGACCGTTTGTAAGGAGTACGGTCAATTCGACAAGGCCTTGTATTATACAACTCTTTATAACAATCCAGATTGGGTATTGGAGGGTGATTTAGAAAGCCTGCCTGCTATTAAAAAATTTCAGGAGTGGGCGGAAGCTAACGTTCATTTGTATAAATTAATGGCTGGCGACGCCAAGGCCTTACTTAAATATATAGCCTATATTACAACATGTGAAGATGAACTCCTAAATGGTCTGTTTTCTGTTTTACAGGCCTCTATCAGACATCATTTAAATGTTGATAAACTATTGAAAGAATATCAGGGTTATATATTGAAGGTCTTCCATCAAGGACCAAATAATAATTATAATCATCAGGTCATGAATACAAAATTCGCCCATTTCCTCGCTGATCTAGCATGTTATTATCTAAATCAACAAAAATTTGATGTTGGGATAAACTGGATAATCAAAAGTTTGGCATATTCTGTTAGAATTAATCAAGAAGGTTGCATCATCCGCTGTGTAGGTTTATTTGAACGGTTTCGACATTTTGCTAAAGCGGATCAGCAATCTGAATATCAAAAAATTATATTGGAGGCGCAGAATAACGATGAAAAAGAAGTCATTGGCCGTATTAGCTAGTCTTACCTTTGTTTTAAGTCTTGCCGTAATTTTTACTCCGACTAAGTCGTTAGCAGATTCTGACTCTCTATCGAAACCTCATACCGGAATAGTTGCAGCGTTCAGTACAGGTGAAGGTGGAAAATGGTGATTAACTAACATGACTGGGACAAGCTTTAACAGTTCCTTAATTAACTACCTATAAACTACTGCTTAAAATTAAGAAGACATAAAGCCGATTACTAAGGGGAACCCCTGGTGACGGCTTTATTTTTTATATTTGATAGCTAACTTTTTTCCCTTCCATAAACCCGCATTCCCCCCCAAGCAATTCCGTCCTTTACGGCATATAAATGTTTGATAGCACTTTCTTCGAGGAATTTGGCAAATTGAAACTTGAAGTGAAGGGGAGTCGAGGGATGAAAGTAACTCCTTTGAAGATGGATGGGGCGGCTTTGCTGGAACCGGTGGTTTACGGGGACAGCCGCGGTTTTTTTATGGAAAGCTATAATGAACAAGTTGTACAAAATAAAGGTATAAACCATCATTTTGTTCAGGACAATCAGTCTCTATCCGCCCAGCCGGGCGTGCTTCGCGGTTTGCATTATCAGCTGAACCCAAAAGCGCAAACGAAACTGGTTCGTGTAGTCGCGGGAGCGGTGTATGATGTAATTGTGGACGTTCGCCGGAGTTCGCCGACATTCGGGCAATGGCAGGGGGTTATTTTAAGCGAATATAATCAGCGTCAGCTGCTGGTGCCGAAAGGGTTTGCTCATGGTTTTTGTACGCTTGTACCGAATACCCAAGTCATATATAAAGTGGACGAATATTATTCCCCTGAGAACGACCGCGGCATATTATGGAATGACCCCGCACTAGGTATTGATTGGCCGGTCTCCAATCCGGTATTGTCGGATAAGGACCAGAGCCATCCGCTGCTGCAGGATGCGGAGTTGAATTTTGATTAACGGATGAAATGCAGGTTGGGAGGGCCCTTTCATGAAACTGCTTGTCACCGGCGGAGCCGGGTTTATAGGCAGCAATTTTGTGCATTATATGCTGAAAGAACATCCGGAATATGAAATTATAAACGTGGATGCTTTGACTTATGCGGGCAATTTAGAGAATTTGAAATCCATTGAATCAAGCCCAAATTACACCTTCGTGAAGGCGGATATTCAGGATAAGGCGGCCATGGATGTGTTGTTTCAGCAGGGGATTGACGTCGTTGTCAACTTTGCGGCTGAATCGCATGTGGACCGGAGTATTCTCGATCCGGCGATTTTTGTGAAAACTAATGTCCTCGGCACGCAAGTTCTGCTCGATACCGCCAAGAAATACGGTATTACGAAATTTGTGCAGGTCTCTACAGACGAAGTTTATGGAACTCTTGGCCTGACTGGTTTTTTTACGGAAGAAACACCGCTGGCTCCGAACAGCCCTTATTCTGCCTCCAAAGCTGGAGGTGATCTATTGGTGCGGGCTTATCATGAAACATTTGGTTTGCCGGTCAATATCACGCGATGCTCGAATAACTATGGCCCTTATCAATTTCCGGAGAAATTAATCCCGCTGATGATTTCACGAGCGGTAAATGATCAGCCGCTTCCGGTCTACGGAGACGGACTAAATATCCGTGACTGGCTGTATGTTGAGGATCACTGCAGCGCCATTGATCTGGTTATTCATCAGGGGGCAAGCGGTGAAGTCTATAACATCGGTGGCAGCAATGAGCGCACAAACCTTCAAATCGTCAAGACCATTTTGGCCGAGCTGGGCAAACCCGAATCGTTAATTACATTTGTACAAGATCGTCCGGGCCATGACCGGAGATACGGGATTGATCCAACTAAGCTGACAAGCGAACTCGGCTGGACGCCAAAACATAATTTTGAGAGCGGCATTAAAGAGACGATTCGCTGGTATCTGGAGCATCAGGAGTGGTGGAGCCGCATTCAGTCCGGTGTTTATCAGGAGTATTATAAGAAGCAGTATGGTGCCCGCTTTGGTGATCGGTCATGAAGGTGCTGATCACGGGAGCCGGCGGCCAATTAGGCCGCGATGTAGTTAAGACCTTCGAAGCCGCCGGACATATTGTTTTAGGGACTGCCCGCTCGGAGATGGATATCACGAACCAGGAACAGTGCCTTAAGGTGATCGAAAAGTTTGCTCCAGATGTAGTTATTCACTGTGCCGCTTATACGGCAGTTGATGAGGCGGAAAAGGATGTGGACGGTGCCCATCTTGTTAATACGGCGGGCACCCGAAATGTGACGGCAGCGGCCGAGAAGAGCGGAGCCAAAATGATTTATATCAGCACCGATTACGTATTCGACGGTTATTCGGAGCTGCCTTATCAGGAATACGATAATACCAATCCCCAGTCAGTTTATGGCAAATCGAAACGAGCCGGTGAAATAATGGTTCAGAGCTTGTCTTCCCGTTATTTTATCGTACGGACTTCATGGGTATATGGTTTGCATGGCAGCAATTTCGTTAAAACCATGCTCCGGCTTGGCCAGGAAAAACCGTTCCTTCAGGTCGTCAACGACCAAAAGGGTTCACCCACCTATACGGTGGATCTCGCTCATTTTCTAGTGGAACTGTCGCAAACGGAGAAATACGGCATCTATCATGCTTCAGGCAGCGGTTCCTGCACCTGGTATGAGTTTACAAAGGCTATTTTTGAGGATGCGGCGGAGGTTGCAGGATTAACCTTTACAGCCCGGCTGGAGCCATGCACAACCGGGCAATTTCCGCGTCCCGCCCCGCGCCCGGGCAATTCAGTGCTCGAACATTTGTCGATCCGAACGAATGGATTCCAGGATATCCGACATTGGCGGGAGGGGCTGAGAGCTTTTTTGCAAGGAATGGAATTCTAACTCATAGAAAATCATCTTCCGATTAATGAAATATAGCTAAAAAAATCGACTCCATGATCGTTCAGAAGGATGTCTCTTGCAGGGAGACATACTTCTTTTATAGACGCACTACATCCCGCATATGTCAACTTATATCATTGTTTTAACGCGATTTCCACGAAAATTTAATGTGCATTTGACGTGGACATCTCTTCCAAATACGGACTGAACATGTTATAATGTAAGCGTAACCAAAATGGTTGCAAAATTCATTGATCGTCATCCAAGGAGGATGAAACGCCATGCTGGCAGCTATTAAAGAAATCAAAAATTTCGTAACCGGAGTCCGTGGAGAAATGAAGGCCGCAGGAGATGAGGAGTACCGGAAGATCGAGTTCGGCACAGAACGCCTTTTGCACACACCGCAGCCGCCGCACAGCTTAACTTCTTTGGAAGAATCCCGGATCAAACAGGTTATTTACCACTAAGAGGTTAATATCTATACCATACAGACCGCAAGATTCGGAACGAAGGTTCCGCGTCGGAGCGGTCTTTTCTTATTTTTGGAAGGAAAAGGGCTGGAGCAAACCCAGGAAGACTGTTTGAGAAACGATCCGGGAATCGGCCGAGCCTATGCCTCATATGCTGGAGCAGAGAACGATTTACACGTTGTGGAAAATTTACGTTTGTGGAAATTTACGTTTATGGGGATTTGCGTTCATGGGAGCCTGTGTTTATGGAGAATGTTCATAACCCAGCGGAGAGAAGGGGTTCGAAATGGTTTTTAGGGCAAATGATAACCATCCTTATGCCAACACGTTCGGTAACTTGCGGTCGGTTGCAGCGGCTGGAGAGGTGATTGATCAGGTGGTCGGCGAGGTGACGGGAGACGGGGTTCCGGATAAAATCCTGCTGACCGGGACGCGGACAGAAGGAAGTCCTTATGTACAAAATATAACGCTGACCATTCGGGAAGGCGGAAGTGGACGCGAGCATGTGATTCGTCTGCCGGAACCGTCCGGTTATAACCCGCGGGTTCTGCTGGCTGATTTCACGGGTTCCGGATATAAGGACATTTTAGTGCAGATTGATTCGGGTGGATCGGGGGCTATCACGTATGATGATGTGTACCATTATCAGAACGGAAAGTTCCGCCATCTGTTTAATTCCGAGCATTTCAGCGAGCGGCTCAAATACAGCGTAGATTTCCTGCCGGGCTACAAGCTCCGCGTAACGGCTCTGAACACTCGCCAGGCCTTTACGATCGATATCAGCGGGCGGGGCAAGGACTATTTGGATCAAATTTATAAGCCGGACGGCAGCTTGATCAAACCGGTGGAAGGATTTGTTGATCCGATAAGCGGACTGTATCCGGTGGACACCGACAGGGACGGCCAATATTCGTTAATGGCTTTTCAGGGCGTAAGCGGCCTTTATCATGCCGACCGTTACGGTTATATGGTCAGCGTCTGGACCTGGAACGGCCGCGGCTGGTTGATGCAGGATCAGTGGTTTGCGATAAACGGCATGTAGCTTGGCTTAGCCCGATTTCTCAGTCCGGAAATATCCTAAATCTCCCTTTTCTATCAATTCGGCACCTGCTGAATGCTATGATATAATTAATAAATGATATATAAACAGCATATATATGAATAGAAGAACGCAACTAAATCCGACTATCGGAAAAGGGAGAAATCTATTCTATGAAAATAAGAAAAGCTATCATTCCGGCCGCGGGCCTTGGAACCCGCTTTCTGCCGGCCACCAAGGCGATGCCGAAGGAAATGCTGCCGATCGTCGACAAACCGACCATCCAGTACATTATTGAAGAAGCGGTCGCTTCAGGCATTGAGGATATTATTATCGTCACAGGGAAAGGCAAACGTTCCATCGAGGACCATTTCGACAATTCGTTTGAACTGGAGCATCACTTATCGGAGAAGAGGAAATGGGACCTGCTGGAGGAAGTCCGCAAGCCTTCCAACATGGCCGACATTCATTACATCCGGCAAAAAGAACCGCGCGGCCTTGGACATGCCGTCTGGTGCGCGCGCAAATTTATCGGGGACGAGCCGTTCGCCGTTCTGCTTGGCGATGACATCGTGGAAACGGAAGGAACGCCGTGTCTGAAGCAGATGATGAACGTCTTTGAGCGCTACGGCCGTTCGGTCGTCGGCGTCAAGCCGGTGCCGTATGAACAGGTGTCCCGCTACGGCATCGTGGATGCCGATCTGCTGGAGGACCGCGTGTACCGGGCGAAACGCTTGGTAGAGAAGCCGGCGCCCGAGCAGGCGCCTTCGAATCTTGCCATTATGGGGCGGTATATTTTGACGCCGGGAATTTTTGACGAGCTGGAGGCCCAGCAGGAGGGTGTTGGCGGGGAAATCCAGCTGACAGACGCCATTGGCCGTCTGGGCGAGAAAGAAAGCATCATGGCCTACCACTTCGACGGTGAACGCCATGATGTAGGTGAGAAGCTGGGCTTTATCGAAACAACCATCCATTATGCACTGAAGCAGGAAGAGATGCGGGAGCAGCTGCTGGCGTATATGCAGAATATTCTGAACAAGACGTATGCTTGAGAACTCAAAGATAATTAAACTGAAAATGAAGAGCCTATAACGCCATTGGGGCAAAGTTAGGCTGGAGGCCATGGATCATGAAACGTTTGCTAAGTCTTCTGGGCGTAGCTGCAGCCGTATTCCTGCTTCTGCTGTCGGGAAGCAGCCAATCCGATGACGAAAAATCCGCCACTACTAAAGAATGATATAACTAAAAATGAATTAACGATGATTGATTGTATGAGGGCATCGGCCCCCAAGCCTCCACTGTTGAACCAGATCCAATTTATGGAATCCTAACAAAGACTGTTCCGAAATACTGTTATGTCGAAGGCCTCCCCCTGTCCGAAGGATATATTAACGATATCTATTTAATGCTCGTCAATCAGTTCCAAGATCATCTGGAACCCAAAGTCGTAAAATTTCTTGCGAACTTTACTTCGCTCGTGGGTGTGAGATACGCATTCCTGAAGGAACCGTTAGCATGAAGCTCAAACTTGAAAATCCAGTTGCTTTTTCCGACGCTGCTATGAGGAGAGAATCAAACAATATAAGGCGGAACGAAACAAAAAGACCCGTAGGATTCTAATTGACGTTCTAAGTGCTGTTTGGTTCAGAAGGCAAAAAAACAATTTAAATAGAGACGCTTAGAAATATAAAATCTCTTGCTGACGAAAAGCTAAGGAAACAGGCCTGTCAGCTTATTCTGTGTGAAGTGACCCCAAAAGTTAGACAATAATTATTTATTATATTAAGCAACTTTCTGGGAATGAGTTCGGTACTGGACCGGGTTCATTCCCTTTTGTTTTGCTTTGATACGCTTGTGATTGTAGTACTCGATATAAATGAAGAGCTCTTGTTTAAACGGCTCAATATTATCGAATTTAAGTATCAGAATGAATGAGAGGTCTATCTTCAGCTGCTAATAGTTCAAATGCTTGATCCAACATGTTGGGAACTAAAGTGTATACAGGCCTTGAATCAATCGTATACGTAATAATTTCGCCGTTAAACAGATCGAGCATGGGCGAAAAATATACTTTTTCTCCACAACATTTAATTTCCGTTATATCCGTGATCACTTCTCATTGGGCTTCTTCGCATGAAGGTCACGCTCTAAAATATTAGTTGCTATCTTATCAACCATATCTTTATACGAACGGTATTTTTTCATCCGCACAAGACTTTTTAATCCCAATATATTCATTAGACGTTGCACTTTCTTATGATTGACACGATGCCCACGATTTACTAGTCTCATCCCGAATACGGCGATAACCATATCGCCTCGGATGCTCTTTGTAGATGGCTTGAATGATGTCTTTCAACTCACCATCCTTGTCTGGCCTGTCGAACGTTTTAATCACGTAATAATAGGTACTACGAGGAATCGTTAGCTAACTCTAGAAGTGCCTTCACCGAGAATTCGTTCCTTCTTCATAGACTACTTTTGCTTTGTCTTGTTTGGTGATTTCTCCTTGTTTTGAACTAAGGCATTCAACTTTTTTAAATATGCATTTTCCATACGCAAACGTTCTAGCTCTGCTTGTAGAGCCTCTATGGTTCTTTCTGCTGGTGTTTAACTCTTCTGATCCTTAGAGCCTTTATTCATGGATAAGCGCCCCTTTTTCTGTGCCTGTAGGGCGTCTATTCCATGTGATTTAAGCTCTTTTGCCAGCTTAAAATGGTACTATGACTCGCAATATTAAAAATTGCAGCCGTTTCCCTATATTGAAGTACGTCTAGTTTATCCTGTGCTGTGTATGATGTATGGCTCTTTCTAAAGGTCTTTTCACTGTGATGCTCATATTGCCTAATCCAATTTAAAAGACAGTATATCGACCCCCAGGGTCTCACAATGGATTTCAAGCTTTCTGAACTTTCATAATAACGTAAGACCGCTTTTAATTTTTCATCGGCATTAAATTTAGCCATGCAAAAACTGCACCCCTAATGTTAGATGGTATCTAACATTAGGGGTGCATATCAGTGGATTTGGTCTGACTTTAAACAATTGCAGCTATGATTCAGTCGAATGGAATCACTACTGTGGTTTTTTATTTGTGCTAGGCAGCTTTTGCTAGATTGTCGCAGCTCGGTATAAGTTTTGTGCGTTATTTATGGCACGGTGTGGGCCAGCACTAGGTGTAGTAATTTTTGTCTTATTACTCGGAATTACTGTTTACGAGGGACTCGTAAATAGATTTTAACTCTCTATCTCGGCACGATTATCCTTCTGAACCTTGCGCATCTAAATAATAGATCCCTTGAGATAGTGAGTGGTGTGATCTCTATTTGATCACGATCATGATCGAACAAATGGAAAAACCTTGCTTGTAATAGAAATAAAAGTCATGAGCGATTGAATGAACGGCTCACGGAACGAAAAATCGAGAAGTAACTTGAACGTGAGGCCCTCGAAGTCTGGGCAGCCCAACCAGAGAGTGAACGAATGAGAAAGGCCGAGTTATGGCGGAAAGAAGAAGATGTGATCGCGCGAGATTACTTCATCCGAGATTACATTGATGAGCGATTCGAGGCCACGCATATGATTTATAAGGATAGCCTGCTGGAAGTGATTTATACTACGGACATGTGAGAGAAGGAGGACATAACATAACTAGAATTGGGCCTGGGCCGTATGAACGGATAATTCACTATGTATGCCTATTGATTATTTTTTACAAATAGTGTAATATTGTCCAATATATCATTCTAATAATATTTTAGATGATATTACACTATATTTTAGATGGAAAGGAAGATTGAGGTAAAATGACTAGTAAAACGATGAAGATGGTTGGTGCAACAGCGTTTTCTCTTTCGCTTGTTCTTGGAGCTTTTAGTGCTGTTTCAGCAGCTGATTTAAATCCTAAAGCAACTGAAGAATCTGAAGTGATTGAAATTACTCCTTTTGCAATTACTGGAGAATGGACGTTAAACCTAGAAGGCGGCTCAACAACTTATACAAAAACTCTAGCTATTGCCAAAGGTTCTGGTAATCTTAAGTTGCAAGCCAAAAATACTGGCACTCAATCATATAGAGTCACACTTCAAAGCAATGATTATCCTGAATATGGTGTAATTCTAGATGCAACTGTTAAAGCTGGCGAAACATTTGATTGGACTAAAAATGGTGGTGGGGTTCCTTCAGGATCTTACACATTACAAGTACATGGTAGTGCAGCTAATCCAAAAGGTATAGTATATCTGAAAAGCTCAGATATACCTTGGTAAAATAAATCCTGTATTACATAATATCTCATAACAAAGGTGACCTATACTGAGGTCACCTTTGTTATGAGTATTTTTAATGCTGGTAATTTTTCAACAAAACCTTGCTTTATTAAATAATACATGCATTTAAACAAGCAGGCGATTTTCAAACAATAATCTATTTCAAAGCATGGGGATAATTTTTGTTATTTCCGAACATAACCACAGGACTCTAGTTTCTATTTTAAGGCACCATATATTATTTCTAGACGAAAACTGATCATACAGCCATTAGAATCGCTCTGATAAAGCGACAATGTTTTGAACATCATAAATAATGAAACTCTCAAACAGGGGGTTGAATTAAGCCTCTAAACAGATATAATGACAAAAGCAGAAAATAAATTGTATTTAAAACCAACATTGGTCCCTTGCGACCCTTAAAACTTATACAATTCATCACAAAATGAAGACCGCTCAATTTGAGTGGTCTTCTACGTTCTAGAGTTACTTAAGATCCTTGTAGCGTTTAAGCACAAAGTCCGTACGGGTTGTTAAAGGAGGCCGTGACTATCGCGGAGGGCATGAGAAATAAAAATACTACTGGATCCGAGAATTGGCTCAAGGGTATCGTGTAATAGAAACGGAAGAATATCGCACAGTACAGGGGAGGATTTCTCTTCCCGAGCTCCGGGATTTTAAGAAAGGAGATCAGATCCATGTTGGGAAAAATAGTAAATTAAAACCAAAGAAGAAATAAATTTGTTAAATCCTATATCCGAAACCAACAAAACCAGAATAGTTATGAAGCCTTTATAACGAGTTATGCCAAAGGGAACCGCGTATTTGAGATGGACATGCTGTTCACCTCGGATCAAGATGAGCAGCTCATCGGACGCCATGAATGGGGGGCAAGCTTCTCCAAAATGATGGGTCAGCAGAATGAGCTGCCGGATGACAGGCTGAATTCACGTTTTACATATGAAGAATTCAGGAAGGCCAAGATTCAGGGCAGATACGATGCCCTCAGCTGGGCAGATGCGGTGCAGTTGCTGCATGAATATCCGGACATTTATATCATCACAGATACCGAGGAAATTGAACCGGAGCGTATCCGCCAGATGTTCAGTACGATCGTGAAAGAAGCGGACGAGGTTGATCCAAGCGTACTGGACCGGGTCGTGCCGCAGATCTATAACCAGCCGATGCTGGCTGAAGTGAAAGCCGAATATGATTTTCCTCAGATCATCTATACGCTGTATGTGTCCAAAGATACGGATGCTGAGGTTGTGAAGTTTGTGCGCGAGAATCATATCTCTGCGGTGACGATGTCGAATACAAGGGCGGACCGCAAGCTGATCTCAGCTTTATCGGATTTGGGAGTGCCTTCTTACATCCATACGATTGATCAAATGAGCGATGTATTAAAGTTCAAGGCGATGGGCGCTTACGGCTTCTACTCTAACCGTTTATCGGAAGGCGAACTGCGAAAGCCGGTTTGGAAAATTCTACTTGGACTTTAGGCCAAATGGAAGCCGAAATGAAGTCTGAATATTTGTGAAAAAGCGCTCTGCCGCATCTCCGGGGAAGCCTGGGGCGGCAGGGCGTTTTTGTTCCCCTTTTTCATCCAAAATACGAACATTGACACTCTCCGGTGCGTAGCATAGACTAGGAGGTAGTGTCTCATTTGGACGAATTTTAGGTCATTTTAGGCTGGAGGAATAGGGCGTTGAAATCAATGATTAACACATGGAGACATGTGTTTAAGCTGGACCCCGACCGCACGATTGCGGATGAACAATTGGAGGCGGTATGCCTGTCCGGTACAGATGCGATTATGATCGGCGGCTCCAGCGGGATAACCTATGATAATACCGTGGATCTGATGTCGCGGGTCAGGCAGTATGAGCTTCCCTGCGTGTTAGAGGTTTCCGATCTGGAGGCCGTTGTGCCCGGCTTTGATTTGTATCTGATTCCGATGGTGCTGAATGCCGCTGACCCAAGCTGGCTGATCGGCCGGCACAGTGAAGCAGTAGAGCGGTACGGCTATTTGATTCCTTGGGAGATGGTTGTGCCTGAGGGTTATCTGATTTTGAATGCCGATTCCACAGCCGGGCAAGTGACAGGTGCGGATGCAGCAATGTCTGCCTCGCGTGCTGCCGCTTATGGACAAGCCGGAGAACGGCTGATGTCGCTGCCGGTCATTTATGTCGAATACAGCGGCAAGTTTGGAGATATGGAGCTGGTGGCTGAGGTCAAGCATTCGCTGGAACAAGCCCGGTTGTTTTACGGAGGCGGGATAGTGGACGCGTCAACAGCGGCCGATGCTGCAGCAGTCAGTGACACCGTTATCGTTGGCAACATTATATACAGCGATTTGGACAAAGCGCTCGAAACGGTACAGGCAGTAAAAGGAACTTCGTTTCAGCAAGCTTAGTTTAGTCAAGCCTAATCAAGCTTAGTCAAGATTAGCTAGGGAGCGCTGGACAGGATTCTTGTAAATGAAAGGAGACATGACTTAATGTCTGTTGATATAGAACAAGCGATACAGAAACTGAATCCGGAGCAAAAGAAAGCGGTCATCGCCACCGAAGGGCCGCTTCTTATTATGGCTGGCGCAGGCAGCGGCAAGACGCGTGTGCTGACGCACCGCATTGCCTATTTGATCGGAACCCGCAAGGCGCCGCCTTGGGCGATCCTGGCGATTACGTTTACGAATAAAGCGGCCCGGGAGATGCAGGAGCGGGTGTCCAGTCTGGTCGGTCCTGAAGGGCGCGACATCTGGGTCTCGACCTTCCACTCCATGTGCGTGCGTATTCTCCGCAAAGATATTGAACGAATCGGATTTACATCCAACTTCTCGATCCTGGATTCCACAGACCAGCTGTCCGTCATCCGCAACTGCATGAAAGAGCTTAATTTCGATACGAAGAAGTTTGAACCTAAGGCGATCCAGGCCATGATCAGCGCAGCCAAGAATGAACTGATCACTCCTGAACAGTATGAGCAGAAGATCGGCGATTATTTGCAGGACATTGCGGCCAAGGTGTACAAGATGTACCAAAGACGGCTTAGATCCAACAACTCGCTGGATTTTGACGACCTGATCATGAAGACGATCGAACTGTTCAAGGAAGTGCCGGAAGTGCTGGATTTCTATCAGAAGAAATTCAAGTACATTCATGTCGACGAATATCAGGATACGAACCGGGCTCAATACATGATTTGTAAAATGCTGGCCGACAGCCACCACCGCATCTGCGTGGTCGGCGACAGCGACCAGTCCATTTACCGCTGGCGCGGTGCGGATATTTCTAACATTCTGAATTTTGAAGAGGACTATCCGGAAGCAACGACAATTATGCTGGAGCAGAACTACCGCTCTACTTCCAATATTCTGAATGCGGCCAATGAAGTCATCAGCCAGAACAGCGGCCGCAAACCGAAGAAGCTGTGGACCGACAAGGGCGAAGGTCCTAAAATCAAAGTTTACCGCGGCGATTCGGAGCATGATGAAGGTTACTTCATCACGTCCGAGATCCACAAAAATATCAAAAACGCAAAATCCTACCGCGACCACGCGATTCTGTACCGGACGAACGCCCAGTCCCGGGTTATAGAGGAAATTTTGATCAAATCGGATATTCCTTATCAGATCGTCGGCGGCATCAAGTTCTATGATCGTAAAGAGATCAAGGACATCCTGGCATATCTTCGCCTGCTGTCCAACCCGGACGATGACATCAGCTTGACGCGGATCATTAACGTACCTAAGCGGGGGATTGGTGATACGACCGTAGCGAAGCTTGCAGCGGCGGCGGCGGAACGGAACACTTCTATCTTCAAGGTGCTCGAATTTGTGGACGATCTTGGTTTTGCCGGCCGGACCCGCAATATGCTTGTCGAGTTCTATGATATGATCGTGTCGCTCTGCCGGATGATTGAGTTCCTGTCCGTCACCGAGCTGACCGAGAAGATGCTTGAATTAACCGAATACCGGATAGAGCTGCAGCGTGAGAATACACTCGAATCCAAGTCCCGTATGGAAAATATAGACGAGTTCCTGTCCGTAACCCAGGAATTCGAGAAAAACAACGAAGACAAATCGCTGGTCGCCTTCCTGACCGATCTGGCTCTTATCGCTGACATCGACAGCATGAACGATGATGAGCAGGAAGCCGATTCCTCCGATGCCGTTGTCTTGATGACCATGCACAGCGCCAAAGGCCTGGAATTCCCGGTTGTCTTTATCATCGGTATGGAGGAGGGCGTGTTCCCGCACAGCCGGGCTTTCCTCGACAATGAAGAGCTGGAAGAGGAGCGCCGCCTCGCTTATGTAGGTATTACGCGGGCGGAGGAGCAGCTCTTCCTGACCTGTGCGCAGATGCGCACCTTGTTTGGCCGCACAACGGCCAACCCGCCTTCCCGGTTCCTGGAGGAGATTCCGGAGGAACTGAAGGAAGACACCGACATCGCCCGCGACCGTTACCGGCGCGGGGCGAATAACGGCGGCGCCTACGGTGGACGCGGCTTCGGCGCCTCGGCCGGCGGCAGCAACTTCGGTGCCGCCAGACACAACGCGGGCGCCCCAGGCGCTGCCCGCGGCTATGGGGCGGCGCCCGGCTCAGGTGCCACCGCGCGCCCGCTTGGCGGCGGCTCGGCGGCTTCAGCGCCTGGCCGGCCAAGTGTAACCGTGACGACCGGCGCCTCAGCCGCGCCGGCCGCACGCGCCGCAGGTGCCCCGGGTGAATTCAAAGCCGGCGATAAAGTATCGCACGGCAAATGGGGCACCGGCACGATCGTCGCCGTCAAAGGCTCCGGCAACGACATGGAGCTGCAGATCGCTTTCCCGGCTCCTGTCGGCGTGAAACGTCTGCTCGCCGGGTTCGCCCCGATCACCAAAGTCGAAGGGTGATCGTCGAAGATCGATTGTTTGACAGCTGACGTCGAGGGTTGATCGTGAAGGCCCATCGTTGTTAAAAGTCTGCCCGTCGAAGGCTCATCGAAGCCGGAGCGCGCAGCATCCAATCTGCTTACAGCTTGCAGCTTCTTCTTCAAGCCTAAGCGCCTTTGTATCCCATAACCGGTCTAGCGCTCCGGGTTAGATTCCGGCACATTGGCCGAAACTATTCTAGATAAAAGATACGGCCGCATGAACGGCAGAGCCGTACTTTTTCCATATGGACAGCAACGATAAGGAGATAGGCTGTTTCAGCTGTCTCCTTATCTAATATTTTTCTATAATAAGATCATGAATACATAAATGGAGGGTTGTCCCCGCATGGATCCAATGCAGAGGATGGAAGAGCTCGTAGAGGAGCTTGGCAAATACAACTATCATTACTATACGCTCGATGAGCCGCTGGTCAGCGACAAGGAATATGACGCTTTGTACGATGAGTTGGTCCGGCTGGAAGCGGAGACCGGCATGGTGCTGCCGGATTCTCCGACACAGCGGGTAGGAGGAGAACTGCTCAGCGGATTTACGCCGCACCGGCATCTCGTGCCTCTTTGGAGTCTGGATAAGGCCCAGAACGAAGAGCAGCTTCTGAACTGGAACAACCGCGTCGTCAAGCTGACGAGCGACTATAATGCCAAGAATCCCGATAACCCTCTCCCGCCGCTTTCCTATGCGGTTGAGCTCAAGTTCGATGGTCTGACCCTGAATTTGACTTATACGGACGGCAAACTGGTGCAGGCTTCCACGCGCGGCAATGGGGTTGTAGGCGAAGGCATTTTGGCCCAGGTGAAGACAATCAAATCCGTACCGCTGAACATCCCTTTCCGTGACGGAACGATTGAAGTTCAGGGCGAAGGCATCATGAACTTGTCCGTGCTGGAAGCGTACAACAAACAGGCTGCCGAGCCGCTGAAAAATGCCCGCAACGCCGCCGCCGGCGCCCTTCGGAACCTTGATCCGAAGACGACGGCCAAGCGGAAGCTGAGCGCTTATTTTTACAATGTGGGATATGCCGAGAACATCACCTTCCGCGATCACCGCGAAATGATGGATTTCCTGCGTACCAATAAGTTCAAAGTGAATCCGTTTATCTCTTATTTCGATGACTTCAGCGAAGTGGCCGCCCAGCTTCAGCAAATCCAGGAGCAGCGTGGTACGCTGGACTATTTGATCGACGGAGCAGTTGTGAAGATCACCGATATGCGGACCCGCGAGGTGCTGGGCTACACGGATAAGTTCCCGCGCTGGGCTGTGGCCTACAAGTTTGAGGCGGAAGAAACGACGACCGTGCTGGAATCCGTAACCTGGAACGTAGGACGCACCGGAAAAATCACGCCCCTCGCCCGTGTAGAACCCGTAGAACTGGCGGGGGTAACCGTGCAGAACTGCACCTTGAACAACGTAGGGGACATTGAACGCAAGAACCTCAAGTTCGCGCTCGGCACGCGCGTCTTCATCCGCCGTTCCAATGATGTTATCCCGGAGATTCTGGGCAAAGTCACGGAGGACAATGACGGGGAAGAGATCGTCTATCCGGAAAAATGCCCGGCCTGCGGCTTCCCCCTCCAGCAGCGCGGCGCGCATCTGTTCTGCGATAACCGGTTCGGCTGCCGTCCACAGATCGTAGGGCGTATTACGCATTTCGCTTCTCGCGATGCGATGGATATCGAAACCTTCAGCGATAAGACGGCCGGCCAGCTGTACGACGAGCTTGAGCTTAGGGAGCCTGCCGACTTGTACAGTCTGGAGCATGAAAGCCTGCTGAAGCTGGAGCGTTTTGGCGAGAAGAAAGCCCGCAACCTGCTGGAAGCGATCGAAACGAGCAAAAGCCGCGACCTGGCCTCATTCCTGTTTGCTTTAGGTATTCCGAATACCGGCAAGTCGACGACTAAGCTGCTGGCTGACCATTTTGGTTCGCTGGATGCCATCATGCAGGCGGACGTGGAAGAGCTGACGGCGCTGCCGGATATCGGCGGGATTGTGGCGGAGTCGATTGTGAGCTTTTTCGCAGATCCGTTCAACCAGGCTTCCATCCGAAAAATGCTCGACCTCGGCGTGCAGGCCAAGGCGCCTGAACAGGCTGCGCCTGCCCGCACCGACTCCTATTTCAGCGGCAAAACCGTCGTTCTGACCGGCACGCTGCATAAATTGACCCGCGACGAAGCGGCTGAACGCCTCGAAGCTCTCGGTGCGAAAGTGACCGGCAGCGTCTCCAAGAAAACGGATCTCGTCATCGCCGGCGAGAAAGCCGGCAGCAAGCTGACCAAAGCCAAAGACTTGGACATTGAGGTCATTGAGGATGAAGACGAGTTCATCCGGCTGCTGGGAGTCTGATTTCATTTCTTTGAATAATTTAGCAGATGAGAAAAATGAGCCGCCCCCTAACAAGGGGCTAGGCTCATTTTTACTTTAGGAAGCGCAATATGAATATGAATATGAATATGAATATCCTCCAAGCATTACGCGTTTATATTAGAAACTATAGTGACCGACAGCGACCTCAGGTCTCTGTGGCTCCTCTTTTTGACACCC